>DASXYH010000281.1:0-4340 GCA_036502545.1 Spongiibacteraceae bacterium
ACGGCAGCCATTCGCGCAAGGCGTGCAGCGCCACGCTGCCGATCGGAACGATGCGCGTTTTGTTGCCTTTGCCGATAATTTCGGCTTGCGCTTCATGAAAATCGATCGTGGCGACATTGAGGGCAATCAATTCGCTCAGGCGTAAACCCGACGAATAAAATAGCTCCATGATTGCTTGGTCGCGCAGCGCGATAAAATCGTTCTCGCCGTTTATTTTATTTTCTTTTTTTTGCAGCAGTTGCTGCGTTTGATCGATCTCGAGCGTTTTCGGTAAATGGCGCGGCGCTTTCGGCGCACTGATACCGGTTACCGGGTTGCAATCGAGTTTATGCGTACGCTGCAAGTATTTGTAAAAACTGCGCAGCGCCGATAACGCGCGCTGCACGCTGCGCGCGCCGAGATGATGTCGTATCTGCGCGATCCAGCCGCGTACATCGGCGCCGTCGATCGCGGTGGCACTGATGAGATTGCGTTCGCTGCAAAACTCGGTAAATAAATCGAGATCGCGGCGATAGCCTTCGACGGTGTGCGGCGAAAGCCGACGTATCGTTTGCAAATAGCCGAGAAATTCATCGCGAAGTTGCGCGAGTGGGGGCAATTCTGCAAGCCCCGCCATAATCAGAATGTCTGCTTCAAATGTTTGGGCAGCAATCGATTCAGCACCTCGGCGATATAGCCGAGAAACAATGTGCCCATGCTGGAGCGGAAATAATTCGCATCGGTGCTCGCAATCGCGAGAACGCCGAGCGGATTGCCGTAACTGAGCGGAACCACAGCGGCGGAGCCGATTTGCCGCGTATGATCCGGAAACAGAAATTGCACTTCCTCGGGACGCAGTACGCCGCACACGGCTTTGCTGCTTTTTAATAAGCCGTCGATCTGCGCGCGCGCCTCGGCTAACGATACCACTCTAGCGCGCACGCCGCGGTGCAAATTGGGATTGCCAATCAACACAATGCCGGCGAAATCGATTTGAAAATCGTGCTGCAAGCTGTTGACGAAGGTATCGACAATTTGATCGAGCGTTTGAGCCTCCACCAAATGCAGCACCAACTGTTTGGTCTGCTCGAATAAGCGGTCATTGGTGCGCGCGTTTTCAAGCAAATTATTGAGACGGTGGCGCATATCCATATTGCGCTCGCGCAAAATCGATACCTGCCGCTCCAACAGTGACACGGCGCCGCCGGCGGGATGTGCTACCTCGATATCGGTCAATAAATCCGGACGTTTCAAGAAGAAATCCGGATGCAGACGTAAATAGCCGGCCACTTGTTCGGGATTCAGATCTACGGAATTTTTATCGAAAGCTTCCACAAGGAGGTCCCGTTATAGTTGAATTTGCCCTTCATACACGGTGCTGGCCGGTCCGGTCATCATAACGGGCCGACCTTCGCCGCGCCACTCGATGCTCAGGCTGCCGCCCGGCACATTGACTTGCACTTCCTGCCCCAACAGTCCGCGCAATTGACCGCTGACAACCGCGGCGCAGGCGCCGGTGCCGCACGCCAACGTTTCGCCGACGCCGCGCTCGAATACGCGCAAATTAATTTCGCTGCTCGATAGCACTTGCATGAAGCCCACATTTACCCGCTGCGGAAAAAGCGCATGCTTTTCGATTTGCGCGCCGAGCGTTGTCACCGGCGCAATGTTTACGTCATCGACCAGCAGCACTGCGTGTGGATTGCCCATCGACACCGCACCGATTTCATAATTTTGCGCATTCACTTCGAGCGCATAGGTGACAGCGCGCTCGGCCGCGATAAAAGGAATTTCCCGCGGCGTCAAAATCGGTGTGCCCATATCGACGCGCACTTGTTTATTGCGCGTGATCTGCAATTCGATGATGCCGCATTTGGTTTCGACGCGAATGTCGTCTTTGCCGGTCAGGCGTTTATCGCGCACGTAACGCGCGAAGCAGCGCGCGCCGTTGCCGCATTGTTCCACTTCGCCGCCATCGGCGTTAAAAACACGATAACGAAAATCGACATCGGGACGCCCCGGCGCTTCGATCACCAGCACTTGGTCGCAGCCGATACCGAAATGGCGATCGGCCAGCTTGCGCACGTGGCGATCTTTCAGAATGAAACGCTGACTGATCAGATCGAGCACGACAAAATCGTTGCCGCACCCATGCATTTTGGTAAAGCGTAACAACATCACTCGCATTCCGGTCGTGCGCTTCGCCGCGAGCGCTAGGTTGAGCGTGGTTTCGATACCTGCTCGATCAGCTTTTGGCGTCAGGGCAGGACGGACTCGCCACGCACTAAGTCGGCGATTGTTTCGCGCGCGCGTACCAGGTAAAAGCGGTCGCCATCGACCATTACTTCGGCAGCGCGGACTCGGCTATTGTAATTGGAACTCATGCTAAAGCCATACGCACCGGCGGAAAACACGGCGAGTAAATCGCCCTCCATAACGGCGAGTTCGCGCTCCTTCCCAAGAAAATCGCCGGTTTCGCACACCGGACCGACTACATCGTAAATGCGCGTGGTCGTACCGACTGTTGCCTTCGTTGATCGAATGTCCATCCATGCTTCATACAGCGCCGGGCGAATCAGATCATTCATCGCCGCATCGACCACGCAGAAATTTTTGTGTTCGCTGCATTTCAAATATTCAACTCGCGTCAATAGCAGGCCGGCGTTGGCGACGATCGAGCGACCCGGTTCGAATACCAGTTGCAGCTGCCGCGACCCCAGCGCGTTTAATACCTGCTGCATATATTGATCGGGCTCCGGCGGCTGCTCGTCGCGATAACGCACGCCGAGACCGCCGCCCAGATCAAGATGCTCGATGGCGATACCATCGGTGGCGAGTTCATCGATCAGCGCGAGCACGCGCGCGCGCGCATCGAGAAACGGCGCGGTATCGGTCAGTTGCGAACCGATATGGCAATCGACACCGATAATTTTTACGTGCGCGAGCTGTTGCGCGCGGCGGTATACCGCACGCGCTGCATCGATTGGAATGCCGAATTTATTGTCTTTAAGGCCGGTTGAAATATAGGGGTGCGTATTGGCATCGACATCCGGATTGACCCGCAATGAAATCGGCGCAATACAATTCATCGCGGCTGCAGTTTGCTGCAGGCGCTCAAGTTCGGCGGCGCTTTCGACATTAAAACAACGGATGCCAATGGCGAGTGCGCGCTGCATCTCGGCTACCGCTTTACCGACGCCCGAGAAGACAATTTTTGCGGGTGTGCCGCCGGCGGCGAGCACACACTCAAGTTCACCGATCGAAACAATATCGAAACCGGCACCCAGACGCGCGAGCACATTCAACACCGCTAGCGACGAATTGGCTTTGACGGCGTAGCAGATTAAATGCGGCCGATTCGCGAGTGCGTTGGCGTAAGCGTTAAAGCGTTGTTCGAGATAGGCGCGCGAATAGATATAGGCGGGGGTGCCATAGCGCCGCGCGATTTCCTGCACCGCAACGTTTTCAGCAAATAATTCGCCGCTGCGAAATTCAAAAAAGCTGGTCATCAAAGGCCTGCGTTATTGCGGTTGCGATGGAGAATTCGACGGCGGCGTGTCGTCGCTTGGAATAAATAAAGGACCTTTTTGGCCGCAGCCATACAGCAGCGTACAAAGACAAGCGGCGAGCAGCGCAAGACGCATGGTAAATCTCCGGCCAAAAATTGAAGCACCGATTATAGCTGCGTAGTTCGAGTTGTTATACGTTCCCGGCATCAAATCGAAGTGGCGCCAACAAATACGCCGCTCGACTTGCCATTTGCGACGATCCTCCGCGCTAATAGTGCGGGCTTTCCCGGCCGCGACACTTGCTCGACGCTTGCTATAAGTGGCGGTGCAGCAACTCGCCATAACAACTATAAATAATGCGTGCGGGCTATACTACAGCGACGTTTACGATAATGGAGTTTGCGGTGAGGCCATTCTTTCATTCGATTCGAAATACAAGCTTTTATAAAGCCGCCTGCCTTGCGGCTGCTTGTATGATTATTAATTTTGAGGTTCGCGCTGATTCGTTGCTCGATGAGCCGCTCGCGCTGAGTGATCGTGCGCCTCTTATACAGCGCTTCAATTTACCGGCGATGCGCTCCGGTGAAATTCTCCCGTCAGATAAAATACTGTGGCGGCTGGGTGTCGACGTTGCGAATAATTTTGTGCGCTCTCAGCGCGGCTCAGAAAATCTTGTGCTCGATGGCGAATCGCAGCGCTACGAAATCAGCGCGCGCTATGGCCTCGGCGACAATTGGGAAGTCGGTCTTATGCTGCCGTGGATTTCTTACAACGGCGGCGTGCTCGATAACTTCATCGATGATTGGCATCGCGTATGGGGACTGCCGGATGGCGGTCGACCCAATTACGCCG
>DASXYH010000282.1:0-4412 GCA_036502545.1 Spongiibacteraceae bacterium
TGTCAGCTGCGCGGTATCGCGCCGCGTTTTCATAAAGATCTGCGCATCACCGATGCCGCCACGCTGGAATGCGTGAAAGACGCGGCCGGCAGTCTGCGCGCGCATATCGAAGCGCTGCTGACGACAGGGCTGGCGAATTCGCCGATGTACGGCGCGCAGATTCGCGTCTGCTCCGGCAACTTCGTTATCGCCAAGCCGATGGGTATTCACGATGGCGTCGATTTCTGCAACACCGGTGAAGTGCGCAGAATCGATACCGAGGCGATCAATCGGCTGCTGCAGGCCGGCGCCATCGTGCTGCTTTCGGCAATCGGTTATTCGCCCACGGGCGAAGTTTTCAATCTGTCGTATGAGGATGTCGCGACGCAGGCGGCGGTGTCGTTGCACGCCGATAAGCTGATTGCTTTCGACGATGCCACCTTGCTCGATGCGCACGGCTCACTGATTCGTTTCGCCGAATTGCGGCAGGTGAAGCCGCTGTTGTCGACCTGCGCCAATCTGCATTTGCTCGGTGTGCTGCAGGCGCTCGTGCAAAGTTGCGAGCACGGCGTGAAGCGCTCGCATCTGATCAACTACACTGATGACGGCGCGTTATTGCAGGAACTGTTCACGCGCGACGGTGCCGGTACGCTGATCACCGAGGATCAATACGAGCAGATTCGCACCGCGCAAATTGACGATGTCGGCGGCATTCTCGAAATCATTCGGCCGCTCGAAGCCGAGGGCAAATTGGTCAAACGTTCACGCGAGTTACTCGAACAGGAAATCAATCAATTCACTGTGATCGATCGCGACGGTATGATTATCGCGTGCGCGGCGCTGTATCCTTATCCGGAGGATGGCAGCGGCGAAATCGCTTGCGTCGCGACACATGCCGATTACCGCGGCGCTGATCGCGGTGAACGTTTACTTGCCGCACTCGAAACCAAAGCGGCGAGTCTCGGTCTGAGCAAAGTGTTCATTCTGACCACGCGCACCGCGCACTGGTTTCAGGAACAGGGTTTTGTGCAGGCTACTCTGGAACAGTTACCTGTGCAAAAACAAGCGTTTTATAATTATCAACGCAACTCGAAAGTTTTTATTAAAGAGCTTTAATCGAGTTCTATTCACTGCAGGAGAACATCATGAGTAAAGGCATGGACAAGAAGAAAGAAACAAAGAAAAAATCCGATAAAAGTATGAAAGAGAAGCGCGCCGAGAAGAAGGCGAAACAGGCCACCCGCAATACGTGAGTTGTATTCATTTCATTTACTCACAGCTTGCACCGTCGAGAGTCGTTAACCGCGCTTTTCTACTGCCGGTGGCTTCTGCCACCGGTTTTTAGCTCAATAGTCACTCTGGAGGACAAACAATGTCGCTTTCCATGTATCGAGTTTCCGTCACCAATTTTATTCATATACTCGGCAATCTCAAAGCGTTGCTTGAAAAGGGCATTGCGTTCAGCGATGCGAAGAAAATCGATGCAACGGTATTGCCCGGCAGCCGTTTATTTCCGGATATGATGCCGCTGAGCAAGCAGGTACAAATCGCCACCGATAATGCCAAGGGTTGCGCGGCGCGATTGGCGGGGCAGCAACCGCCCGTGTTCGAAGACAGCGAACAGACCATGGCCGAACTGATTGCGCGCGTGCAACGAACCATCGATTATTTGAACACCTTGAACCCGGCGCAAATCGACGGCTCCGAAGAAAAGGATATTTTGCTTAAGCTCGGCACTTATGAAGCAAAATTCACAGGCCAGAGTTATCTGCTCACCTTCGCGCTGCCGAATTTCTATTTTCATGTGACGACCGCGTACAACTTGCTGCGCCACAACGGCGTCGAAATCGGCAAGCGGGATTTTCTCGGCAGTATTCAATAGCACCGCAACATCCTTGGTAATTTGCAACCGGCTGCGGCAAAGGCGACCGCAGCCGCCCCGACCGCTGCCATAAGCTCCTTTAATTAGCGACACATCTTTCCCTGCAACCCGGCAACAATCCGCTATTCTTATTTTCACATTTGCGCGATGGACCGGTTTGGGATGAGCAGCCAGCAATTTAACGTGATTGCCGATGGCACTGTGCTGGAGGGATTCGATGCCGGCACGGTGTTAGCGCAATTGCAGCAGCAGTTGAAATTGCCGGAAGCCAAAGCGCAGCAGCTCATCGCCGGCAAGATTGTCACGGTGAAACGCAACGTCGACGCAGCCGTAGCGACAACATATTGCAAGCGCCTGCTGATGCTCGGTGTCAGCGCGCGGGCGGTGCCGACACCGATCGCCGCCGAAACCCAAAACACTGCGTCCTTATTCTCGCCATCACAAATAAATTCAAACCCACAGCCCGAGACACTCAGTTTTTTTTCCGCGCAGCAACTAAATTCCGCAAACTCGCCGACATATACACGGGCGGTGATCGGTACCACCGCGAGCTGCATAAGTACGTTGATCGGTTACACGGCTATCGCTTTGCTCGGCGCTGCACTGTTTCTGTTTTTTCTGGTGCACTTTGCCTATTTGCTGACGGCGCCACCGATTATCTTTAGCGCGACTGTTTATTTACTACCGCTGTCGACACTTTTGATATTGGCGGTCGTGTTGCTTCGGCCTTTTTTACCCATCGAGAAGAAACGCGATTTCAGCGTTGAGCTGGCGCCGTTGCAACAGCCCGCGCTATTTACCTTCGTCACCCAATTATGCGAAGTGCTTGCGCTAAAGGCACCACAGCAAATTACTTTGACATCGCACACTAACAATTCATTCTTATTATTGCCCGGTTTCAAGAATTTATTTCGTGGCGAGTACCGGTTAACGCTGAGTCTGCCGTTGCTGGAAAACAGTACCCGCAATCAATTCACCAGCATTTTAGCGGCGGATCTCGCCACCCAGGCGACGCTGCCGGTATTGCGTTTTGGTTTTCTATCGACAAGCATTGGCGCGCGATTCTCAGCATGTATTGCCGGACGCGATTGGATTATGCGCCGCGTCGGCAACGCATTATCGTCGGCATCACCAAAGCTGCGGCCGCTATTAATGATCGCCAATGCGCTGAGCGAACAGGCCAATCGGCAATTGCAGAAATTCGCCGCGCGCATCGAGCTTTGCAATGCGCAATTATTGCGCGCAACGCTGATTGAGCACGATCGTTACTATGCGATGATCGCCGGCAGCGCTACTTTCGCAAACATGCTGATATTGCGCAGCCAACTCGATAACGCCGCGCACGATGCAAATGCAAAAAATCTGGAAGATCGTATCGAAGGCGGTCTGGTTGACGATTTGCCGATACTGATTCGGCATTATTACGAAAACATCGACCCCAATTTTGCGCGCGAATTACAACGCCGCTGGGACGCCGAAACCACACCGCGCCGCGATGAACCGCCGATCGCACGCGAACGCATCGAACGCGTTACCGCCAACATCCAACGCGGCATTTTGTCGAAAGAGGATGCTGCGCAATCGCTGTTACGGCAGCGCGACGAAGTGGCGAAGCTGACCACCTGCAGCGATTATCGCACGGCCGGCTTGACGTTCAACGCCGATCAGTTATTGCCGGTCGATGAGCTGACTTATGCGGCCACGCAGGATATTTTGCAGCGTCAACAGGGCGCCGTTTATTTTAATAATTGGCTCAAGCCATTTCGCTTTTGGAAATTGGCCGATTTCCAACTGATTCGCGATATGCCGCTGCAGGATGCGGCGATGCAGCTCAGCGTATGCGTCAATGAAATTCGCCGCTTGACGCCCGATCGCGCCAGGCTGCTGATCGATTACGAACGTCTGCAAAATCAGGTGTGCGAGATTTTACTCGCGCAACATGTGCTCGCCGCCGGAAAAATATTTCCGTTTCGCTACGTCAGTTATGATGGCACCACGCTGGTTCCGGTACTGGAAGATCGGCAGCGCCAGCTCAACGCCATCATGGAAAAACTCTCGCAACAGGAAACTGTGATGGGCGGCCGTATCACGCTCGGGCTGCGGCTATCGGGACAAGCCGAACGCGATGTGCAGCAATTGCACGATGCCTTGCGCTTGCTACACGATATCGGCGCGCGGCTATATAAACTGTCGCTCGATATTTTTCAGCTTGAGCAATTATTGCAGCGTCAGCACGAACTGCGCGAAGCAGATTACAATCAGCCGATCAAAAAGCTGGAAACAAAAATTTACGATGCCTGCGTGTTATTGATCGCTCGCTTGAACGATATTCCGTATCCACCCGATCCGCGCCAACGCTCGTTGAAAATTTTTATTGAAAGCGCACTGGCGCAAACGACTTCGATACAGCAATCGCCGATACTGTCGCGAGCGCGCCGTTTGCGCGATTTGCTGTATCGCGTTAACGAGAAATTATCGCTGCAGGCCGCCGATTACGGCACCATTGCCGAAGAAGCCTATCGCATCGAGCCCATCAAATTGGTCGGTACCG
>DASXYH010000283.1:0-2965 GCA_036502545.1 Spongiibacteraceae bacterium
CAGGGCGTCAATAATCGCCTGCAATTGAGCGAGCTCGAACGCCATCATCAAAAAAATATTGCCGAACAATTGATGACGAACGGCGTCACGCTCGCCGATCCCGCGCGTATCGACGTACGCGGTTCGCTGCAAACGGGCCGCGATGTTTTTATCGATATCAACTGCGTCTTCGAAGGCGACGTCACGCTGGGCGATAACGTTTATATCGGCCCCAATTGCGTGATACGCGATGCGGAAATTGCCACCGGCGTGGAAATCAAATCGCATTCGAATATCGACGGCGCAACAATCGGCATCGGCGCAGTGATAGGTCCGTTCGCGCGTCTGCGCCCCGGCACCGAACTCGCGCCGAATGCGCACATCGGCAATTTCGTCGAAACCAAAAAAACCTATATCGGCGCCGGCAGCAAAGTGAATCATTTGACTTACGTCGGCGATTGCACCATCGGCGAAAAAGCCAACATCGGCGCCGGCACCATCACCTGCAATTACGATGGCGTCAATAAATTCGAAACCAAAATCGGCGACGGCGCTTTTATCGGCTCGAACAGTTCGCTAGTCGCGCCGGTATCGATCGGCAAAAATGCCACCATTGCGGCCGGTTCGGTCATCACCACCGACGTGCCCGATGAACAACTCGGCGTCGCGCGCGGCAAACAGCGCAACATCGACGGCTGGAAACGGCCGACAAAAAAATCATGAATGACAAACTATGAAACCATCACAGGCTTTGAATCTATATCGGGATCAAATCAGAGCAATTGCTTTGAGTCATCGCATTAGCCAAGTTCGCGTGTTTGGCTCTGCCTTACATGGTGACGACACAGAAGAAAGCGACTTAGATCTTTTGGTGGATCCAACCGACAAAACCACAATGATGGATATTGGCGCGATTCGTTATGAGCTGCGTCAGCTGATCGGTATCGAAGTTGATGTATTAACTCCTCGGGCCTTACCGGATAGCCTTCGCGATAAAGTATTAGCGGAAGCGGTGCCAGTATGAGAAAGCAGGATAAATTGCGTGTGCCAGAATATCTGCAGCACATAATTGAAGCAATTTATCTTGTCGAAACGTATGTAGAAGACATGGATGAAACGGGGTTTCTTAATGATAAGAAAACTCAGGATGCGGTAATTCGAAATTTTGAAATTATCGGTGAAGCTTGCAATAACGTACGCAAACACAATCCGGAATTTATTAAACGACACGAAGAGATACCGTGGGGTGTGGCTTACGAAATGCGTAATGCCCTAGCCCATGGATACTTCAAAGTGGATTTACAAGTGGTTTGGAATACCATCCACGAAGACTTTCCAAAATTAGCAGAACAAGTCAAAGCTGTGCTGGCTCGCGAATATCCGAGCTGTACATAAAGCTCAACTGATATTGAAGGACAGAATTTATGTGTGGCATTGTCGGAGCAACAGCGCGACGCGAAGTGGCGCCCATTTTGATCGAAGGTTTGCGTCGGCTCGAATACCGCGGTTACGATTCGGCCGGCGTTGCGATTATCGACGCCGATAAACAAATCGGCGTCTACAAACGCGTCGGCAAAGTTGCCGTGCTGGCCGATGCGCAGAAGCAGGAGCCGCTGCATGGCCATACCGGTATTTCGCACACGCGTTGGGCCACGCACGGCAAACCGACCGAAGCCAATGCGCATCCGCATATGTCGAACGACACGTTAGCACTGGTGCACAACGGCATCATCGAAAATCACGAAGAATTGCGTACGCACTTAAAAAGTCTCGGCTACGAATTCAAATCGCAAACCGATACCGAAACGATCGTGCACTTACTGCATCATGAAATGCAGGGCGGCAAAAATCTGGTCGATGCACTGAAAGCCACGGTTAAAAAACTTGAAGGCGCTTACGGCGTCGCGGTGATTCACGCCGATGAACCGAATCGCGTCGTCTGCGCGCGCAGCGGCAGCCCGCTCGTTCTCGGTTTAGGTCTCGGCGAAAATTTTCTCGCCTCCGATCAACTTGCGCTGCGCCAGGTCACCGATCGCTTCATTTATTTAGCGGAAGGCGATATCGCCGAAATCACGCCCGACCATTACCGCATCTGGGATAAGGACGGCAAAGAACAAACGCGCGGCATCGAACAAATTACCGACGTAATCGATTCGGCCGAAAAAGGTCAATTTCGTCATTACATGCTGAAAGAAATTTTCGAACAACCGAAAGTTGTCGCCAACACGCTGGTCGGCCGTATCAGCGCGCGCGCAATTTTGGAAGAAGCGTTCGGCATCGATGCCAAAGTCATTCTCGATAAAACCAAGGCGGTGCAGATCGTCGCCTGCGGCACCAGTTATCACTCGGGCCTTGTCGCGAAATATTGGCTCGAAAGTTTGGCCGGCGTGCCGTGCCAAGTCGAAATCGCCAGCGAATTTCGCTACCGCAAATTCGTTGTCAGTCCCGATACATTATTCGTTTCGATTTCGCAATCCGGTGAAACCGCGGATACGCTCGCTGCATTGCGCCTGGCGAAAACCTCCGGTTACGCATCGACGCTGGCAATCTGCAACGTCGCGCAATCGTCGCTGGTGCGCGAATCCGATTTGGTATTGATGACACAGGCCGGCGTCGAAATCGGCGTCGCCTCCACCAAGGCATTCAGCACGCAGCTCGTCGCATTATTATTGCTCGGCATCGCGCTCGGCCGCCGCCACACGCTCAGCAGCGCCGATGAAGAAACTATCGTGCGCGCATTGCACAACCTGCCGGAAAAACTCGAAGAAGCATTGGCACTAAATACCGAAGTGGAAAACGTCGCGGAATCGTTCGTCGAAAAACATCACGCGTTATTTTTGGGCCGCGGCATCATGTGGCCAGTGGCGATGGAAGGCGCACTCAAATTAAAAGAGATTTCGTACATCCACGCCGAATCGTACGCGGCGGGAGAACTCAAACACGGCCCGCTTGCGCTGGTCGATAGCGATATGCCGGTAGTCGCGGT
>DASXYH010000284.1:0-17120 GCA_036502545.1 Spongiibacteraceae bacterium
GCGGCCGATGACGACCCCAGCGGCATCGCGACCTATTCGCAGGCCGGCGCGAAATTCGGTTTCCACACGCTGTGGACACTGGCATTCACCTATCCATTGATGGTGGCGATTCAAATCGTCAGCGCGCGCATCGGGCGCGTCAGCGGCCACGGTCTGGCCACGCATATACGCCATCAGTATTCGCGCCGCGTATTGCACAGCATTATTTTTTTATTGGTCACGGCGAATACGATTAACATCGGCGCTGACATCGCCGCGATGGGCGATGCCTGCACGCTGCTGATCGGCGGCGATGGCTCGCGTTATTTCGCGCTGGGCTTTGGGCTCGCATCGCTGTTGCTGCAAATTTTTATTCCGTACAAACGCTACGTGCGAATATTGAAATGGCTGACATTTGCATTGTTTGCCTATATCGCGACGGCCTTTGTCGAAGCGATACCGTGGCGCACGGTGCTGCACGATTTTGTGCTGCCGCGGTGGTCGTGGCAGCGCGAGTATGTCACGACGCTGGTGGCAATTTTCGGTACCACGATCAGCCCGTATTTATTTTTCTGGCAGTCGTCGCAAGAGGTTGAAGAGTTGCGCAGGCATCGGCAAAAACCTTTGCGCGATGCGCCGGCCCACACCGCGCTGGAGGCGCAAAGTTTTCAGAGCATCAACGTCGATACCGTGGTCGGCATGGGCGTATCGAACATCGTTGCATTTTTTATCATGCTCAGCGCCGCGGTGACGCTGCACGCGCACGGTGTCAGCGATATTCAAACATCCGCCGATGCCGCCGCGGCGCTGCGCCCGCTGGCTGGAGACGCGGCGTTTTGGCTGTTTACGCTCGGCATTATCGGCACCGGTTTATTGTCGGTGCCGGTGCTGGCCGGTTCGGCCGCGTATGCCGTAGGCGGTGCGTTCAATTGGAACAGTAGTTTGGAGCATTCGTTTAGCGAAGCGCGACCGTTTTATGCGGTAGTCGCCGCCGCCACGCTGATCGGCACCGCGCTATGTTTTTCGCCGATCAATCCGATGCGCGCGTTGTACTGGAGCGCAGTGATCAATGGCGTCATCGCCGTGCCGATTATGGCGATCATGATGCGCATGGCTGTCAATGCGCGCGTAATGGGCGAACATCGCATCGGTCCGTGGCTGCACGGACTGGGATGGCTGGCGACTGCGGTAATGGCATTGGCGGTCGTCGCCATGGCTTATTTTTCGCTGTAGTTTATTTTTCCGCCGTATTAAGCATCGCGGTTGTCGCTGTTGATTTAATCTGCGGCGTTTTTAAAATCGTAAGTTTGCTGAAGCGAACATCACAAAATGCTTTGTGGAGCTGCGTTATGATTAAAACAAAACTGTTCATGCCTATATGGTCGAAGCATTGGCTTTACGCGCAGGCTTTTTCGTCTTAACTTACGCATTCTGACTCAGCACTTGCGTCCACACGAATTTCACAAAAAATCCATACAACGATTTACTGCTGATTCGCGCAATCAATTCGCGAAAAAGGAGTCACCTTGAACCCGCACGCCGACGGCAATAATTGGTTGCATTTTCTTGCCGCGCATGGTGATACCCGTATTCTTGCCGAATGGATGGCGCGCATGCCGGAAGCCATAGATGCACAGAATATTTTCGGCCAGACTCCGGCGCACGTAGCCTGCGGGTTCGGCAATCTTTCCGCAGCGGTATTGTTGAAACGCATTGGCGCGCGCATGGATATCCGCGATTGTCTTGGCCGCACACCCATCGATTTAATTGCGACTGGCCTGCGACAAAAGTTGCAACTGGAAAATCCGCACGAGTCGTGCGCAGCGGCGGCTGCTATCGCCGCGAGTGCGGTCGATGCTGCACCGCGCCGTGAATTGTTGCAATCGTCACCCGGTAAAGCGCTGCCCGATAAACTGTCGCAGTCAATGCAGCGCCGGCAGGCGATTTAAATAATTACGCAACTTATTGAGATCCAACGGTTTGACAAAATATTCGTCGAAACCCACTTCAAAAGCGCGGCGTTTGTAATTCTCGGCGCCGTAACCGCTGACGCCGATCAATGTCGTTGCCGCCATCTCCGGTAATTCACGAATGCGCTGCGCCACAGCGTAACCATCCATATCGGGCAGCCCAATATCGAGCAGAACGGTATCGGGTTTGAAAGCATCCAATCGCTCAATGGCGGCCGGACCTGAATTCGCGCGCATCACCTGGTGCCCCCATAATTGCAAAATGGCGGCGGTCGAATTGGCCATGTCTTCGTTATCGTCGACAACCAGTATGCGCCGAGGCGTTTCAACTTCATCCGCCAAATCGATGACATTAGTGATCGGCACCGCGGCACCCGCGCGCAGCGGCAACCGCACCACAAATTCGCTGCCCCTGCCCTCGCCTTCGCTGAACGCCTGAATGTAGCCGCCGTGCAAATGCACGAGATTGTTCGCGAGCGTGAGGCCGATGCCGAGGCCGCCGCTGCTGCGATCGAGCGTGCGTTCACCCTGCATGAATAAATCGAAAACGTGCGGCAATAATTCGCGCGGAATACCGGGGCCGTCATCGATAACGCGCAGCACCGCTTCCTCGCGTTCGGTGCCGACACGCAGGGCAATATGGCCGCCGGGCGGGGTGAATTTAGCGGCGTTATTCAACAGATTGGCTATCACCTGCTGCAAGCGCACATCGTCGACATCGACCCAGACACTGTCGCGCGGCAACTCCACCGTCAGAGCGTGGCGCTGCTGCTGCATGCGTTCGCTACAGCCCTCGGCAGCGTACCGCACGACCTCGCGCAGATCGGCGCGCTGCAATTGCAACGCGATTTTACCGCTGAGCACGCGCGATACATCGAGCAGATCATCGACCAGCCGCACCATTTGTTTTAATTGACGCTCCATCATTTCCACCCATTGCGGAACGACGTTGGCTTTTTCGCATTCGACTTTGATCAGCTGCAACCCGGACGTTAGCGGCGCCAGCGGATTGCGCAGTTCGTGCGCGAGCATTGCCAGGAATTCGTCCTTGCGGTGATGCAATTCATCGAGTTCGCGCATGTGCTGTTGGAGTGTCAGTCCGAGTTTTTCTTTTAGCGCAACCTCTTCGCGCAGGCGCTCGTTGGCCTGCTCCAGCTCGGCCGTGCGTTCGCGCACGCGTTGATCGAGCTGCTGGTTGCTCTGACGCAATATCTCGTCGTTGCGCTTGCGTTCGGTGATATCGGTCATCGCCGTGCGATAGATCGTGCCGTGTTCGGGATCATTTGTGGTTAAGCTGATCAGCTCGACGGGTATCGGCGGTGCGTCGCCGTTGCCGCGCAAAACAACTTCGGTCAGCGTGCGCGTGGCGTTCCGGCAACGCTGCAAATGGTTCAAATAAACGGAGCGGCTGCCCGCGTCGATGTAATGAAACAACGGAAAACCGACCAACCGTTTCGATTCACACGTCAGCATGACGCTCGCGGTAAGATTCGCTTCCTGAATAATGCCTTTAGGGGTTAGGCTTAAATAGCCGATCGGCGAAAAATCGTAGAGCTCGGCATAGCGATCGCGCGAAATTTCCAAACGCTGCTGCGCTTCGCGCAACTCCCGGTTTTGTATTTCCAGCTCGATCTGATAGACCTGCAGCTCATGCAGTAATTGCGCTGCGGATTCGTCGCCTCCCTCCTTTTCTTTGACGTAACGCTCCAACCGATCCCGCAGTTCCACCATTGTCAGTTCGCGCAATGAAATCATCGCATTTTCCTGAAAAATCCGTTAGTTTTCGGCCATCTCGGTGCGCTCGCTGATCGCCAGCAGCGTCATTGGTTCTCGAACTCCTTCCGGCGCGATTTGTCGCGCGTTCACTACCAGACGCACGCTGGCGCCGGACGCCGCATCCAAAACAAAATTATTGATGCACTGTTCACGCGGCAAAATATCCTGCAATAAATAACGCAGCGATTGACTGTTCAGCGCCGGATCGCCGAGTTCGTTCAGGCGGCGATGCTGAATCTCCGCCAGCGTCAATTGATAGCGATTGCAAAACGCGCGGTTGGCGTGGTAAATCCGCAAATCCGCCGCGGTCAACATTACCACCGGTTCGTGCATGGCGTCGGCATAAATGACCAGCGATTCGGCCGAGCGTTCCGCCCGTTCGGTAGCCTGTTTGGTCAAACCGATATCGACCAGCGCGAGCAGCGCGCCGTCGATACGGTTTTCCATGGTTTTATAGGGGCGTATGCGCAGGTTATACCAGCGGCCATCGCGATCCTGCACTTCCATCTCGCGCGTTGCCAATGTGTCTATGACCTCGCGCACAATGTCGGGTAAGCCGGGAGCGATAATACTGGGATTGATATCGCTGAACGGGCGCCCCACATCCGAGGGAATCAAGTTCATCAGTTTTTCCGCGAGCGGCGTAAATCTGCGCACGCACAACTGGCCGTCGAGCATGATGATGGCCAAATTGATGCTGTTGAGCAGATTGCTCAGATCGTCATTGACGTTGGCCAAATCCTGATTGCGTATCTGCAACTCTTCGTTCAGCGTCGTCAATTCCTCGTTGGCGGATTGCAATTCCTCCTTCGCGGTTTCCAATTCCTCGTTGGTGCTTTGCAGCTCTTCGTTTGCCGATAGAATTTCCTCGTTCGCCGAACGCAGTTCTTCGTTGAACGCTTCCTGCGATTCGATCACCGATTGCAGATATTCTTTCGTCGCCGATAGCTCCTGCTGTAACCGCAGCGTTTCTTCCGGATCCGATTTATTTTCATTCATGGTCATTTCCGCTACCGTTCCTTCGCTCGAAGACTCGTCTTCGTGGCGCGCGTTTTCAAACGTTACGAGAAGAAATTTTTCCGGCCCCGAGGACAACAGCGGCATTACACTCAAATCCACCACCGAAAAGCCGCCGTTGCTGCGAAAACGTATGCCGTCTTTGCGCACCGGTAATTGCGCCGCCATCGCTTCCTGTACCGCCGTATGACACGGAACCGCCAAGCCTTCGCGCGCCATGCGCAGTAGATGAAAACTGGCGGTACCGGCCGCAGGCTCCAGAAAAAGCCCGGTTTTTCCACGAAACTGGATGATGATCATATCGCTGTTGATCAGCACGCACGGTGGCCCGTATTTATCGAGGATCATACGATCAGCCTCGCGTTGCGGTTCCAAAGAGCGCGTCGCGTCATCTCGCAGCGGTCTCAATAAGTTATGCCGTTCAGTGGCGGCGCTACCTCGCGAAAATTCAAACATCAATTGCGGCGCGATATTTTTCTTGCAATAAATCTTTTGCTTGCTGTGCGCAAGGCTGAAATAAGTGGCGTAACTGCCAATGCTTTCGGAACCGCCGAGAATTAAATAGCCGCTCGCATTCAGTGCGTAATGAAACATTGGAAATACGCGCCGCTGCAATTCGATGCCGAAATAAATCAACACATTGCGGCAGCTGATAATATCGAGATTGGAGAATGGCGGATCTTTGAACACATTCTGGCGCGCGAATACACAGAGATCGCGCACCGGCTTGGCGATTTGATAGCCGCCATCGCGTTTCATGAAGAAACGCTGCAGCCGCTGCTGCGACACATCGGTCTCGATGCTGGCCGGATAAAATGCCGCGCGCGCGCGTTCGATAGCGGCATCGCTGATATCGGTGCCAAAAATCTGAATCTGCGCGCTCGACGCTTTCTCGCCGAGAAATTCGAGCAGCGTGATCGCAAACGAATACACTTCTTCGCCGCTCGAACAGCCGGGCACCCAGACGCGTATCGGCGCACCTTCCGTTTTGTTTTGCAGCAGCTTCGGTAAAATTTCCGTATGCAGCGAATGAAAAACTTCGGATTCGCGAAAAAAATGCGTTACGTTGATCATCAAATCCTGATACAGCGCCTGCACCTCACCGGGATTTTTTTCCAAAAATTCGTAATATTCGCGAAAACCGGTCAGCTTGGTGAGCACAATACGACGTTCGATACGACGCTTCACCGTGGTCTGTTTATACGACGAGAAATCGATGCCGCTCAGCGCCCATACCTGAATCAGAATTTTTTTGAGTATTTCATGTTCGGCGGATTTTAATTGCGGCTCCGATCGCGGCCGAAAAAATTTCGGGTAGGCGCCGGCGATGCGCAGTAATTCCAACGCGATCGCCGCCGGCGGCAATACATAATCGGCGGCGCCGGCCTGCACCGCCGCCAGCGGCAGATCATTGAAGCGCGCGCTGCGCGCATCCTGCACCAGCGTGATGCCGCCCATCTCGCGGATTTCTTTCAGGCCATTAATGCCATCGGACGCAGTACCGGATAACAGCACGCCGACGGCATTGTCGGCTTGGTCCTGCGCCAGCGCGATCAATAGCGTATCGATAGTTTTATGACGATCGGAAGCGGGATCGAAACGCTGCAGCGTCAGCACGCCATTGCTCATCGACACTTTGGAATCGGCCGGCGCGACATAAACATGATTGGCCTGAATGTGTATCGGATCTTTTATTTCAATCACCGGCATACGACTGCGCCGCGCGAGCAGATCGGTCAGCAGGCCCTCGTGACCCGAATCCTGGTGCTGCACAAAAATCAGCGCAAAACCGGGCTCGGCAGGCAGCGCTTCCAGCAACGCGCAAAACGCATCGAAGCCGCCGGCGGATGCGCCGACACCGATCATCAATGGTCTATCGGAAGTTTGTTTTAATTCTTTATCGGGTGCATCCGCAATATTGCGATCTGCGATTTCATCCGCATTATCCGCTGCTGGCTCACCGCCTTCGTGCATAATTTCTCCGCAGTCCCTATTTATGCACGTCATCGAACGGTAGGCGTGCAGAAAGGCCCGCATTATGCAACATCCGCGAGTGGAAGGCGCAAATTTATGAATCACGACATTATTGTGATTGCGGCATCTGCAGGTGGCGTCGAAACATTGCGGCGGCTCGTAGAATTGCTGCCGAAAAATTTATCCGCCAGCGTATTTATCACCTTGCATGTTTCGCGCATGGGAACCAGCGTGATGCCTTCGATATTGAGCCGCGCGGGAGCGATGCCGGCGTGTCATCCGATCGAAGGGGCGGCGATTCAGCGCGGTATGATTTATGTGGCGCCGCCCGATCATCATTTGTTATTGCGAGCGCAATCGATTCATTTATCGCACGGCCCCAAAGAAAACGGCACGCGGCCGGCGGCCGATCCGATGTTTCGCAGTGCCGCGCGCATGTTCGGCGGGCGCGTTATCGGCGTGGTGTTGAGCGGCATGCTCGACGATGGCAGTGCGGGACTTGAAGCCATCAAAGCGCGCTCCGGTATTACGATCGCGCAGGACCCCGCCACCGCCCTGTTTCCAGATATGCCGAAAAACGCCATCGCGCGCGGTGTTGTCGATCACATCGCGCCAATCGATGAGCTGGCGCCGTTATTAGTGCAACTGGTGCAGACGCCTAGCGCAAACGCAGAGCCAATGTCGCGCACATTGGAAGTAGAGACGAATATGGCCGATCTGGATTTGTCGATTTTGGAACGCGACGCGCAACGCGGAAATCCCACCGATTTCACCTGCCCCGATTGCGGCGGTGTTTTGCGCCGCCTCGACAGCGATGGCGGCAATGCGCATTTTCGCTGTCATGTCGGCCATGCGTGGGCGACCGAAAGTTTGCAGACGGCGCAGGTCGAACGCGTCGAGGAATCGCTGTGGGCCGCGCTGCGGGTGCTCGACGAAAATGCCAAGCTCGTGCGCAACCTGCACACCGATGCGGTGGCGCGCGATCTCGACGGCATCGCGCAACATTACGGCGAGCGCCTGCAGGAAATCAGCGCGCATGCGGCGGCGATCCGCGATCTGCTGCTGGCCGAATAATCGGTCGATGTTTTAGGGAAAAATTAAATTTTAAATTTAACTTTAGGTAACTCTAATTAAAGTGTTTTTTAAAGACACGCTGTAGCAGAGCATGAGGCGCCGGAAGGGGTTCTCTTTTTCAGGACAAGAAGGTGATCTTATCGAAGCTGCGGTGCCATCGTCATCGGAGAAGTTGTCGAGTTCTGCTAGGCCGACCACACCGAAGCTACTTGAATGCTCGCCACAGTAGTCCTGAAAAAGAGAACCCCTTCCGGCGCCAACCCGCTGCGAGAACGGCGCAGTAATTAGGGCAATAAAAACTACTTAATCAGAGTTTCCTTAGAAAAAATTATGCAAGAAGCCGCAGCATTTATCGATTATTTACGCGCGCATGAGCTGCGCTTAACCACCGCCGAATCGTGCACGGCGGGAATGATCATCGCGCTGCTGGCCGATATTCCCGGCAGCGGCGCGCTGATGGATTGCGGCTATGTGGTGTATTCGCCGGAAGCAAAAAAAAGATTATTGCAGGTTAAGCAAAGCACCATCGATCGTTTCAATCTGACCAGCGAAGAGGTCGCGCGCGAAATGGCGCTCGGCGCCCTCCACGATTCCACCGCGAACGCCGCAATCGCCACCACCGGCGTCGCCGGGCCCGAGCCGATCGATGGTATCGCACCCGGCACCGTGTGTTTCGCCTGGGCATTTCAACACAGAGATAAAACGTCGCGCGTATTTTCGCAGACGCAGCGCTTCAGCGGCGATCGTCCCACGCTGCGCACGGTCGCCGCGCATTATGCATTGCATCAGTTTCCGCAGTTTCATCGATTGGCGAAGGAGTGAACCCAATAATTATTTTATGCGAACAAAATTCCGCATTTCTGTAACTCGTGTTACTTACAAAATAATTCATCCAGTCGATTAAATAAAAAAAGGGGCGCCGAAGCACCCCTCTGACTCACGGACCAGCTACTCGTCTTTTTGATTGCTGCCGCGTGCCTGACCGCCTTTCGAGCCGGCCTCGCGGGCCTCTTCCGAAGTGAACTCGTGAGCATTGCCGCTTTCATGCGCAGCTTTGCCGCCTTTGGAGCCGGCTTCACGCGCCTCTTCGGGCGTGAACTCGTGCGCGTTGCCGCTTTGATGCGCGGCGCGACCGCCCTCAGAAGCGATTTCGCGCTGCTTATCCGGGTCCATCGAGCCGAAGCCGCGTTGTCCCGATTGCGATTGCCCTTGACCGCCTTGCTGATCTTGCGTATTCGCCATGATGTTCTCCTCACTAAGTCAATACTTATTAAAATACACATTCAAATGAGCGTCGGAGTTTTTAAACTCTTCAGCTGTTTTTGTGGCTTTGCCGGCCGGCTTTCGCATGCTGCTCGGAAGAGCCGCCGCGGGTGCCGCCACTGGAAGAGCTGCCGGATTTACCGCTCGACGTACCGCCGTGACTGGCATGGCCGCCTTTTGCGGAAATCTCGCGCTGCTTGTCTTTATCCATCGATGCAAAGCCGCGGTTGCTGCTGTTGTCTTGGTTACGTGT
The DNA here is from genome assembly GCA_036502545.1 of Spongiibacteraceae bacterium. Taxonomy (GTDB): domain Bacteria; phylum Pseudomonadota; class Gammaproteobacteria; order Pseudomonadales; family CAMLJR01; genus CAMLJR01. The sequence continues at coordinate 9,307 of DASXYH010000284.1, forward strand.
GGTCATAACTACCTCCGAATGACGTTGAATATGCGCTGATTAGCGCGCAGTTTTATTAGTGCAACCGCTGTGCCCGAAATGCAAAAAAATCAGCGGCGAAATTCGTGCGCATACACGCGAAGTTTGTAAACGCCTATTTGGAAAATATTTTTTCGATGCATGCGATTTTTTAAGATAAATAATTTTTTCCAGCGAAAAATAAGCGCTCAAACTCGACAATCAGCGTTTTGAAAGATATACGAACACCGGTAAACGGTGCCGAATTTTTTGCCTTCTTCATATTTGCTGGCGCGAAAGTCGCCATGATCCCGCTTCTACTTTATTTAGTTTTAGTTGTTAAAAACCTAAAAGTGCGGCATCGCACCTTCTTTTCAGAATTAGGCAAGAAGGACCACAGACACCGCGCCGACAGCTATTCAAACTTTCGATTGGCATTGCAGGAATTGTTAATGGCCGCTTTTATAATTAATTTGATTTGTTATTTTGCGGTTCCGCTATGGATGCTGGCGGGCATTTGCGATTGGTGGTGCCATCGCATAACCGCCATAGAAAAAAACAGCGGTATAAAGGAATCGCTGATTCATAGCGTTATGCTGTTCGAAATGGGTATTCCGATTCTGGCCGCATTATTTCTCGAAGTAAATGCGTTGGTGCTGACGCTGGCGCTCACGCTGTGGTTGGTGCACGAAGCCACCGCGCTGTGGGACGTCAGTTACGCGCATAAACGCCGCTACCTTTCACCGTTTGAACAGCACGTGCACAGTTTCCTCGAGCTGATGCCGCTGATGACTTTTGTATTACTTGCGGCGCTGCATTGGACGCAATTTTTGGCCCTATTCGGCGCCGGTAGCGATCGCGCCGATTTCACGCCGCAATGGAAACGCAGGCCGCTGCCATTAACGTATTCGATAGCTGTGTTGGGCGGCGTCGTATGTTTTCAGCTGATACCTTACGGTGAAGAATTGTGGCGTTGCTGGCGCGCAAAAATAGCGAGCGAAAATCGCGTTGAATCCATTCAAAATGCGCCGACTTCGCGCCGCAAATGATCAGCCATAAAAACTTCAAATGAATCGCAAATTTTACTTTTATTAAAAAACTTTCCAGCGCTGCGCGCGGTGCGTCTTCGCGATTAAAAAAAATATTACCAGCGTTTACAGATTGTTGTGCGATCGCCGTCCTGCCGCGCGCGACGGGCATACGGCTTGCTACAACAACTGCGCACATCCGTTACTCATCGGTAGGAGGCTCTATGTTCGTTCATAACAAACGTTTGCAATACACGGTGCGAGTCGGCGAAACCAATCCGGGACTCGCGAATTTACTGCTCGAACAGTTCGGCGGGGCGCAAGGCGAGTTGGCGGCCGCCTGTCGTTATTTTACGCAGGCACTCGGCGAGGACGATCCAGGACGTAAAGATATGCTGCTCGATATCGCCACCGAAGAGCTCAGCCATCTGGAAGTGATCGGCAGTATTGTCGCCATGTTGAATAAAGGCGCCAAAGGTCGTTTGGCGGAAGGCGTCGAAGAAGAAGCCGAAATTTATCGCTCGATCACCGCTGCGGGCAACGACAGTCATATAACGCAAGTGCTATATGGCGGCGGTCCCGCGCTGGTGAATTCCGCGGGCGTGCCGTGGAGCGCGGCCTATATCGATAGCATCGGCGAGCCCACTGCGGATCTGCGCTCGAATATTGCGGCCGAAGCGCGCGCAAAAATTATTTATGAGCGCTTGATCAATTTGACCAGCGATCCCGGCGTAAAAGAAGCATTGGGATTTTTGATGACACGTGAAGTTGCGCATCAAAAATCGTTCGAGAAAGCGCTGTACTCGATCGAGCCGAATTTTCCGGTCGGTAAATTGCCGCCCGATGCGCGCTTTGAAAATGTGTATTTCGATATGTCGCAGGGCCAAGGCGATATGCGCGGATCGTGGAATCAGGGCGAACAGTGGGAATTTATTTCTGATCGCGAGCAGCAGGCGGCTGTGGACGGCGGCTCGGGGCTGGCAAGCGTCGAACTGAACAAGGATGAAATCGCCGTGCTCGACGTTGTCGCCGCGCGCACAAAATCGGACCCGGATATCGATCCGCCCACCGGCGCGGAACTCGGCGCAGGATTGTTGGCGGCGATCGATGCGGGCGCGGAAGCGCAACAAGTCAATAAAGGCGAACGGCCGCAAACGCACTGAAATTTATTTATTTATTTATTTAACAAAGGCTGCGCATGCCGGTACGTCGGCAGGCGCAATATTTTTTCAGCAGATGAATTGCGGTTAGAAAAATAGCGATGCTCGAGCCAGCACGGAATTTAACGTCCTTCGATAATACGTTGCGCGCCAATGCAGTCGCGGTGCAGCGCGATACATTTCGCAGCGTGCCCGTGGTTGAAAAAGGTTCGTGGCTGCGCCGCCTACTGGGATTCGTCGGGCCCGGCTATCTGGTTGCGGTCGGCTACATGGATCCCGGCAACTGGGCCACCGGTCTCGCCGGCGGTTCTGCCTTCGGTTATGCGCTGCTGTGGGTGATCGGACTTTCCAATTTAATGGCGATTCTGCTGCAAATATTGGCGGCGCGTTTGGGTATCGTCACCGGTATGGATTTGGCGCAGGCATGCCGCCGGCATTACTCGAAAACATCGGCAGTGTTGCAATGGCTGCTGTGCGAAATTGCCATTTGCGCCTGCGATTTGGCCGAAGTGATCGGCACCGCGATCGCATTGAAATTATTATTCGGGCTGCCGTTGCCGTGGGGTGTCTGTCTCACCATAATCGATGCACTGGCGGTGCTGTGGTTGCAGCAGCGCGGCTTTCGCTATTTCGAAGCGTTCGTCATCAGTCTATCGGCACTGATTTTCATCTGCCTCGCTCTCACCGTATTCATCGCACAACCGCAATGGCGCGACGCGGTCTCGGGTTTTATTCCCAGCGCACAGACAGTGACCGATCCGCGCATGCTGTATCTTGCGCTCGGCATCATCGGCGCCACCGTGATGCCGCATAATTTGTATTTGCATTCGTCGGTAGTACAAACGCGACGCTTCACGCTGTCGCGCGCAGGACGCAGCAATGCGATTAAATTCGCCAGCGCCGATATTGTCATCGCGCTGCTATTCGCATTTTTTATCAACGCCGCCATCATGATTATCGCCTCCGCGTTTTTTCACGACAGCGGCCACAACGATGTCACCGAAATTCAGGATGCTCATCGCCTGCTGACGCCGTTGACCGGAAGCAGCATCGCCGCATTTTTATTTGCGTTGGCACTGCTGGCGTCGGGTCAAAGCTCGACGCTAACCGCTACGCTCGCCGGACAGATTGTGATGGAAGGCTATGTGCGCATTCGCATGCCGGCGTGGAGTCGGCGCTTGCTGACGCGCAGCATTGCCATTGTGCCGGCTTTTTTTGTCACGCTGGCGGCCGGCGACAGCGGTATCGCGCAGTTGCTGATTTTCAGTCAGGTGGTACTGAGCCTGCAGCTGCCGTTCGCGGTCATTCCGTTGATACGCTTCACCAGCGATAAAAACTATATGGGAGAATTCGCCAATCGCGCCTGGGTTAAAGCGCTGGCATGGCTGGTGGCGGCGATTATTGTGGTGCTGAATATTTTGTTGCTGCTGCGCGCGGCGCTTTAGCAGTTGTTATAACGCTGCGCTACAGCGCAGCGAACGTTGACAAGCACGACGCCGCTGCGGTAAAAAAATTTACTCGCGAACTTCGATACTTTTATTAACTGAAATTGACGCGCGTAAGATCGGCCAGCGCGGGACCGTTAACCAGCCGGCCGAACGCATCGAAGCGCGAGCCGTGACAGGGGCAATCCCACGATTTCTCGGTGTTATTCCATGCCACCACGCAGCCCAGATGCGGACAGGCAGCGCTGCATGTATGCAATCGATTATCGGCATCGCGATATACGGCGATTTTCTGCGCGCCATCGCGAATGATGCCGCCGCAATCGATCGGGATAACATCGGCCGAGGCGTAATTGCCGGGTTTAATCCAATCGATATACTGCAGCGCCACATTTAAATTTTCGTGCACGAATTCATCGGCGGCGCGCAGCGTTTTGCGGTGGGGTGCATACAAACCGGCCCACTCATTCGCTTGCCCCAACAGCAGATCGCGCAGCAATATGCCGGCAATCGTGCCGTGCGTCATGCCGTTGCCGGAATCGCCGGTGGCGATATAGACATTGCTGGCATCGAGCGGATTGCTGCCGATATAAGCCAGGCCATCGACCGGTTCCATGACCTGACCCGACCAGCGAAACGCGATCGCACCCGCCGCCGGAAAACGTTCGCGCGTCCAGTGTTCCAATTCTTCGAAGCGCAGAGCGCCATCGTCTTCCTGTCCGGTTTTATGATCTTCGCCGCCGACGATGAGCATATCGTGAATGTCGCCTTCGGCAATTCGCACGTAATGATAAGGATCGGCGGTATCCCAAAATAAACCGGGCACCACGCTGCCGGGTGCAATTGCAAAAGCCAGCACGTAAGTTCGATACGGCGCCTGCTTGGTGTGCACCACCAGCACATCGTTCGCCGGCGTATTGGTCGCCAACACAATATCCTGCGCATGCACGCGTGCGCCCGCGCGCGTCGTTACCATGGCATTGCCGCCGCCGCGCACTGCGCTCACCGCAGAATGCGTAAAAATATGTCCGCCCTGCTCGACAATTAAATTAGCGAGCGCAATTAAATATTTCAGCGGATGAAATTGCGCCTGCCGTGGAAACAGCAGACAGGGTCCGGTAGCGAATTCGATCGGTGCGCCTTGGATCAGCGTCACTGCGCCGAGGCCGGCGCGATGCGCGGCATCGAGTTCGCGCGTTAAAATATCCAGCGGTTGCTCGGGCGGATTGAATAAATAACCGTTCACTCGACGAAAATCGCACTCGATCGCATGTTCGCGCACGATCGTTTCTATTTGATCGATAGCCGCAGTGTGACTGGCGGCGGCGTAGCGCGAACCCAAAATTCCATGCAATTGTTCAAGTTCGAAGTAACGATCATCGAGCGCATGTGTGATATGCGCGGTGGTGCGTCCCGATTCGCCGCCGGCGATTTCATCTTTTTCCAACACCACGACGCGTTTACCCGCGCGCAGCAGCAAATACGCCGTGGTCAATCCGGCGATACCGGCGCCGACGATACACACATCGGTACTCAAATCCTCGTGCAGTGCCGGAAATTGCGGTCGCGCAAGTTCGGACCAATACGGCTGCGTTGCCTGAATGGCCATCAATTATTCCTCGTCAAAAAAATCATCTTCACGGCTGCATGACCACTTTGATGCAGCCGTCTTTTTTCTCCTGAAAAATTTCGTACATGTCAGGCCCTTCGCTTAAATCGACGCGATGAGTGACGACGAAACTCGGATCGATTTGATCGACCTGTATGCGTTCGAGCAGATCGCCGGTCCAGCGATTCACATGCGTCTGCCCCGTGCGCACGGTGAGGCCTTTATTCATCAGCGCACCGAACGGCACTTTATCGATCAGCCCGCCGTAAACGCCGGGAATCGACAGCACGCCGGCCGGCCGGCACACATAAATCATTTCGCGCAGCACATGCGCGCGATCGCTTTCCAGCATGATCGCCTGCTTGGCGCGATCGATAACCGCATCGAAACCGCCGCTGGCATGCGCCTCCATGCCGACCGCATCGATGCATTTATCCGGGCCTTTGCCGCGCGTTAATTCCTGCAAACGCTCGACGACATTTTCGTCGTCCATATTTATCGTCGTCACGCCTTCGACGCGCGCCATATCCAAACGCTCGGGCACGCGGTCGATCACGATCACTTCGCGCGCACCCAACAGCAGCGCGCTGCGAATGGCGAATTGCCCGACCGGACCGGCGCCCCAGATCGCGACGATATCGGTCGGCCAAATATCGCATTGCGCCGCAGCCTGCCAACCGGTGGGAAAAATATCACCGAGAAATAACACCTGCTCGTCGCTGAGGCCGTTCGGAATTTTTACCGGTGCGATATCGGCGAATGGCACGCGCACATATTCGGCCTGCCCGCCGGGATAACCGCCGGTCAAATGCGTGTAACCGAACAATCCGGCCGTGGTGTGACCAAACGTTTTATCGGCGGCCGATTTATTGGGATTGCTGCGCTCGCACACCGAAAAATTTCCGCGCAAGCATTGTTCGCATTCGCCGCAGCAAATCGTGAACGGCACGACGACGCGATCGCCGACAGCCAGTTTTTTATTGCCACTGCCGACCTCGACGACTTCGCCCATAAATTCGTGACCCATGATATCGCCGTGTTCCATACCCGGCATAAAACCGTCATACAGATGCAGATCGGAACCGCAAATGGCGCAGCTCGTGACTTTAATAATGGCGTCGCGCGGATCTTCAATAATCGGATCGGGAACAGTGTCATAACGGATATCGTGTTTACCATGCCAACACAACGCTTTCATTGCCACGCCTCCACAGTTATTTTCGATCGAATCGATCGCTTTCATCGCACTGTGCAACCGCTATGCCCAGTTATTAAATTATGCTGGTGTATTAACTGATTAAGTGCGCCGGCACGCTGATTTTGCAGTCGCTGAATTTGCTTGAGGATATTTTTTCGATAAACGATAGCGTCATCGCAGTCGTATGGCCGAAGCGAATATAACGGCCGGTAATCGGCGGGGGAGAGAAGTAAAAAATCGGTAACGGTTTATCGGCGCAGGCAAAATTTGCTGATCGCAATGCGCGCGTAGTCGCAACGCTGCCGCTAACAGCAGACATTTACACGAGTTAGCGTTCTTATCAGAGCTGGTACAACGCTTGCTGTAATCCGGCTGTCGATGCCGATTAATCAATGCACTATTTTATTTACTTACTAATTACCAACATGACAGTTACTAATTACCGCATGACAGCACGGCCATTAATCACGGCACTAGCCAATCAAGGAGTCAATCATGACCACACAATCGACTGCAAATTCGAAGCAGACGGAAACAACTGCGCGCGGCAGCAAAGCGCAAAATGCCATTTCATTGCTGAAAAGCGATCATCGCACCGTCGAGGATTTATTCGAGGAATATGAGGGCGCGCGTCGCGGCGAACGCAAACAGACCATCGTGCAGCAAATTTGCGAAGAGCTGACCGTGCACGCGCTGCTCGAGGAAAAAGCGTTTTATCCCGCCGCGCAGCAGGCATTGGGAGAAGAAGATCGCGATCTAGTCGAGGAGGCGCGCGTTGAGCATTCAACGCTGAAATGGCTGATCGGGCAATTGACCAAAGAAGCCTCCGACTCGGAGCAATACGCAGCGAAAGTGACCGTGTTGAAGGAATATGTTATTCATCACGTCAAGGAAGAAGAGAAGGAAATGTTTCCGAAACTGCGCAAAACCGATCTCGATCTCGACGAACTGGGCGTTACGCTGATGGAAACGAAACAGCAGCTGCAGCAAAAACTACAAGCCAAAGCGCAGCATTGATCTGTAAAACTCGTATCAGTTGAATGTCTTCGCATCAACAGGGATGTTCCTGCTTTACCGAATAGCTTAATTACTCGACGTTTTTTAAAACGTATTTTTACCGAAGTTATCTTTAGGGAAACTCAGTTTTACTGCTCTAATTACTTCACCGTTCTCGCAGCGGGTTGGCACCGGAAGGGGTTCTCTTTTTCAGGACTACTGTGGCGAGCATTAAAGTATCTTCGGTGTAATCGGCCTAGCGGAATTCGTCGACTTCTCCGATGACGAATGGCACCGCAGCTTCGTTAAGATCACCTTCTCGTCCTGAAAAAGAGAACCCCTTCCGGCGCCTTATGCTCTGCTACAGCGTGCCTTCTACAA
>DASXYH010000285.1:0-24360 GCA_036502545.1 Spongiibacteraceae bacterium
GTTGCCACCTGAGAATTTCGCAATTGTTTGAGCATCAACTTGTGCTATATGAGAAAATCTTTTCCCAATCAGCTTTTTAATGATTTCTTCACTGGCGGGCTCAAGCCGAAAGGCACTTGTTTCGTTGGGCAGATCGTCCCGCACATCGTATTCGACGGTAAGCAGGCTTATGGTGCTGTGGGCTCCCGAACATACCCTTGCCAGTTGGTTATGCAGTTCAGGTGGGCAATTATCCACGATCAATATCGCTCGAGTTCTACCTGCGATAAGCTGCTCGGCCATACCTGCGGGATCAGGAACAGGGCCTTCTGACATGTCTGTATAAAATACTTCGGTGGGATTAAGTGACGCTTGGTTCACTCTGGGATCAAACAACGCCTGCACAAGGCGAGTTTTACCGACCCCTGATAATCCTGCTAACCGTACACAGCCACCCGGCGCGGTAAGCAACGCTTGAAGCTTCGCTAGACCATCTTGAACTGCCATTCCCTCACTGCCGGATGTTGTGCGATCATGAAGCCTCAGCCCCTCATCCAACAGATATTCTTCCTCGGTGCCTCCGGGAGATTTTGCCCAATTTTCGTAGGCATGCCACCCCTTTAGGGGGCGCCCGATTTTATGCCGAACTCTCAGGATTAATGAGGGATGATTGCGCACCCAGGCTGCTATAAGACCGCGATCCAGAAAGTTCAATTGAAGGTTGAGGTGATCCGGCTGGTCTTTCACAGCCTCTCTCATGGCTTTGTTTCTATTATTGAGCGCAGAGTGTGTTGTTGACGCTTTAGAGCTTACGATAACGTATGCGCCATTTTGTTGGATCAATTCCTTTATCACTTCGCGCAAAACACCATCCGGGCGCATTTCGTCTGCAATTTTTTGGGGTGGCATATCGGGTTTCTTTACTTGAAAGCCGGTTGTGCCTCTTGGAATAAAACTATTTGGTGGCGGCGTAATATTGCCACGAACGGATACATCTAACCCGCCATCGCGGGCATCCTGATTGCCGCCCCATGTGATGCCTGTTATTGGTAACCCTGCCTGCCGATAATCGGCCTCGCAAAGTAAACCGATTAGCGTGCGTAATTCAGCGTCGTCCAATAGTGCGATGTCATCGCCGGTAATTTCAAATAATGTGGACATTTAATTTTCATCCTTGGTATTCAAATAGATCGAAAGCCCGCCCGGCAGTACAGATATTTATTTTTTCTAGCTAACCAACTCCGCCAAAAACTCCGAAAATAGTCTGATCGCTTCATCGAAGCTGACCGAATCCGGCGTCGCTATATAGTTATCTCGCTGCGCTAATGCGCGATAGCCCCTGAAACAAGCATAACATTCGTCAACAAGCGTCCCGCGCTTGTTCTCCATCAAGGGCAAACTATACGGATACCCGCTTTATCAACACAACTCGCAAGGCAACTCCAAACCCGCCGCGCGAAACCAGCGTGATAATACGACGAAATTTTTCTGTTGATCCGCTGTCATCCGCGCATAAATTTTTTTCATTTCCGCTCGCGTGATTTCGTCCAGATCGCGGCGCGCTTTGCTCTTTGCAATGATCATGAATGGCGCCAACACTGTGCGATGAATCGCTGCATCGATACCCAACAATGCAATCGCATCCGCTAATTCCTCGAAACTAAATGCCGCCTGCAAGGAGTTGAGATAGTCTTCGGTGAACTCGGGTAATTGATACGCGGAATTATCGTGCGCAAAAAATTGCTGCGTGCGGCGGCGGCGCAAGCGGCCAAAATCGGCGATGTACGCACCGCCATCCGGTTTCAGTACGCGCCCCGCTTCAGTCATCGCTCTTTGCAGCGATGGCACATCGGGAAGATGATGCAACGACATCGTACATAGCACGCAATCGAAACTATCCTGCGCGAAATTTTCCAATTTTCTGATGTCGCCCTGCACCAGTTGTACATTGCGAACGTTGTTGCGTGCCATCGTCGCGCCGGCGCGTTCGAGCATACTGGCGGAAGCATCCAGGCCGACGAAATATGCGCGGGGATTGAGGCGCGCCATCTGCATTAATTGATTGGCGGGGCCGCAGGCGAGATCCAAAACGCGATCGCCCGCGTTGATAACGGGCGCCGCCTGCAGCGAATGAAATAAATATAAAAACGCTAGAACTCCATCCTCGCGGCCGCTCGCCATGAACGCTTCGGCTTTCAGCGGATCATCCATGATCAGGTCCGGTTCGGGGACGCGTGGCAATTCTTTGCCGGCGAGGCATTCAAGAATTAAGTGCCCAAGCATGGCGGGCCCCGACATTGTTTAAGCCGCCTTACTCATTTAATTGCCTTACTCATTTAATTGTTTTCGTCGCCTGATATTCGGAGAAAAAGCTCATGATTTTTACATCGATGTAGCGGCGTGCATCGCGCAAACCCACTTCGTCCAGCGCAGCGACAATGGTTGCTGGCGGAACGCAAGCCTCGATCGTATCCCAATAATATCGCCACAGCTGCCGGGTGTTAGATTTTCGCGCCACCACCATCGCCACTAATGGCACCCAGCGCCGCATGTAATTTTTCAGAATAAATTTTCCAAGCGGCGACGCGGGGCAACTGATTTCCAGCAGACAGAGTTTGCCGCCCGGTTTCAATACGCGTTGAAATTCCCGAAATGCCGCCGATAGATCGCTGATATGACGCAGCGCATAACCCATGCTGAGAAAATCGAAAGATGCATCGGGAAACGGCAGCGATTCTGCAAATCCCTGCACCAGCGTCACGCCCGGCAACTGCGCCTGCTCCATCATGCTCGGGCTGGGGTCGAGTCCGGTGACGAGACGCGCATCGCCAACGATGCGTACCGCTTCACGCGCCACTAATCCGGTGCCGATGCCGACATCGAGAACTTTCATTCCGGTTTTCAACCCGGCCCGTTCAAGCGCCGTTCCGCGATACCAGGAACCGCGACCCAACCCGAGCACGCGCTCGATCAGATCATAATCTTCAGCGGTGCTGTCGAACATTTCTCGAATAAAGCCCGCGCGCGTCGATTCATCGGCGTAGTACTGGGTGAGGGGAATATGCGGAGCCATTATGCATTGCGCAACCGAACTCTTTTCTTCCATCTCAGGCTCCAAATTATTCTGAATAAAATATCGTGCGATCGGATATGGAAGCAGTTTTCAATGTTGCAAACCCGCAGTTCGCATTGTCGACTTGCGGGTTATTAGTGTTTTTATTTCGTGCGAAAAGTCGTGACGTGCTCGGCGAGGCTGCGCAACGAACGAAAGATTTGCATGTTGTCATCGCTATCCGCTTTGATTTGCACGCCGTATTTTTTTGAAACGACGAGTGCAATTTCGAGAATATCGATTGAATCGAGCCCCAGGCCTTCACCGTACAAAGGCTCTTCCGGCGAAATTTCTGCTGGTGCGATCTCGAGATTGAGCGTTGATACGATCATTTCCGCCATCTCCCGCAGCAATTCAGGCGCAACGGGGAGTGCGGGTTTTAAGACTTCCGACATAAGCTGACCACAATTTCGTTAGAGTTAATTCGCTGCTATTTGCCGCGATTTTGCCCGCGAATTCTATTACATAAGCCGCAAGCGTCCAAGCACGCGCTAGCAGGCGTTGACATGGCAGCACGCAAATCAGTACAGTCCATCGCCCTTTCTCAGTTCGCCGTTCGATGCTAAAACTTCAATATTTGCTGGCCGATTCACGCTCGCAACCACCTGCTCTCGACGCCGACTCGCTCGGCACCGTGACATTCAGTGCGCCAACCAAGCCTCTTTCCGCGACGGATCTGATCGCCGCAACGCCCTGCCTGCATGCAGAGATTGCCTATGAAAGCTGGCGGTTCGCATCCAAAATGCAAACCGGTAGCACTGGAACGCTGCACTACCGTTGTTGCGATGAACTGCTATTAGGCCATATCTCACTCGACGAAGCTCGATTTCCGGGAGACGGCGACCGCAGCGCATTGCAAAGAGCGACCGCAGCGGCTTACCAAGAAATTTTTACGCTGCTCAAGCGGCTGCCATATGCGCATCTGTGGCGCGTATGGAACTTCATCCCGCGCATCAACGAAATCGAACACGGCCTTGAGCGCTACCGCCAGTTTAATATCGATCGGCAAGTAGCATTCGCGGCGAACGGCCGCGCCATCGCCGGCAATGTGCCGGCGGCAACCGCGGTTGGAACCGCAGCTGGCAATTTGACGTTGTATTTTATCGCCGGCCGCAGCGCGCCCGCGGCGATTGAAAACCCGCGCCAGACCGCCGCTTATCATTATCCGGCTGAATACGGCCCACGCACTCCAGTTTTCGCGCGCGCGAGTGCAGTTACTTGCGCCGGCGAGGATCTGCTATTTATCTCCGGCACCGCCAGCATTGTCGGCCATCGCACCTTGCACGAAAACGATGTGGCGGCACAGACGCGCGAACTGCTCGCCAATATCGATAGCTTGCTTGCCGCCGCTAACGAAATAACTCAGCGGCGAAAATTCGCGCGCAGCGATCTCGCTTATAAAGTGTATGTTCGCCATTCCGCCGATTTCGGCAGCATCAAAACAGAAATCGAACGCTGGCTTGGCGCAGTACCGGACGCCATCTATTTAAAGGCGGATATTTGTCGATCCGAATTGTTGGTTGAAGTTGAGGCCAGCGCCGGGCACAGCACGGAAATTATTGGCGAAAATTCGGAGCACATGCGTACATGATGCGTCTCTTGTTCGCGCTGCTCGGCAGTGCGCTCGCAGGGTATGCCCTGGCAGAGCAAAAACCGTTGTGGGAAATCGGGCTCGGCGTCGGCGCAGTGACATTCCCGGCGTATCGCGGCTCCGATGAGCGGCAGACACTGCTGTTGCCAACACCTTATTTCACCTATCACGGCAAATTGCTCAGAGCTGACCGCAAAGGTATTCGCGGTATTTTTTTAGATACCGATCGTATCGAACTGAATATCAGCACGAATGCATCGATTCCCGTCGACAGCGATCGCGTCGATGCGCGCAAGGGCATGCCCGATCTAAAACCCACATTGGAGATTGGCCCTTCAGTCGACATTAAATTGTGGCGGTCGGACGATCAACGCCGTCAGCTCGATCTGCGTGTACCCGCGCGCTATGCTTTTACCGCCGAAGCCAATCCGCAAGCGGCGGGATGGCAATTTACACCGCGCCTCAATTTCGATCTGATCGATCCGCTCGGTTTCAACGGCTGGAATTTCGGCGTGCTCGCCGGGCCTGTTTACGGCAGCAAACGTCAACACGACTATTTTTATTCGGTTGCCGAACGCTACGCGACTGCAACGCGAAGCGCGTATGATGCGCCCGGTGGCTATGCGGGATGGCAGCTCTTGAGCGCGGTATCCAAACGTTTTCCGGGATACTGGGTCGGCGGCTTTATCCGTTACGATTCGCTGCGTGGAGCGGTGTTCGCAAACAGCCCACTGGTAACGAGCGATCATTATGTCGCCGGCGGCATTGCAATCTCATGGATAATTGGCAAGTCCTCGCAACGCATTGAAACCAACGACTGAGCGATGGCGCCCAAACTTAAATATTTCAATGCTAACCATGCTGCTTCGCTTATCTGAATATCTTCGTCTTTATGTCGGGCTCAGCACCCTCGGCGTGCTATGCCTGTTGTGGAGCGCGCTTGCGGTGCCGCTGTATCCGCTATTGCCGGCGCGCTATGCTGAACCACTCGGCCGCTGGATGATCATGCGCGGTTTCTGGTTTTATTTGCACTCACTGCAATTCATCGGCGCGTGCCGGTTCGATTTATCCGAGCTCGATGTGCTCCGCGCGGAAAAGCAGGGATTGATTCTCGCTCCCAATCATCCGAGCCTGCTCGATGCGGTGATGGTCATTTCGAAATTTCCGAATATCGCCTGCATCATGAAATCGACATTGATGGACAGTATTTTTTTCGGCAGTGGTGCGCGCATCGCGCGTTACATTCGCAACGATCCGCCGCTGCATATGATTAATGAAGCGGTGCGTACCCTTCAGCGCGGTAGTTTTTTATTGCTGTTCCCGGAAGGCACGCGCACGATTACGCCGCCGCTCAATACGTGTAAACCGAGCGCGGGCTTGATTGCCAAACGCGCGTGCGTCCCGGTGCAAACTTTATTGATCGAAACCAACTCCCTTTTTCTCGGCAAACGCTGGCCGCTGTTTCGCCGGCCGGATATGCCGATGATTTATCGCATTCGCCTCGGCAAACGCTTTGCCGCGCCGAGCGGCGACGTCAATGAGTTTGTCGAGGAAATGGAAACCTATTTGCGCGACGAATTGCAGCGCGCAACACTGCAACCACCGGCGCCACAGACCAACGCTTCGTCTACCGAGTTTCCCGAGCGCCAGCCTTATGCCTGAGCGCTCCGCCACGCATCTAGTATTAATTCCCAGCTTCAATCCCGGCAGTTCCGTTTACAACACTGTGCGCGCAGCGCGCGCGCAGTGGGAGCCGGTGTGGGTGATTGTCGACGGCAGCACCGACGGCACTGCAGATGGCCTGGAAAAAATGGCAGGAGAAGACGCCGGCTTGCGCATCATCGTGCTGCCGCAAAATAGCGGCAAAGGCGCGGCGGTAATGCACGGCATCGACATCGCACGCAGCGAAGGTTTTACGCATGTATTGACGATGGATTCGGACGGTCAGCATCCCGCGGCTTGTATTACCGAATTCATGATCGCGTCACAACGCAATCCGCGCGGCATGGTGCTTGGCGTACCGCAGTTCGATGCCTCGGCACCATCGCTGCGCGTCAAAGGCCGGCGCATCTCGAACTGGTGGGCGAATCTCGAAACATTGTGGATGGGCATCGACGATTCGCTGTTCGGCTTTCGCGTGTATCCGATCGAGCCACTATTGCAGGTGATGAAAAAAAATCGCTGGATGCGCCGTTTCGATTTCGATCCGGAAGCGGCGGTGCGCCTATGCTGGCGCAATGTGCGGCCGATCAATGTGCCGGCACCGGTTAAATATTTACGCGCGGATGAGGGCGGCGTTTCGCATTTCAATTACGTGCGCGATAACGCTCTGCTGACAGGGATGCATACGCGGCTGTTTTTTGGATTTTTGCTGCGCTTGCCGTTATTAATTTATCGTCGCATCAAAAAAAATCCGAAAAACTCTGATTAAGTGTTTTTGCGCTTCCGACCATTGCACCGTTCTCGCAGCGGGTTGGCGCCGGAAGGGGTTCTCTTTTTCAGGACTTCCGTGGCGAGCATTCAAGTCGCTTCGGTGTAAGCGGCCTAGCAGAATTCGCCGACTTCTCCGATGCCGAATGGCACCATAGCTTCGACAAGATCACCTTCTTGTCCTGAAAAAGAGAACCCCTTCCGGCGCCTCATGCTCTGCTACAGCGTGCCTTTTACAAAACACTTAATCAGAATTTTCGTTAAACGTTTTGCGCGCGCTGCCAATATTCATAATGGATTTGTATGGTGTGCTCACCAGCGCTCAGCCACACCTGATCGTCCTGCACGGTGCATTGCAATTGCATCGTGCGTTCGGCCAGCGCCGCGAGCGCATCGGTTTCTTCTTTCGCTAAATTTACAATTGTAAGATTGTCGAAACGCGCGAATTGCATGGCGTTTTGTTGCCACCACAGCGCGGCGCCGCGACCGCCATACGCATAAATAAAAACCGCACGCGCACGATGACAAGCTTTGCGCACGCGCTTTTCATCGGGCAGACCGACATCGACCCACACTTCGAGAGCGCCGGTTAAATCCTTTTTCCAGATATCGGCCTCGTCGTCGGCACTGAGCCCGCGGGTGAATTGCAATTGCGCGTGCGCCTGCAACGCAAACGCCAGCACGCGCACCATCATGCGCTCGTCGGTTTCGGAAGGATGACGCGCAATCGTCAAGCTGTGATCGGCGAAATAATTGCGATTCATATCGGCAATATTCAGCTCGGCTTTGAAGATGGTCGCTTTCTGGGCCATTAGTTACTTTTTAAGTGCGGTGAGGCGATGTGATCGTGCAGCAGTTTGGCGAATTTATCCGCCGTAACCGGTCTGCTGAAATAAAATCCCTGCGTTTCATCGCAGGCGTTATCGCGCAGAAAATTTTCCTGCTCCAGTGTTTCGACGCCTTCCGCCACCACCCGCAGGCTCAGCGTTTTACCCATCGCAATGATCGCTTTCGTGATCGCGCTGTCCTCGAAATTTTCCGGCAGATCGCGAATAAACGAACGATCCACCTTCAGCGTATCGATCGGGAAATGTTTAATTTGAGCGAGCGATGAATAACCGACGCCGAAATCGTCGATTGCGATACGCACGCCCAGTTGCTTGATTGCGGTAAGTGTCCTGATGGTGCGTACGTGGTCCTGCATCACCATGCTTTCGGTGAGTTCCAGCTCCAGCAATTCGCCGGGCAGGCCCGATTCCTGCAGCGCCGTCGCAATATCGCTCAACAAATTATCGTCGCTGAATTGGCGTGCCGATAAATTGATTGCCATGCAGACCGGCGGCAAGCCATCGCTCTGCCACGCCATGTTTTGCTGGCAGGCGGTTTTCAGCACCCAGCGACCGATAGGCACAATCAATCCGGTCTCTTCGGCCAGTGGAATAAATTGCGCCGGCGCTATCGAACCTAAATCGGGATGCTGCCAGCGCAATAACGCTTCGACGCCGGTGATCTCGTCGGAGCGCAGCCCCAGCTTGGCCTGATAATGCAATTGGAATTCGCTGCGTTCGAGCGCACGGCGCAAACTCGCTTCCAATGCCATCCGTTCGAGCGATTGCTCCTGCGTTCTGATCGAAAAAAATTGGAAATTATTTTTCCCCGTTTCTTTCGCCTGATACATGGCCATATCGGCGTTCTTCATCAGCGCCAGTTCGTCCTGCGCATCGGTCGGATACAAACTGATACCGATACTCGCGGTCACCCGGCACTCCTGGCCGAGAATCTGCAGCGGCTTCATCGTTGCCGACAAAATTTTACGAGCGATCATCGCGGTCTGCTCGGGTCCGTCGACCTCCTGCACCAGCACGACAAACTCGTCGCCACCCAAGCGCGCCACGACATCGCTCTGGCGCAGCGTGTGCGTTAAACGGCTGGCGATTTCCTGCAGCAATTGATCGCCGGCATCGTGTCCCAGCGTATCGTTGATCAATTTGAAACGGTCGAGATCGATGAACATGATCGCGAATTTGCGGCTGTAACGGCGCGCATAGCTGATTGCGAGATTTAACAATTCACTGAACATCGCCCGGTTGGGCAATGTGGTCAATGCGTCGTGATTGGCCAGATAACGAATGCGCTCGTCGGAATGCCGCTGCGCGGTGATATCTTTGCCGATACCGCGATAACCCTTGAAGGCGCCGCTGTCATCGAAAAACGGCCGGCCGCTCAAGCTGTAATAAATCGCGGCGCCGTCGCGTCCCTCACCCTTCAATATGAAATCGCGAAACGACTGGTGCGCCATGACGCGCGCGCGGTGATCCGCCCAGGTCATATCGATTGGATGGGTTTGAAAGGATGGATCCCAATGCGTTTTACCGACAAATCCGCGATTGTTTTCGAGGTCCTTGCCGGCGACATCGACGAAACGCCATTGATCGTCTTGCTCCCAATACCAGTCCGAAGAAAATTCGGTCAGGCTGCGAAAACGCTCCTCGTTGGCACGCAGCGTCTGCTCGGCTTGTTGGCGCTGCAAAAATTGGCCGACTTGACTGCCGACAGCACCGATTGTTTTCAGTAATTGGTGGTCTTCCGGGCGAGCTTCGCGACTGGCAAACGCAAAAATACCGACGACGTGACCCGCCACGCTGATTGGCGACGCAATGTACGTGCGCAGCGCGGGCGCCGAACTTGTGCCAGTCGACGCCGGTACAGCGGCGATATCCGCGATCCACAACGGAGTGTCCGACTGTCGTATCCGGCTATCGCTACTGCTGCTCATCGCGTTCACGGTGCGTGTGAATTCTGCGATTGCCGCAGCAGTGGTATCCGCCGCCTGCCAATGCGTTGGTCCTTTAAAAAAAGCGCTGGCGCTATCGGCCGGAAAAAACGCTCCGCACTGCCATTTATCGGCCTCTCCAATAATTTGCAAAACCTGGCAAAAACCCGTCTCGATGTCGGCGGCATCGATTAATTGGCGCGTGACCGCGTGCTCCAAATTCATCAATTGATTGTCGCGGGTCGCGGCAGTTATGTTTTTCGTCAGCCCGCAATAGCCGATGTACTCCCCGCGTTCGTTTAAAATTGGACGCCCATTAATGCTGAAATAATGGCGAATGGTCGGCGTCAAAGTGAGCGATGCTTGCAGATCGAAAAACGGTTCATGGGCGTCTAAATGCGCCTTTAAATTATCCCAACCGCTGGCGTCCAACGCCGTAAACCCTCTGATCTCCCAAAACGCCTTGCCGATGAAGCTTGTGTCACTGAACGCTTCATGGACCGCGGGGCCGGCGATCAATAGGAAGTGATGTTGCGGATCGAGTTCCCAATACCAATCAGACGAAAGCTCGATCAGGCGCTGCTGACGGCGCTGCAGATCCCGCAATTCGGTGCGGAGCTGCAATTCCAGGCTTTCCTCGTGGTCCATAATGCTCTCCATAACATCGACGGCTAAAACATCTGGTCGAGGTAGTAAATTATTATCCGTGGACGAATTTATCCAGCGTTTGCGCAACTTGCAGTCACGCTGCCTGGTGTTAGCGTAGTCGGAGAATTAGCTGCCCTAGCTCTTTTTCATCGTGCAGCCGTTAAAAATAAAATTGCCGACCCCGTTATTTTGATTTTACCGCGAGCAATTTATTTTCTTCGAACGCCGTCGTTGCTTTTTGTATGAGCCAGCCCAAGCCGAAAAACAGCGCCAAATAAAGCACCGTTGCGAGCCACGCCGGCGTGTGCCGATAAAAAATATCGTAACGCGATAGCAGCGGCCAGTGCAGTAAATAAATTTCGTACGAATAAAAACCCGTAAATGCGAACAAACCGATTTCGAATCGTTTCAGCGCGAACAGCGCGACCAGGGTGCAGGTGGTAACAATGCTGATAAGCTGCTCCTTTAGCGCACCCTGGCCGACGCCGGAATAATAAGCGGTATAACAAGCAATCGTTGTCAGTATTATCAGCAATCCATAATAGACCGCTGCCGGTGCTGCGCGCTTGAAATGCCGAATCGCATTTAGCGCTGGATTCATTCCATTTTCTTTTTCTCGCAATGCGACGGCGAGCAACATGCCCAACGGAAACGCAATGGTATGCACGCGATAGAGATGCATTACCGGACTCCATGCCGATGGATTCCACAGCACCAATCCCGATCCCGCGCCGAATAAAATTAACGCCGACAGCCACGGTCTTTTTGCGCTGAATACGAATGGGAAAAGCAGGTAATACAGCAGAATCCAGGTGATGTACCAGAATACCGAATTGACATCGATAGCAACGTCGGCGCGAGGAAACAGCCCAAACAGCGATCGAATATAGTACGGCGCCGGATACATTCGCTGCAAAATAAACGCATCCATCAAAAAGAAAACGCTCAGCACGAGCCAAAACGGAATAAATATTTTACTCAGTCGATGGCGATAAAATTCCAAAGCCGGCAGGCGCTTTTTCATCATGCCGACCGTCAAGCCATAACCGGATAAAAATAAAAACAAATTCACGCCAACACCGGCGGCAATCGAAAGCGGAAATAAAAACCGATTGTCATCGACCAGAAAATAGCCGATATGGCCAAACACGATCGTGAAGATCGCCAAGCCTTTCAGCTCTTGCGTAACTTCCGGCGGCAGAATTGAATCGCGCAGCGTCTGGCTTTTGCGCGATGTGACCAATAGCACGACAACCGCAATGGCGATGACAACCCAGGTGGATTCGACCGCATTGGCAACGACGATTTCCATACGAACTCCGACAGCTTAAAGGCATCTGTGATTGAACGGGTTTTGTGTTTTTGTATGGAGATGAGCGTAGATGGTTTTTTGGCCGTCGGCATTGTATGGAACAGCGTAAGCAGGTGCTCGTAATTCGTGGGCTCCGTGGATAGGCCGCCTCGGCATAACATTACGTCCGGCGAGCTCCCTTTCGCAAAACATATCTGCGCTCGGTCGTCGATCGCATTGAAGTCGATGACGACGTGATCCGAGTGATGAGTAACAAAGCGACGCTGATAAAAGTCATCGCCGCAGGAAATCCCGGCTCGCCCGTGTGCAGAGTTTTGAACGGAATTGGTGCGCCCAGAGGGATTCGAACCCCCGGCCTCTGCCTCCGGAGGGCAGCGCTCTATCCAGCTGAGCTATGGGCGCAAATTTGCGGATGGTGCTTGCGATCGCTTCCCAGCTAGTCGCGATAAGGCATATAACTCGGCGACAACCGGGACGGCATGATACCGAGCGCGCTAGGCGGAAGTCCATCCGCTCTTTCTCCGTCGTGTCGGTTGGATTGGTTTTGGCGATGTTAACTGGATATAATTCGCGCCTATTTTTCCGCCCCGCCGTTCGATTGGTCAAGCCTACCGCAAGGCAAGAGGATTCCGTTGTGAGCAAAACGATGTCAAAAAATACCGTATCGTTATTAGCCGTGTTTGGTCTCGGCGCCATGCTGAGCATGTCCGGCCACGCGTTGACCGATAAACAAAAAAAGGATGTCGAAGCGCGCATCAAGCCGGTGGGCTCCGTATGCTTGGAAGGCGATAACAGCTGCGGCGGCGCAGTCGCAGCGGCCGGCGGCAAGCCGAAATCGGGCGAAGAGGTTTACACCGGCACCTGTCATATGTGCCATGAGGCAGGCGTTGGCGGCGCGCCGAAGATGGGCGATAAGGGCGCGTGGAAAGATCGTATCGCGCAAGGTGTAAATACACTGCACGATCACGCGCTTGCCGGTATCCGTGCGATGCCGCCGAAAGGCACCTGCGCCGCCTGCTCCGATGACGAAGTTAAAGCGGCAGTCGATTACATCGTTGCGCACAGCAAATAATTAGAAAAATATATTGAAAACAAAAAGGCCGCACAACGCGGCCTTTTTGTTTTATCGCGATTATTCCAACGGAATATTGTGACCGCGCAGTTCGATCGGCTTGCTGCGTTTTTTACGGTAATGAATATTGAGCATTTCCACGCCGAGCGAAAATGCCATGCCGAAATAGATGTAGCCTTTCGGAATGTGAAAGTTGAGCCCTTCGCCGATCAGCGCGATACCGACCAAAATCAAAAAACTTAATGCCAGCATTTTGATCGAAGGATGCGCGTCGACGAAATCCGCTATCGGTTTCGCGGCGAACATCATGACACCGACTGCGCACATAATTGCCAACACCATCACCGGTAAATGACTGGCCATGCCGACTGCGGTGATGACCGAATCGAGCGAGAACACGATATCGATGATTGCAATTTGAATCAATGTCGCTGCAAATGCTGCTTTAGCGGAACCGCGAGTCGCCTGCGCCTCTTCGCCTTCGAGACTGGTATGAATTTCATGCGTGCTTTTCCACAGTAGAAACAAACCGCCGCCGAGCAATATCAAATCGCGGCCGGAAATTTCAAAACCCGCCACCGCAAACAGCGGCGCGGTCAAACCCATGACCCAGGCCAGCGAAAGCAATAATAAAATACGCGTGACCATCGCCAGACCCAGGCCGAGCAGCCGCGCCGATTGCTGCTGTTGTTTCGGCAGACGGCCCACCAGAATAGAAATGAAAATAATATTGTCGATGCCGAGCACAATCTCCAGTGCCGTCAGTGTCGCGAGTGCGATCCACGCTTGCGGATCGGTGGTCCATTCCAACGAGTCGATGGCATCCATCGTGTGCGCTACTCCAATAATTCGAAGATGAGATCGAGAAAAAACCGTTTGGAGTATACGTGAGGCGTGTCGGCAAAAGTAGGCGTTAAAAAGCGGGTATCAAAAAAACGGGCATCAAATTTATTTATCCGAACGCCGCTTAATCGAGCAGATTTTTTAATCCCGCTAACGTCGCGCGCGCGCGCGTTTTACTTACCGCCGGATCCGCGCTTTCGCGGCCTTCCCATTCCACATCTTCCGCCGGCAACTCATCGAGAAAACGGCTCGGCGTGCAGTTGAGAAAATCGCCGAACTGTTTGCGCTTGGCGCAGAACGTCAACGTTAAGGTGCGCTGCGCGCGCGTGACGCCGACGTAGCACAGACGCCGCTCCTCTTCGATCGTATCGGCCTCGATGCTGTTGCGATGCGGCAGCAATTCCTCTTCCATGCCGATGATATAAACATGCGGAAATTCCAGACCTTTCGCCGCATGCAGCGTCATCAATTGCACGCGGTCGTTACTTTCATCTTCATCCTGCTGGCGTTCGAGCAGATCGCGCAGCACCAGTTTCGCAATTGCCGCTTCGATGCCGTTGTCGTCGATTTCACTATTGCTTTCTTCCGCCGCGCGTTCGAGCGTATTTTTCAAACTATCGACCAACGTCAGCACATTCGCCATGCGCCGTTCGGCGACGGTCGGGCTCGAACTGTTTTGCTGCAGCCAATCTTCGTAATCGATATCGCGCAGCATGTCGCGCACCGCTTCGACGGCGTCATCGCCCTGCATGCGCCGCCGCGTCTGTTGCAGCCAATCGATAAATTCGCGCAAACGCGCCAGCGCCGCTTCGGGCAAATGGCTTTGCAATCCAATTTCTGCGCACGCCGCATGCAAACCAATACCGCGTTCGGTGGCGTATTGGCCGAGACTTTCCAGCGTCGATGCGCCGATTTTGCGGCGCGGCACGTTGACGATACGCAAAAATGCGTTGTCATCATCGGGATTGATCAGCAAGCGCAGATACGCCATCACATCCTTGATTTCGTTGCGCGCAAAAAACGAAGTACCGCCGCTGATTTTGTACGGCACTTGAAAGTTTTGCAGTTTGAGTTCGAGCAATTTCGCCTGATGATTGCCGCGGTACAGCACGGCGTAATCGCCGAGCTTGCCGCGATGGCGCATGTGATGATCGACAATTTCAGTCACCACGCGCTCGCATTCCGTATCTTCGTTGGCGCAGCGCACGATGCGAATCGGATCCCCGGGGCCGAACTCGCTCCACAGCGATTTTTCAAACACATGCGGGTTGTTCGCAATGATTTGGTTGGCCGCGCGCAGAATGCGACCGGTCGAGCGATAGTTCTGTTCGAGCTTCACGACTTTCAAATGCGGATAATCATTTTGCAATTGCGCGAGATTTTCCGGGCGGGCGCCGCGCCATGCATAAATCGATTGATCGTCATCGCCGACCACGGTCAAACCCTGGCGCTGCCCGACCAATAGTTTCACCAATTGATATTGCGCGCCGTTGGTATCCTGATATTCGTCGACCAATAAATAACGAATGCGCGTGTGCCACTGAGCGAGCACGTCGGCATCGGTCGCAAATAATTCCGCGGGGCGCAAAATCAAATCGTCGAAATCGACTGCGTTATACGCTTTCAACGCGCGCTGATAACGAATATACGCCTGTGCGCACAACAGATCGGCCGGGCCTTGCGCCATCGCGGCCGCTTGCTCGGGCGCAATCAAATCGTTCTTCCATTGCGAAATACGGTGCTGAATCACGCCCGCCTGATCCGCATCGCCACCATGCTCGGTAATTAATAATTCGCGAATAAGACCGAGGCAATCTTCGGCATCGAAAATCGAAAAGCCCGCCTTGAAGCCGAGTTTGCGATGTTCGCGGCGCAGAATATTCAAACCGAGCGTGTGGAAGGTAGAAATCGTCAAACCGGCTGCGGCGGAGCCTTTTATTAATTTACCGACGCGCCCGCGCATTTCGCGCGCCGCTTTATTGGTAAACGTCACCGCGGCAATATGTTTCGCCGCGATGCCGCAGTGCTCGATCAAGTAGGCGATTTTGCGCGTGATGACGCTGGTTTTTCCGCTGCCGGCACCGGCGAGCACGAGCAGGGGGCCATCGATGTAGTGAACGGCCTCGCGTTGGCGGGAATTCAGACTGGTCACAGCGGTTTTCGACAGCGGAATGGGCCAGCATTCTAACAGCGCGCAGAAGTCGTCAGAAGCCGAAAAATTATTTTTTCGTAAATGTCTAGAAAATAATTCAGGTTTTGTTTATAAAGTCATGAATTAAATTAAAAAAATTAGAAATTATGACTACTTGGGTGGATGTACGGCGCTGGACCGACAAATCGGTGCCGCACGCAAAGGTAATTTACGCTATGTCCGAACCAGCGGTGCGCATCCTTTTAGTGGATGAAGAACCTGCGGAATACATGCTCATCGCCCATCTTGCCGCCGCCATCGATCGCCATCATCTGGTGAGCTGGTGCGATCAACCCGACAACGCTCTGGCCACCATGCTCTCCGGTGAATACGACGCGATACTGCTCGATTGCCAGCGCTGCCCGGAGCGCGCGCGCGAATTATTGAAGGCCGCGGTCAGCAGCGGCTGCACCGCGCCGATACTGGTCATGACCGATGTGCTCGACAACGATCTCGATCGCGCCGCGATCGCCGATGGTGCCTCCGATTATTTATTGAAAAGCCGTCTCGATGCGGCGCAGCTCGAACGCAGTTTGCGCCACGCATTGCAACGCAAACAGGGCGAGCAGCAACTGACGCAGCGCGCGCGCTTCGATGCGCTGACCCATCTTCCCAATCGCCATATGTTTCGCGAACGCCTCGAACACGCGGTTACGCGCGCGCAGCGCGACAGCGGTCGTTTTGCATTGCTGCATATCGATCTCGACGGTTTTCGTCGCGTCAACGAATCGTTCGGCCATACCGTCGGCGATCAACTGATCGAAATGATGGCGCAACGTCTCGCGCAATGCGTGCGCAAAACCGATACTTTGGCGCGTATCGGCGCCGATGAATTTACCGTGCTGATCGAAGACGTGCGCAGTCTGCCGGATGTGTTGGCAGTCGCCGAAAAAATCGTGGCGGCGATGGCGCAGCCGTATCAAATCGGCGATACCCCGCTGGTGCTCGGCACCAGCATCGGCATCGCGGTATTTCCCGAAGCGGGTTTTCATGCCGATGCGCTGATGCGCAACGCGGAATTAGCCCGGCAGGAAGCCAAACAAATACGCGGCTGCCATTACCATTTTTATACCGAGCAAATGAATCTGGCCGCGCGCAATCAGATGCATCTTGAAACCGAATTGCGTCGGGCCTTGCGCCGCAACGAATTCGAACTTTACTACCAGCCGCGCGTCGAGCTTGAGAGCGGCCAGATCATTGGTGTCGAATCGCTGATTCGCTGGCGCCATCCGCAGCGCGGGCTACTCGCGCCGAGCGATTTTATTCCGCTCGCGGAAGAAACCGGTTTGATCGTGCCGATCGGCTATTGGACTATTCAGCAGGCATGCCGCGATATGCGCGAGTTGGAGCACCGCGGCGGACGCTCGATCGATCTGGCGATCAATTTATCGTTGAAGCAATTGCAGGATGAAAAATTCGCCGAGATCACCGCGCGTCTGCTCGCAGAGAGCGGTGTCGATTTGCATCGCATCGAATTCGAGCTGACCGAAACCGCGATTCTAATGAACGCCGAGCAGACGTATCAAAGCATGCTCGCGCTATCGCAACTCGGCGTGACATTTTCGCTCGACGATTTCGGTACCGGCTATTCGTCGTTCGCCCATATGCAGCGCCTGCCGATTTCCGCGCTCAAAATCGACCGCAGTTTTGTGCACAATCTGCCGGCCGATACCGACGATGCCATCATCGTCAAAGCCATTATCAACCTCGCCCATAGCCTGCAGTTGCACGTTATTGCGGAAGGGGTAGAGACGCTCGAACAAGTACAGTTTCTGTGGCAGAACCGCTGCGATCAGGTACAAGGTTATTATTTCGCGCCGGCCGTCGCGCCCGATCAACTGGCAACGCTACTGCAGGAGCGATTGCTCGCATCATTTTGAATTTAGTTTTTTTTATCCAATCACGCGCCTCATCGCCAACGCTGTTTGAAACCGCCTTCCTCTGCTAGTCTCATCGCCATCGCTTTGCTATTTATCAAATTGCTTTCATTGCGGAAATAATCATGCAGGACGTTAAGGATCTCGCGCTCATCATCGATTCGAAAGTGCCGTTGATTGTGCTTGAAACGCATGACGAGCCGGCCGCGCTGCAATTGCTGACGCGCGTTGCAATGCAGCGCAAACTGGGTTACTTCTGCTGGTCGATTACAGAAGGGCTGAATCGCTTGGGATTCGGCGCTGATTTTAATGATGCCGCCAATTCGCCCGCGCCGGCCGATGCGCTGCGTCAGATAAAAAAGCAAACGGTGCCCGCGCTGTTCGCGCTGTGCGACTTCCATCCTTTTCTGGCCAACCAACCGGAACATGTGCGTTTACTGAAAGATATCGCGATGGCGTACGATCGGCTCGGGCATGTACTTGTGCTTATCAGTCACGAACTCGAACTGCCGCCAGAGTTGCGACGTTATAGCGCGAAATTTGAATTGGCGCTGCCAAATGATACGCAGCTGCTCAGTATCATTCGCGAAGAAGCGAACGCGTGGAGCCAGGAAAATCCGCAAACAGCACTGCACTCCGATCCTGCGATCATTAAACAACTCGTGCGCAATTTGCGCGGCTTGACCGAAGCCGATGTGCGTCGACTGGCGCGCGGTGCCATTCGCGACGATGGCGCAATCACCGCAGCGGACATTCCGACTATCAATCACGCCAAATTCGAGTTGCTCGATATGGGCGGCGTGCTGAGCTTCGAATACGACACGGCGAAATTTTCCGCCGTCGGCGGTTTAAAACGCTTACAGCAATGGTTGCAACTGCGCGAGCAGGCGGTGCATTCGCAGCAGCGCGATCGGCCTAAAGGTGTGTTGTTGCTCGGCGTACAGGGCAGCGGCAAAAGTCTCGCGGCAAAAGCGATTGCAGGAATGTGGGCGCTGCCGTTGCTGCGTCTTGATATGGCCACGCTTTACAATAAATTCATCGGTGAAACTGAAAAGAATTTGCGGCGCGCGCTGAGCCAGGCCGAATTGATGGCGCCCTGCGTATTGTGGATCGATGAAATCGAAAAAGGCTTGGCGGGCGGCAATAACGATGAGGGCACATCGCAACGCATTCTAGGCACGCTGTTGACATGGATGGCCGAACGCACCAGCCATGTCTTTATGGTGGCGACGGCAAACGATGTGCAAGGCATGCCGCCGGAGTTGCTGCGTAAAGGCCGCTTCGACGAAATCTTTTTTGTCGATTTACCCGATCAAGCAACGCGCGCGGAAATCTTCGCGATTCATTTGCAGCAACGTAACTTCGATCCGATACGCTTCGATTTGAACGCATTGGCGGAACACGCCGATAAATTTTCCGGTGCGGAAATCGAACAAGCAGTGGTAACGACTATTTACACATGCTCGGCTCACCGCGAGCCGATGACGACAGCGCATATTCAACAAGCGCTGAATGGCACGGTGCCGCTCGCAATCATGCTGGCGGAAAAAATTGAGTGGCTGCGCGCTTGGGCGAAAGAGCGCACAGTTCCAGCAAGCGCTTAATTATAATTTTCAGTGCCAGGGTATTTCATGCTACGGATAGACGTGGTCTGTTGAATCGCAGGCCGCAGAAATTTTCATATGCTTTATAAAACGAAAGCGATTAAGCCGCGCGCTGCTGCCCATCGTTCCAATCGTCGAGTCGTCGCATCACGTAGCGACCCGGAGCGGGTTCGATAACCGCGGCCGGATCGATCGCGCGCGCCGGCACTTTATCGCCGGCCAGTTGCGATTGCCAAGCGGCCCAGTCGCTCCACCAGCTGCCTTCTATTTTAAACGCGCGGTCGAGCCATTCTTCCGCCACCGCGGGCGTTTCCGGATTGACGTAGTAATAATATTTGCTGGCGCTCGGCGGATTAATCACGCCGGCAATATGACCTGAACCGGCCAATACAAAGCGCACATCGCCGCTCTGCAATTGCGTGGCCGCATAACACGAGCGCCAGCGCGCGATATGATCCTTATCGGCCGCCAATATGTAAGTCGGCGTGGTGATATTGCGCAATGCGATACTGCGATCGTTCAACGTCAGATCCTGCGGTTGCGCGAGCTGATTGCGCAAATGCAGTTCGCGCATAATGAAGCGATGCGTCGCCTCCGGCACATTGGTGTTGTCGCTATTCCAATGCATCAAATCGAATGCGGCGGGACGTTCGCCCTTCAAGTAATTGATGACGTAATAGTTCCAGAATAAATCATTCTCTTTAAGCAGATTAAATCCCACCGACAACAGGCGGCCATCGAAGTAGCCGCTGCGAGTCATATGTTTCTCGACAGACTCGACCATGCGCTCGTCGACCAAAATGCCGATATCACCCGGATCGCGGAAATCGATGCTCGACGCCAAATAGGTGGCCGATGCAAAACGCGCTTCACGGTGGGAATCGCAATACGCGAGCGTGCACGCGAGCAATATCCCGCCGAGGCAATAGCCGACAGCCGACACCTGTTTTTCGCCGGTAATACGCTCGATGATATCGCTCGCTGCCAGCGGACCCAGCCGCATGTAATCGTCGAACGTGGTGTTGCGAAAACTGCTATCGGGATTTACCCATGAAATCAAAAATACCGTGTGACCTTGTTCGGTCAGCCATTTGACGAAGCTGTTTTTTCCGGTGAGATCGAGAATGTAATATTTATTCACCCACGAAGGCACCAACAAAATCGGTGTGCGATGCACTGTGGTGGTGGCCGGCGCATACTGAATCAATTGCATCAATTCGTTTTCGGCGACAACCGCACCGGGACTCATCGCGATATTCTTGCCGAGTTCGAACGCATCGGGTTTGCTCATGCAGACATTCAGAATATCCGCGCTTTTCTTTTTGTCCTCGACCATCATATGCAGTCCCTGCAATAAATTCTCGCCCTTGGTTTCCAACGTCTTGCGCAAAACCTCCGGATTGGTCAGAGCGAAATTGGTAGGGGCCATCGCGTTGACGGTTTGACGTACATAATATTGCAATTGCTCGCGGCTGCGCGCATCGATACCGTCGAGATTCTGCACGCACTCAAGCACATTCTCGGAAGCCAGCAAATAAGTTTGCTTGATGTAATCGAACAGCGCATTTTCTTCCCACGCGCTATCGAGAAAACGCCGATCGCCAACTTTCGGATGCACCATCGGATCGACTTTTTCGCCGATCAACTTCAGCAATAAATTGTTGCTGAGCTGGATTTGATTCTGCCAGTAATTGATTTGCTGTTCGACGATACGTGCGGGATTTTGCGTCACACCGTTATACAAATTACGGCAGCATTCGGCAGTCGTTTCAACCATGGTTTTCTGGGACTCGGTACCGCCTTCCATCTGATCGAACAGTTCGTCCGCCACACTTTTTTGGAATTCGCAAATATTGTCAATGACGCGAGCGTACTGCGAAAACCAATCGAGCACGATGGGCACTCCCATTTAAATTCAACCAGATCAAACTCAAACGAGCCAAATTCGGTCGTTGTGATGTTAGAAAGCTACGACTAACACGGGTGCAAAAGAAGCGCGGATGCACATTGCGCATCCGCGTCTCGATTAAGCGGCAACGGCTTTGGAGACTTTCTTCTTAATGGCAATTTCATCTTTCGAGGTGAACATATCGGTGATTTTATCTTTCATATCCCCGCCGACACCCATCCACGCTTTGCTATCGTCGAGCATTTTCTTCGCCACTTCGCCGCTCAACGAGATGCTGTCGGCGGTAAATTTGCGCAGGGACTCAGCATCCTTGATCGAGGTAACGCCGCGCATCTGTTTAATGCCCAGCTCGCTGAAATAACTCGCGGATGACAGATTCAACTTCGACATCTCTTCGATTTTGTCGATCGCAAGTTTGTTGAGATCGCCGATGGTGGACAATACCATGCCGGCTTTTCCCTTCAACACACTGGCTTGTTCCTTGATGCTTTCGATTACGGCCATGGAATAAACTCCTCTCTGGCTTGGCAGAGCCCACAGTCAAGGGGCATGATTGAAAAAATGAGAAGCATGGATTCTTAACAGCTGAGCCAGCCTCGCTTGCAGATGGTTTGCAAAAGACGTACCCAATTTAAAGCTTTGTTTAATTAACATCGCGCATACGTTGAAACATTTTTCATTGACAGCCTATGCTTCATTTATTGCAGGCGCTTTACGGTTCGACTATTTTCACTGGGTATTCACTGCCACTTCTGTCGTTACCAGCGAAAAAAACAGGTTCATTTTATGAGTTTGCGTTAACTCGCCAACGGAATAATTCCCCCTTATAAAGTACGAGAGTTGGGAAATGGTTATATTAGGGGCGCTCCTGAATTCCTATTTTTAAATATGACTTGTTTTGACTGATTTATAACGGCACCAGCTAAGTGCAATTAAATCACAAAGGCGACAGAGTGGTGCAGTCGGTCCAAATCAAGCATGTAATATTCGACGAAGTTTATACCCAGTCGTATTATGCCCCCATTGACCATGATGAGTGCCAACGATGACTGATTGCTTATTTTGCAATATCGCCGCAAAGCGAATCCCGGCAACAGCGGTTTACGAGGACGAGCATGTATTTGCCTTTCGCGACGTCAGCCCGCAGGCTCCCGTGCATATTCTCATCATTCCGCAGCGGCATTTAACTACATTAAATGAAACGCAGCCGGATGATGCCGTCCTGCTGGGTCAGATGATCTTCACTGCGCAGCAGTTGGCGAAAACCGAAGGCATTGCTGAAAGCGGATACCGCTTGGTGATGAACTGCAACCGCGACGGCGGGCAGACGGTTTACCACATTCATCTGCATTTACTGGGCGGGCGCGGCATGCATTGGCCGCCGGGCTAATTAACAAAGAGAGTTTTTGATTACGCAAAAAAACAAAGCCGGGTAAAACCCGGCTTTGTTTTTTTAAATTGACATCCACTGTCACGCCCAGCTCCCTGCCAGCGATTGACTGCATCCGTGACAGTTGTAATTCTACACGCGCTTTGAAACGCCGCCAGCAGACGGTGCCGGTACGCCCTGTAAGAAATATCTCACACGCATCAACTCCAGTTAACTCATTGGGCGATAGCAAATTTTAAATGGTAAAAATACAATAGCAAACAGCGAGGGCTACGCGTTCAAGTCGGGAATCAGCATGGTGCGCACGCGCTCGATGGAATCCTTGATGCGCAGCTTTTCTTTCTTCAATCGCCGCAAGTGCAATTGATCCTGATACGGAAACAGTTCCAGTTGGGCGATTTCCGCGTCGAGTTCACGGTGACGTTCTTGTAAATATGTTAAGTGAGCGGTCAGCTCGGCACCGGGCTCTATCATTTCCGATCAATCTTTCTCAGTAAAATGAGCAAATTTAAATTACATAGCACCGACTTGGCTGTCGACAAATTGTTTTATGGTTTGACGCCCCACCAAATCGATATCGGTAAACTCCATACTGCAGCGGTAGCCCTGTTGCTCGGAATCGGCAGTGACAATGCGAGCATAGATATCGCTGCTGCGATTCCCCAATAATTGCAATGATAGCGACATCATAATTTCGCTGCTCGCCTCCAGCGGCACCGGGCTGATCATACGCAACCCGTGATAACCCATATCGACCACTTGCCCGCAATGCATTGACCCCAACACGCTGCTGCCTTTGACACGCTGAAAATAACAGGGCATTTGCACCGATACACGCGGACTTTTGCGACCTTCGCGCCGCGGTACCGTAAGCGCGCGCGGCCGCGTGGTGCCGAGCAATTCGTAAACTGTTACCGGCACGCGCCGTCCGCGCACACGCAAAGTATTAAGTTCACCAATCAGGATAAAGTCGTGTACCAGACGATAAGTGCTATCGCTCAACAGCACCTGTCCGCGCAGACTTTGGATCGCTATACGAATCGCAATACTGATCGCATAACCCAACGCCGTGTATTCGCGCCGAAGTGTTGCGCCGACAGCGCCTGTCACCAGTTCGCCGCTATGAATACCAATGCCCATGTAAAGCGGAGGTAAGCGCAGCACTTCATTTTGTTGATTGCAGCGCGACATCGCCTGCTGCATTTCCGCCGCGCAGGCCAATGCATGCGCGGCGTGATCGGGCTGCGGCGCAAGTACCCCGAACAGAATGACCAGTGAATTCCCACTGAGCTTATCGATTGTGCCGCCATACTGCGCAATAATTTCAGTCATTTGCGCCAGATAACGGTTAAATAAATTAATTACCGCATTGGGAGCATGCTGCTCGGCAATAGCATCGAAGCCATGCAGTTCGGTGACCATAACGGTCAATGCGCGTCGTTCGGGCGGCAGCGCGTGATAGCCAGACTCTTCAAGCAGTCGTCCCAGACGTTTACGCAACTGCTCGTTTAGGTGACGCGGCAATGCATCCGGGGCCACCGCCTGAAGTTCAGTAAGAATTCGTTCAATCAGCTCGCTACTGCTCTGCAGCCCGGAAACCATGATTCGTCCTTTGATATTGTTAGAATT
>DASXYH010000286.1:0-2220 GCA_036502545.1 Spongiibacteraceae bacterium
TTACATGAGTTCGACGCCGACCTTATTCAATTCCGGCACGCTGCGCCCGCAATTGTCGTCGTGCTATTTGACAACAGTACCCGACGATCTCGACGGCATTTTCGGCGCGATTCACGACAACGCGATGCTATCGAAATGGGCCGGCGGCCTCGGCAACGATTGGACGCCGGTGCGTGCGCTTGGCTCTTACATCAAGGGCACCAACGGCAAATCGCAGGGCGTGGTGCCATTTTTAAAAGTCGTCAACGATACTGCGGTTGCGGTCAATCAGGGCGGCAAGCGCAAAGGTGCGGTGTGCGCATATCTCGAAACCTGGCACCTCGATATCGAAGAATTTCTTGAACTGCGCAAAAACACCGGCGACGATCGCCGCCGCACGCACGATATGAACACCGCGAACTGGGTGCCCGATTTATTTATGAAGCGTGTGTTTCAGGACGGCGAATGGATGTTGTTATCGCCGGCCGATGCGCCCGATCTGCACGATCTGTACGGCACTGCCTTTGAAGATCGCTACGAGCACTACGAGCGTCTCGCCGCCGAAGGCAAACTAAAACTGTTCAAAAAAGTACGCGCGCAGGATCTATGGCGAAAAATGCTGTCGATGCTATTCGAAACCGGCCACCCGTGGATCACATTCAAAGATCCGTGCAATTTGCGCAGCCCGCAACAACATGTCGGCGTCGTGCACAGCTCGAATCTGTGTACCGAAATTACGCTGAACACCAATCGCGACGAAATCGCCGTGTGCAATCTGGGCTCAGTGAATTTGAATCAACATATTGTGATTAATGCGGATGGAAAAGCCGCGCTCGATCATGCGCCCGTTCTTGACTATCAAAAGTTGGAGCGCACGATTAAAACCGCCGTGCGGATGCTCGATAACGTCATCGACATCAATTATTACTCGGTGCCGCAGGCAAAAAATTCGAACGTCAAACACCGTCCGGTCGGACTCGGCATCATGGGCTTTCAGGATGCGCTATACACATTGCGCGTGCCGTATGCATCGGATGCCGCGGTGGAATTCGCCGATCGCTCGATGGAAGCCGTGAGTTATTTTGCGATCAAAGCTTCTTCTGAACTCGCCGAAGAGCGCGGCAGTTATGAAACATATAATGGCTCGCTGTGGAGCCAAGGCGTATTGCCGATCGATTCGGTGGCAATTCTCGCCGAGCAGCGCGGCGAAGAATTTATCGAAGTCGATCGCTCGCAAACGCTCGATTGGGACACCATGCGCGTGCGCGTCAAAGCCAACGGCATGCGCAACAGCAATGTGATGGCGATCGCGCCGACGGCGACGATTGCCAATATCACCGATGCTTCGCAATCAATCGAACCGACCTATCAAAACCTGTACGTGAAATCGAACCTGTCCGGCGAATTCACAGTCGTAAATCCATATCTTGTGCACGATTTGAAAAAGCGCGGATTGTGGGACGCGGTGATGGTGAACGATCTGAAATATTTCGACGGCAGCGTGCAGAGCATCGACCGCATCCCGGCGGACTTGAAAGCGCTTTACGCGACCGCATTTGAAGTGGAGCCGCGCTGGCTGGTCGATGCTGCGAGCCGACGTCAGAAATGGATCGATCAGGCACAGTCGCTGAACCTCTACATTGCCGGTGCGTCGGGTAAAAAACTCGATATCACCTATCGCATGGCGTGGTATCGCGGTTTGAAAACCACGTATTACCTGCGTGCGCTATCCGCGACCAGCACCGAGAAATCGACGATCAATACCGGCAGCTTGAATGCGGTGTCGAGCACGGCAGCAAGCGCGAGCGCAGCGGCGTTTGCGCAAGCGGCCGAAGTGCCGAACGCATGCGCGATCGATAATCCGGATTGCGAGGCGTGTCAATAATGCTGAATTGGGAAGAATATAATTCCGAAGAGCAAATTCCCACCGCGGTAAAAGCTAACACTTATGCTGTGCCGCAAGCGGAACCTGCGCTGGCGCAAAACACCGTTGCCGAACCGATGCCGGTTTATGCCGATCGCGTGGCCGTCGAAAAAGCCGGCGTGCCACCAATCAATGCAGTGCAGATCACTACAATCGCGCACGAGCCGACGGTGGCCGACGCCGAGATCGCCGCGCGCGCGCGCGCCGTCGTCGAAAAACTCGATGCCGCGCCGGGTCTCGAAGAACTCGAAATGGGCGCCGCGCGTTTGCTGGTGGACGACAAGCGCATGATCAACTGCCGCGCCGATCTGAATCAG
>DASXYH010000287.1:0-5587 GCA_036502545.1 Spongiibacteraceae bacterium
CGCTGAAGAAAAAGCCGACCGTGCCCAGCGTACTCGCCGTATTCTGCACCAATTTATGTTCCCAACTCGTGGTGAAATTGAGACTTTCATCGAGCGGTTTTTTTAATGGAATGTGATATTCGAATGCCAGTGTCTGCTGCGGTTTCGAGATCGAAAAATCGGCGGTGAGTTTGTGCCCTTGCGCATTCACGTAGGGGCGTTCCCAGCGAAATTTAGCGCGCGGGCCGGTGTCGGTGCCAAAGCCGGCGCCGACGCTGAATTGATGGCGCGGTGCATCGGCGAGCTTCACGGTAATTGCAATGGTGTGATCGTCGCGCTTATCGCTGCGCACATCGATTTCGCGAAAATAGCGGCTGTCCTGCAAGTTGCGCTGAAATTTTGTAAGCACCGCTTTATCGTAAAAATTATTCGGCTCGATGGGGGATAAACGACGCAGCAGCGCGGAATCGAGCGCGCTGCCGCTGAATTCGACAGTGCTGAAGCGATAGCGCACGCCGCCGTCGATTTTTAAAATTGCAGTCGCACGGTGTTGCTCGACATCGACCACCAAACGGCTTTCTGCGTAATGCGCATCGAGAAAACCATGCTGCTGGCAGACCTCCAGCAGCTCACGTTTGAACGCCTCGTAGCGGGCGTGATTCAGCGTCGTGCCCGCTGCGAACGGCGGCTTTTGCGCGAGCTTAACAGCGTCCCTAAGCGTATTCACCGCACCGATCAGTTGAATTTGTGCGGGCGCCCATTCAACGGCTGGCCCAAGATCGACATTGATTTGCAGCGTGTCGCCTTTCAATTCGTAACGGAATGTCGTTTCGTAATAACCCAGTGCCTGCGTTGCATCGCGGATCGCATCGGTTAATTTCTTTTTCAACAAGCGCGGACGTTCGCGCTCAGCGTCGGCGATGGTGCCGATATGATTGCGAATATTTTCTTCGACGGAATTCGACGCACCATCGATTGCAATTTGCAGGTCGGCGCGAGCGATGTTGCACAGCAGCAGTAAAACAAACGACAAAAAATAGCGCGACATTGCGGCGTTAGTTGCGTTTGTAGTGCGATGAAAGAGCGATCGATGCGATTAAAAGAATGAAATTACAGAAAAAACCCGAATGCATACGGTCGCCTCGAAACTATTATACGTTGGCAGAGCGGCAGTTTAGAGGAAGAGCTATCAGGCCGGATAGATTGCGCCGAGTATGCGGTAATGCGATGCGCCGGTAACGGCGGGTTCGTTGCCGGGTTTGCCGCGCAATGTCTGCTGCCCCAGCCAAGCGAATGCGGCGGCCTCAACCCATTCCGGAGCGATGCCCAGTTGGGTTGTCGACCCGAGTAAGCGTGGATGCAACAATGCTTCGAGGCGAAGCATCAGGTGACGATTGTAGGCGCCGCCGCCGCACACAAATACGGAATTGATGGCAAAGGGCAGATTTGCAATGCCGGCGGCGATGCTGCGCGCGGTTAATTCCACCAGTGTTGCTTGAACATCGATCGGTTCAAAAGCTGAGTCGGCCAGATGGCGGTCGAGCCAATCGGTGTGAAAATATTCGCGCCCGGTGCTCTTGGGAGCGGGCAATGCGAAATAGGGATCGCGCAGCAATTCGTCGAGCAGCGGTTTGATTACAGTGCCGTTGGCGCCCCATGCGCCATCGCGATCGTAGCGAGCGCCGCTGCAATGGTGAATCCAGCTATCCAATAACGTATTGCCCGGGCCGGTATCGAAGCCGATGATTTGTCCCGTCGGGCCTAAGCCGGTGATATTGGCAATGCCGCCGATATTCACGATGGCGCGCGCTTGCGTGCCGCCGCCAAATAGCGCGCGATGAAATGCGGGAACGAGCGGCGCGCCTTGTCCGCCGGCTGCGATATCGCGTCGGCGAAAGTCAGCAACGGTCGTGATGCCCGTGACCTCGGCGATGCTGTTCGGATCGCCAATCTGCAGCGTAAATGGATAACTGCCCGGATTGATCGCGAGCGGAGGGCGATGGCGAATGGTTTGGCCGTGGCTGCCGATTGCGCGGACGGCATCGGCGGGTATTTCGGCGGTTCGGAGCAGTTTCGTTACCGCGAACCCCAGCTCCAATCCCAAGCGTCGATCAATCGCACCCATGCGCTCGATTTCATCGTTGCCCGATTGACACAGCGCGAGTAAATCGGCGCGCAACTGATCCGGCAGAGCATAGGTTTGCGCGCAAATGACTTTGGGTTGGAAGGAGAGATCGAGCAGCAATGCATCGATTCCATCGAGGCTGGTGCCGGACATTAGCCCAACATACAGCTCGCTGGTATTCGATGCCATCAGAGGCTTTTGCGATCGGGATCTGCGGCAGGACTTTCTTGCGCAGCCAATTTATTAGGCGCCGGCGCTTTGTTCTGAGCCGCATAGGCGCTGAATTGCACTTGCAGGCCGCGCACCTGCTCGCCGAAGCGGCGCTGTTCGCTCGTTGCAATATGATCGGCTTTCGGCAATTGGCCGGCGATTTTCGCCGGATTGGTATGGACGCCGTTGACGAGGAATTCATAATGCAGATGCGGACCGGTTGCCCAGCCGGTAGCGCCAACGGCGCCGATTACTTGATGCTGTCTAACATGATCGCCCGCTTTCACATTGCGTTTTGACAGATGTAAATACTTGGTCGAATACGTGCCGTTGTGTTGGATTACAACAAAGTTGCCATTCGATTCACTGAAACCCGATTGCAAAATACGGCCATCGCCTGCGGCATAAACCGGTGTGCCGATCGGTGCCGCATAGTCGATACCGCGGTGCGGCCGATTGGTTTTAAATAGCGGATGCAGACGACTCAAACTAAACGGCGAGCTGACGCGGAGAATATCGAGCGGTGCGCGCATAAATGTCTTGCGCATGCTGACGCCGTCCGCCGAAAAATAACCGAGGTCGCCATTGGGATAGACATAGCGAAATGCCGTGTGGGTTTCACCGTCATTGGTGAAGGATGCCGCGAGGATGGGGCCGTTGCCGATTTTTTTACCGTCCAGGTAATACTCGTCGTACATCACGACGAACTGGTCGTCGGCGCGCAGGTCGAGCGCGAAATCGATTTCACCGCCGAATATTTCGGCCAGCTGCAGAATCATACCGTCGTTTAAGCCCGCCTCGAGGCCGGCTTTGTAGAGCGATGACACAATGCTGCCGCTAGTGAATTGATGGCGAACTTCGGGCTCACGATTGATTTTCTCGGCAACGAAGTTGCTGTCGTCGCGATAATAATGCGTAGTTTTGAGCTGGCTTTCCTCGTAGCGCAGAGCGACCAGCT
This sequence comes from Spongiibacteraceae bacterium, assembly GCA_036502545.1. GTDB lineage: Bacteria > Pseudomonadota > Gammaproteobacteria > Pseudomonadales > CAMLJR01 > CAMLJR01. The sequence goes on from DASXYH010000287.1 coordinate 3,273, forward strand.
GGCCGTCCTTATCGACTTGGAAAGAAAGTTTTTGACCGGGAAATATATGTTTGAGTGCTTTGGCCTCGGCGCCGGATTGCAGCACTTCGTTCAAATCGTTCGCCGAGACGCCAGCGCGATCGAACAGCTTGGCCAGATTATCGCCCTTGCGCACGACCAATTCTTGCCAGGCTTGCTGTTCCGGTGTTTCGATGGTGAGCGTGGGTTCGCTCAGTACCGGATTGGCAAGGGTAGTTAGCGCCAGTTGGGGATTGGCATCGATATCGCTGGTGAGCGGCAGCGGCCGACGATTAGCTTGAACTTCGCCACTGGGGAGAAGTAGCGCAAAAAACACGGTGACTAACGCCAGTCCAACTAGCAGGACATGAGTTCGTGGAAGTGCGTCTAACAATTTCTTTATCTTTACCACCAACGCTGCATTGTTATCGGTCATCAATCAAATCTTCAACATTCGGGGTCAAACTGACCAGAAAAAGAAAGCATCGCGAAACTCTTTGCAAAGAGGCTATAAATCATTGCAAAAGATTGCTTAGAGTCGCTCAGAGGGCAGGCGGAGCGAACTAAACAGCGCAAACTTGCATTTAAATAAAGTTGATGTAAGGTGCGCCATTTGCTGGCGCTGACATAAGTTTGCCTAGTTTCTGCGAAGCGTCAACCCTTTAATGCGTTAAGTTGCATGATCGATCACGTGTCGGCACGGCACGGTGCACAATTTTCAAGCGATGTTGTTATGACCTTATATTCCAATAGCCTGATAACCGATCTCAAGGCGCGCGCGCTTATCGCGCAGATGACGGGCGATGACGAACTCGAAAAGCATCTTCAAAATGGTCCACGCACGCTATATAGCGGTTTTGATCCGACCGCGGATAGCCTGCATATCGGCCACTTGGTGCCCTTGTTGGCGCTGCGGCGGTTTCAATTAGCGGGACATCGTCCAATCGCACTGGTGGGCGGCGCTACAGGATTGATCGGCGATCCCAGTTTTAAAGTGCAGGAGCGCAAGCTCAACACTCCCGATATCGTTGCGGGTTGGGTCGATAAATTGCAGCATCAGGTTAGCCGCTTCATTGATTTTGACGCATCGCAGACCGGCGCCATTGTGGTCGATAATCTCGATTGGATGGCCGGCATGTCCGCGCTCGACTTTCTCCGTTACGTCGGCAAGCATTTTTCTGTCAATGCAATGATCCATAAGGATTCGGTCAAGCAGCGCCTTGAACGCGAGGGCGAAGGAATTTCATTTACCGAATTTAGTTATATGCTGCTGCAGTCCTACGATTTTGCGGAGCTCAATCGGCGTTACGGTTGCACGTTGCAAATCGGCGGTTCCGATCAGTGGGGCAATATCACCGGGGGCATCGATCTCACGCGTCGACTTAATACACAGCAAGTATTTGGGCTCACCGCACCGCTGGTGACAAAAGCCGACGGAACTAAGTTCGGTAAAACTGAAATCGGCACGGTGTGGTTGGATCCACAAAAAACCTCGCCATATGCCTTTTACCAATTTTGGATTAACACGGCGGATGCCGATGTCTATAAGTTTTTGCGCTACTTCACGTTCTTAGATGTAGCGCGTATCGATGAAATTGAAAATTCAGATCGTGCAGCGCAAGGGCGCCCGCAGGCGCAGTCGATTTTGGCTAATGAAGTGACGGTGCTCGTGCATGGATCGCAGGGGTTGGGCGCAGCGCAGCGAATTTCCGCTGCGCTCTTTAGCGGTGATCTGCTGGATTTATCGGAAGACGATTTCGAGCAATTGAAACTGGATGGTCTCCCTTCATCGCAATTGCGATGGAATGATTTAGCACAATTATCTTTGACTCAATTGTTGACGGAGTGCAGATTGGCCACCTCAGGCAAGCAAGTCAAAGATGCACTGGCGGGAGCTGGTGTGCTGTTAAATGGCCGGCCACTCGGTGCTGCAGACAATATGAATTTGCAGTCGTGCTTTGTGCCCCAAAATGCAATGTATGGGTGCTATTTCCTAATCAGATTGGGCAAAAAGAAATATCATCTATTTGAAGTGATCAGTTAATGCTGTCGAAGCGATATTTATCTCAAATAAATTCGAATAGTAATTGACCCGATGTTCCTGCTTCTATATGCGCGTATATGCGCGGCTCATCAGCGGTGCGGCTATGAGATCTGGAATATGAGCTTGTCGCAACAAACCGCTTGCCAATAAGAAAGGGGGCGTTATAATGCGCGTCCTCGCAAAGCAGGGGTAGTTTGCGTGCGGACCAAATCCTGGCGATTTGGGGTTGTTTAACAAGACGATCAGGCAATTTGTGTGGGCACTTGAGGCTGAG
>DASXYH010000288.1:0-2442 GCA_036502545.1 Spongiibacteraceae bacterium
TTGAAATTTTTTCGGGCAGCGCCGCGATCGCCAGATCTTCATTGCCGTTTAGCGCGCGCTCGATCGCATCAGCCTGATCGCCGGTATGCAGCTTCAATTCGATCGCCGGATAGCGATTGCGAAAATTCGACAGCAGACGCGACAGCAGACTGTAAGCCGCCGTTACCGAGCAATATAAACTGATCTCACCGTGCAGCAGCTGATAATGCGGCTGCAAACTTTCGACGAACCCACGCCACTGCGCAAGCTGCTGCTGGGCGTATTGCAATAATGCCGCGCCCGCGGCAGTCAGCTGCACGCTGCGTTTATCGCGCTCGAGCAGACGCTGGCCGACCTCATCTTCCATGCGCTTAATCGTGCGGCTGATCGCCGATGGACTCAAATGCATGCGCTCGCCGGTCTGCCCGAAATGCAGCGTTTCGGCAAGCACCGCAAACAATTCCAACTCACGCGTATCCACATAACTCCGCTTAAGGCGACGGCTCAAGCACCGCCCAATCAATTAATCGATGCAAATTTCGCAACACAGTATGGCGAATATATCATTTTACGCAACAACGGAATTGGCGTATTTTTAGCCACCCTCGCGCCATTGCTTTTTCTTTAGATGCGCGACCCGATCCATCAATCCCAGGAGCCATCATCATGGGTCAAAATTATTTCAACAGTCTGCCATTCCGCCGGCAGATCGAAGAACTCGGCAAATGCCGCTTCATGTCGCGAGAAGAATTTGCCAACGAATGCGAATACCTGAAAGACAAAAAAATCGTCATCGTCGGTTGCGGCGCGCAAGGTTTGAATCAGGGTTTGAACATGCGCGATTCCGGACTCGATATTTCCTACACACTGCGCAAAGAAGCGATCGCGGCAAAGCGCCAATCGTGGAAAAACGCGACTGAAAACGGCTTCAACGTCAACACTTACGAAGAGTTGATTCCGACCGCCGATCTCGTCTTGAATCTCACCCCCGATAAACAGCACACGTCCGTCATCAATCAGGTAATGCCGCTGATGAAAAAAGGTGCGGCGCTCGCGTATTCGCACGGTTTCAATATCGTCGAAGAAGGCATGCAGATTCGCAACGACATCACCGTGGTGATGGTCGCGCCGAAATGCCCCGGTACCGAAGTGCGCAACGAATATCTACGCGGTTTCGGCGTACCGACATTAATCGCCGTACACGGCGAAAATAATCCGAACGGCGATGGCCTAGAAATCGCAAAAGCGTATGCAGCCGCGACTGGCGGCCATCGCGCCGGCGTGTTGGAATCGTCGTTCATCGCCGAAGTGAAATCGGATTTGATGGGCGAGCAGACGATCCTTTGCGGCATGCTGCAAACCGGCTCGATTTTGTGTTTCGACAAAATGATCGAGCAGGGTATCGAGCCCGGCTATGCCGCGAAACTGGTGCAATACGGCTGGGAAACGGTGACCGAAGCGCTGAAACACGGCGGCATCACCAATATGCTGGATCGCCTGAGCAATCCGGCGAAAATCAGAGCGTATGAATTGGCCGACGAATTGAAAAATATCATGCGTACTTTGTACGAAAAACATCAGGACGACATTTTATCGGGCCATTTTTCGCGCACGATGATGCAAGACTGGGCCAACAACGACGACAACCTGCTGACGTGGCGCGCGCAAACACTCGATACCGCGTTTGAAAAAACATCGATCGACAAAAATGCGCAGATCAGCGAGCAGGATTATTTCGACAAAGGCATTTTAATGGTGGCGATGGTAAAAGCCGGCGTCGAACTCGCGTTCGAATGCATGACCAGTGCCGGTATGCTCGCCGAAAGCGCGTACTACGAATCGCTGCATGAAACGCCGTTGATCGCGAATCTGATCGCGCGCAAAAAATTGTACGAAATGAATGTGGTGATTTCCGACACCGCCGAATACGGCTGCTACCTGTTCGATCAAGCGTGCCGTCCGCTGCTGAAAGATTTCATGAGCAAGATCAACACCGACGTTATCGGTTGCGGTCTCAACGTGAAAGACAACGGTGTCGATAACCGCGAATTGATCGAAATCAACGATGAAATTCGCAAACATCCGGTGGAAATCGTCGGCAAGAAATTGCGCGGCTATATGACGGCGATGAAGAAAATCGTTTGATTGTTTCGTCGGAAATAAAAAAGGCCGCAATTGCGGCCTTTTTTGTTCAGAGCAAGTTACAAACTCAACACCTTCTCACCGCGCGCAATACCCGATACGCCGCTGCGCACCACTTCCAATATCGCCGCATCGCCAACCGATTCGAGAAACGCATCGAGCTTGTCGCTCGCGCCGGTGACTTGAATCGTGAAAACAGTCGGACCGACATCGACGATCTGGCCGCGAAAAATATCGGTGCAGCGTTTGATTTCGGCGCGCTGCGCGCCGGTCGCGCGCACTTTGACCAGCATCAATTCGCGCTCGATATGCGCGCCCTCA
>DASXYH010000289.1:0-11489 GCA_036502545.1 Spongiibacteraceae bacterium
GAGGAAGAAATCGTGCGCGTTGCGATTTTTAATCGATAAATAATTACCGACCAATAAACTAAAAATACCGAGCCAGGAAAATGCTGCAATGAAATTCGATCGATCAAAATCTGTTTTTCTACAGGCTCGTTATGTGTGAGATCTCGTATGAACACTTGGGTTAAGGCTTCCGCTGATACATTATTTTATGATGACACCGACGCCTACACTGATGAGCTGTGTGAGGTTTATCTCAGCGATGGTGAAATTAGAGTTAGATACGAAGTAGACGGCGAATATACCGTTTACATCGGAAAAGAGGCCATTTCGATCTTGCGTGCCCATCGCTCGGTGGAAAAGCAACATTGCACCGATTTCCTGGGAGCCCAATATTTGAAGGCTTTTGGGTTGAAGAAGGAGTGCGGGGAGCTTGGAAAATTAGATTGCATGAAAACACATAACAACGCAAAGCAATCGCAGCCTACGGCTGCTGGGACTGCCGCACGCTGCGCGCGCTACGAGTTCAATAAGTAAGTGTACCACTTTATACTGAACTCGTGGAATTGCTCAATCGTCACTCACAAAAATCTAATCAATTCGCATAGCAAGACTGGACACACCGCCCGCTTCGTGGGCTAGACGCGTACGCGCGCCCGTGCCGGCGACGTTATGCATTGAGTGAATACCATGGATAAATTCGAACTTGTGATTTTTGATTGTGATGGCGTGTTAGTTGATAGCGAGCGAATCACAAATCAAATTTTTGCAGAAATGCTCAATGAGTTAGGCATACACGTTACCCTTGAAGATATGTTCGAAGAATTTGTGGGGTACTCCATGCCTCAATGTTTGGAAAAAATAACTCTAATGCTTGGCGAGGAACCTCCGAATGATTTCACGTCTTCTTATCGCGCTCGCACAAAATCAGCTCTGGAATCGAATTTATTGCCCATCCAAGGCATAGAAGAAGCCTTAGATCGTATTACGTTACCTTATTGCGTAGCTTCGAGCGGAGATCATGCAAAAATGCGTACTACCTTAGGCATTACAGGTTTATGGTCACGCTTTGAGGGTAAGTTATTTAGCGTCACCGAAGTGCAAAATCCAAAACCAGCCCCCGATATATTTTTATATGCGGCGAGCAAACATGGTGTTCCGCCCAAAAATTGCGTAGTAATTGAAGATACTCCAACAGGAGTGATTGCTGGCGTTGCAGCTGGTATGACCGTATTCGGCTTTTCAGTATTAACACCGGCACATCGTTTGAAGTCCGCGGGCGCTCACCATATATTTCATCACATGTCTGAATTACCATTATTACTATCTGAGAAAGCTACTTATGCATAACAACACGAGCAGCATGCACACTCTGTGTGCTGGATGCACAATCCCACCGTATTTACTTAGGCGAAAGGATCGATGTATGCGCAGAAATAATTTGCTCGCTCTGGCTCTTACTTTTCTAACGATCTCCGTGCACGCGGCGGAGGGAACGTATTTCAAGTTCAGCGAGCTACTGAAAGCAGATTCGGTTGAGGAGCTTGTCGATCCAGCCGTCCAACTCTATTGGAGTACGCAGCCGACACCAGACTTTTCCGAAGTGGCGCGCCCGGATGTCTACACCAGATCGAGCATTAGCATGAGCCCTTTCGGTGGCTCCGCGCGACACTGCGTTGAAGCGTTTGAGAAGACACTGAAGGCGATGATTGACGATGCCCGCAGTCGGGGTTACGACGCCATAACGAACATTCGGGCAATGCGCGACGGAAAGCCTTCAGACGATCCGCTGGGATTCAATTGCAAGCCAGGCTACAAGACGACCGAGGTGCCGCTGATGAGCTCATTCGCCATGACACCCGTTGCAATGCAACGCGCAGTAAGCGGAAGAACGATCCGCCAACCAGCCCGCAAGACCTCCTGCGGCCGGTGCGATCTTCTTACCCTTGGAGCCGATTTTGACCTCTCCTGAGGCCAAAGCTATTCTCGGACCGGATATCAAAGTCTATTGGGGAATCCAAGCACCGGAGTATAGCCAGCGCTATGGGCCAGATGATTACTCAGACGAAGCTGACATTGAAAAGCTTCAAAGCGAAGAAGCATGCAAACAGGCCGTACTCAAGACCCTAAGTTCCATGGTCCAGGAAGCCAAGACAAGGAACTTCGATTCGATCATTAAGATTCGCAGTTTCCTCGGTGAGCAGTTTGCTCCTGCAGCCACTGATGTCGAATGCCAACTAAACAAAAAGACCGCTAGCGTTACGCTGAGATCCTCACTGGCAAGCAAGAAGTAGCAATTGACGGTGGCCGAGACCGCATTACTCAACCTATATCCCAGCACATTCATTTTGCCGCGCGGCAATTGGCCGACCGTGCTGGAATGTCTGTGCGCGAAGTTTCCCACGATTGCGCGCGAGCGTTGGTGCGATCGATTTGCGCGCGGCCTAGTGTTGGACGCCGATAAATTGCCGCTCGATGCGACGCATATTTATCGCGAAGGTTTGCGCGTGCATTATTTTCGCGAAGTGCCGGACGAGAAACCGATACCGTTTATTGAATCGGTGCTGCATGTTGACGATCATTTGATCGTTGTCGATAAACCGCATTTTCTTCCGGTGATGCCGGCGGGCGAATATGTCGAGCAAACGCTGCTGAGGCGTTTGCAACGCCGCTTTAAAAATCCGGAGCTGACGCCGCTGCACCGTATCGATCGCCATACCGCCGGCCTGGTTTTATTTTCCGTGCAGCGCGCCAGGCGCTCTGCGTATCAAACGCTGTTTCGCGAGCACAAGATGTTTAAACGTTACGAGGCGATTGCGCCAGCGCTGCCGCATCAACAATTTCCATTGCTGCGCGCGAGTTGCATTATCGCCGGCGAACCATTTTTTTGTTCGCAGGAAGTTGCGGGGATTCCGAATGCCGAAACGCGTATCGACGTGCTCGATCGTCGCGATGACTTATGGCGGTACGCGCTGTATCCCATCAGCGGCAAGAAACATCAATTACGTCTGCACATGGCTGCACTCGGTGCACCGATCTGTAACGATCCGTTCTATCCCGCCGCACGCGCTGAGGCTGATGACGATTATGCGCATCCGCTAAAACTGTTGGCATGCGAGTTGAGATTCATCGATCCAATCAGCGGGATTGAACGCCATTTCGAAACGCAACTCACGCTAAATTGGTAGCTATATACATTGCAATAGCGTTGTGTTGCGTCGCAATAATCATTATGATGAACCCATCCGCTATTTATCGAATCGAATTCCATGTATTTATCCACAAAGTATTTATTCTCAAACAAGGCCGTACTGCTGCGCGCGTGGCGAAAATTCGCGCTCACGGTCTTTTGCGTATAGATTTTTAATCTTCGATACAAAAAGGCCGCATCCGACGGCCTTTTTTGTTTCTGTTAAATCCTCGAACATAAACGCAAGCCGTCGCCGATATCGGCCTCTCAGGAGCACGACATGACGGCTTTAAAAATAAATCGCGGGCTCGACCATTCCGGCTCGGTACTCGTCATTATTTCCGCATTGCTATTCGCCTGCAAAGGCACGCTGATCAAATTCATTTACAGCCTCGGTGCCAGCGTCGCCGATGTGATGATTTTGCGCCTGCTATTTTCGATGCCGATTTATCTGTGGGTCGCCTACAAATATTTGCCCAGCGCACTGCATCGACAAAATCCCGGGCAGTGGTTGGGAATCGCGCTGTGCGGTGTGCTCGGTTATTACGTATCGAGTTATCTGGACATGCGCGGACTGGAGCGAGTGAGCGTCGGTCTTGAGCGCGTCATTCTTTATACCTATCCAGCGTTTGTTGTATTGTTATCGACCGCGCTGTTACGCAAACCGATCTCATTGACGCTGTGCGGATATATCGCTGCAATTTATGTTGGCTTGCTGCTGGTATTTTATGCAGATATGCATGCACAACCGGCGGATTCGATGGCCGACACGGCAAAAGGTTCGCTATTTGTTCTGCTCAGCGCGGCAACATTTGCGGGCTATGTAATTGGCAGCGAGCATTATATGCGTACTTTTTCCAGCGCGTTGTTCACGGCGACCGCGATGACCGCAGCGGGTATTGCAATGACGCTGCACTACACACTATTCAATTCATTTGCGCATTTGACCCAGCTTTCTGCGCGCGTCTATACGTGGAGTGCGGTAACCGCCGTCGTATTCACGGTGTTGCCGTCGTTCATGATGTCGGCCGGCGTGCGTAAAGTGGGATCGGCTACCGCCGGCGCACTGGGCATGGTGGGACCGGTCGCTACTGTCGGCATCGCTGCTGGATTTCTTGGCGAATCGCTCAGCGTGCTGCAAATCGTTGGCTTAGCGATCGTCATGACAGGTGTCTATCGACTGCATAATAGAAAATCGCCTGCATCATAAAAGTCGATTTAAAAAAAGCGCCGAAAATAAACCGCTAAATATAAAAAGCCGCCGAATGGCGGCTTTCCTTTACCGAGATAATTTATCAATCGGCTTTCACGCCCTCGACCTGAATCAGCAGCTTCACATCCATATTAAAACCGTAAGCCTCGCCGTAATTGACGCCGAAATCGCTGCGCTTGAATGTAGCCGACGCATCGGCGCCGCAAACTTCTTTCTTCAACATCGGGTGCGGCTTGCACAGGAATTGGTTGATTTTCAACGTCAGCGGCTTGGTTACGCCGTGCAGGGTGAATTCGCCCTCCACTTCGGTCGGCACATCGCCGTTAAACGCGGTGAATTTGCCTTTGTACGTCGCGGTCGGGTATTTCGCCACATCGAAAATTTCATCGCCCTTGGCGTGCGCATTCATTTTTTGATGGCCGAAATCGACCGAATCGGTTTGCACCGTCACATCGACCGTGCCGCTTTTCGCCGCGCGATCGATCACCACCTTACCTTCGCTCTTGGTAAATTTACCGCGCCAAATCGACAGGCCGCCCATGTGATCGGCCTCGAAACTGGGATACGTGTGATTGGGATCGAGATTATAGGTAACAGGCGCTGCATTCACTGCGCCGATAGTGGTGAGCGCGAGTGCCGAAGCAAGCAATAATTTCTTCATGATTACATTCCTTTCAGTGAGTTTGTTGGGTTCAGTTGAATCGCTGATGGTTAATTGGATGTTACTGCTTTGAATTTAATGATGACTTCATCGGCCAGCGTATCGGTGTCCTTCCAGTCACCTTCGCCGATGTTGAAATACAATCGCTTGATCGGCAGCGTGCCTTCGAAGGTTTGCACTTTGCCGTCCTGCTTGAATGTGACCGGCACATTCACGTCAAGCGTCTTGCCTTTAAGCGTGAGCTTTCCCTGCACCTGCAATTTATCGCCGCCTGCCGATTTGATGCTGCTGCTGACAAATGTCGCCTGCGGAAATTGCGTGCTGTTGAGCCACTCCTTCTTTTGCACCTCTTTGTTGTATTCGGGATCGCCGAGATCGAAACTCGCTGTCGTCAGCGTTAACTGCGCTTTGCCGGTCGCGGGATTCGCCGGATCGAAATCGATCTGACCGCTGAATGTTTTAAATTTCGCATCCACCGGTACACCCAATTGCTTGAACGTCGCGGTGACGGTGCTTTTGCTGTTGTCGATAGCGCCAGCGCTGACGATGCCGGTCTGTATAACCAATAACGCCGCAATTAATTTCGCTGCCATTTTCATGATTTTCTCCCTAGCTTTTTTTGTGATGAAAATTCCGATAATTAAAACTCTGAATTGGATTCGTCTCGATTAACCGCGCCACGGCAACATGCGTTTCAATATATCGTCGCGATCGAATAAATGGTGTTTGAAGGCCGCGAGCGCATGTACACAAACCAGCGCGGCCATCGTCATGCTCAGCAGATAGTGCACATTTTTTAAAATCGGTTTTAATGCGGGATTGGGATCGATCAATACCGGCAACGGCAGCACCCCCAAATAAACTACTTTGAAACCGGCGGCCAAACTATAGAAATAACCCGATAGCGGCACGACAAAAATCAATGCGTACAACAAATAGTGAGTGATTTCCGCGGCGTATTTTTGCAGCTTTGGCATTGCCGCCGGCAGTGATGGCGCCGTATGCATCAAGCGCCACAACAAACGGATCGCCGCCAGCGCGAGCACGGTCACCCCCATCCATTTATGCCAGTTGAAATACTTTAATTTTGTCGGTGTGATGCCCGGCATATCCACCATCGTCAGACCGAGAAAAAAAGTGGCGATAATCAGCAGTGCCATCAACCAGTGCAAAGCAATGGCGGTTCCCGTGTAGCGTACAGTTGTCATCGTTATGCTCCTTCGTTTTTGTCGTTTAAAAATTAAACATTAAACAATTTGTATGGCTTGCTCGAAGGCCAGGCGCGGTCCGCGCGGATTCGTCGAACCGACACTGCCGTAACCGATATTAATTAAAAAATTCGAGCGATAGCCGTTCTGAGAAAAAAATTCAGCATCGACTTTAGCGTTATCGAAGCCCGACATCGGCCCGCAATCCAATCCCAACGCGCGCGCCGCCAAAATTAAATACGCGCCCTGCATCGAACTGTTGCGAAAGCCGGTCTCCGCTGCCCATTCGGGTTGTTTACTATACATTTCGCGCGCATTCGGATAGGCGGGAAATAAGACCGGCAATTGCTCGTAAAATTTCGGATCGGTGGCAACAATGACCGTTAGCGGCGCGGCCATCGTTTTATCGACATTGCCTGCCGCCAATGCCGGCTTGAGTCGCGCTTTTCCCTCCGCGCCGATCACGAATACAAAGCGCGCGGGACTGATATTCATACTGGTCGGCGCCCATTTCGCCACCTCATACAACTGATGCAGCGTGGCGTTATCGATAGCGCGGTCCTGCCAGCCATTATGTGTGTGCGCGTCGGTAAATAATTGTGCGATCGCTGCATCGGATATAGCACTATTACTCATGATCAATCTCCCATTTACCTGCGAATTACTTTATCTATGAATTAACAATTCGTGAATTAATGTTTCAGCGCCGGCAAATCGAACCACAGCACTTCGCTGTCATTCGTCAATTGCACGTTTGGATTTTCTTCGTCGACGAATGCGATTGCGTCACCGACCTGCCATGCGCTATTCGCCGCGCTTGCGCTGCCGTGCACAACCTGCATAAAACCGATGCGATTTTTTTGTAGCGGCAACACATGATTGCCTTCGCCGCGCACGCGCGCGACGCGCACGTCCTGATGAATATGCACGGTGCCGGGCGTGCGATCGCCGCTCGCAATCCAGGTGACGCCTTCGTGCTGCGTAATTTGCTTTTGCTCATACGACGGCGGCAAATTCATTTGCGCGGGTTTGATCCAAATTTGCAACAGGCGCAAAGATTTATCCGCCGACGCGTTGAATTCGCTGTGCGCGATACCGCGACCGGCGGTCATGCGCTGCACTTCACCCGCGGTGATTTGTTCGGTGTGGCCAATGCTGTCGCGGTGCGCGATGGTGCCTTCGATCATATAAGTGAGAATTTCCATATCGCGATGCGGGTGCGTGCCGAAACCGCCGCCTCCGTGCACGACATCGTCGTTGATCACGCGCAGCACCGATACGCCCATGCGCTCGGCGTCGTAAAAATCGCCGAATGAAAACGTGTGGTAGCTTTGCAGCCAATCGAGGTTGGTGTAACCGCGGCGCTGGGTGGGATACGGAATCAACATGATTAACCTCCTACAGTTAGTGTTGCTGTGCGCTGAATCAATTGCCTGAAATTGATGCTAGGCCTTTCATCTGCAGCCCAAAAGCGATAAGTTTCGAACCTCCTGTTCAAAAAATTTGATCGACATGACCCAACAAGCGCTTACTCTCGATGCCCTGCGCGTGCTCGAAACGATTGCGCGGCGCGGCAGTTTTGCCGCCGCCGCGAACGAATTGCATCGCGTCACTTCGGCGGTGTCGTACGCGGTGCAAAAGCTCGAAGAGGATTTGGACATCGCGATTTTCGATCGCTCCGGACATCGTGCGAAATTAACGGTGGCCGGCAAAATGCTGGTCGAACGCGGTCGCGATTTGCTCGCCGCTTCGAATCAGTTGGTCGAGGATGCGCGCGCAATTGCCGGCGGCTGGGAGCCGCAATTGACGATTGCGATCGATCAGGTTTATCCCGAGCAATTATTGCTGCCGTTGATTGCGCAGTTTTATGCACTGCAAGCGACCGCTAATGCCAACACCGATTTGCGCATTACCGCCGAGGTGCTGACCGGCCCTTGGGATGCGCTGGAATCCGGTCGCGCCGATATGGCGATCGGCGTGGCGGAGATTGCGTTGGCGCCGGTATTTCGCAAGCGCAAACTCGGTCGCGTTCATTTTACGTATGTGGCCGCACCCGGCCACGCAGTGTTGCAAAATCCAGCGGCGGCGCTCGATATCGAAAGTTATCGCGCGATTGCGGTTGCCGATACCACGCGCCAACGCGCTGCCCACACCGTTGGCTTGGGTCCGCACCAGCCAACATTAACGGTAAGCAGTTTCACCGCCAAAATTGCCGCCATCGAAGCGGGACTCGGCATCGGCGCAGTGCCGACCGCGCTGGCGCGCGAAGCACTGGCGCGCGGCACCTTGCAACGTATTCCGGTGGATATCAAATACGATCGCGCGGAATTGCATCTGGCCTGGCGCGTCGATCCGAATGGGCGCGCTAAACGATGGTTTCTGCAACAGCTGCCGAAATTTTTCGCGGCGCTGGGCGATTGCTGATGCGACTAGATTGTTGAGGCAACTATTTGGGGAGTGTGATTGGGTGTCGGGGAGTGTGATTAGGAAGAAGTAAATTTAAATAACAGCGCCTCCCTGCGCCTGCGATATCCGAATATTTATTGATGACGCGGACGATAGCTGTCTCGCAACACCGCCAATTCAGCGAGAACTTCCGGCGTAGTCGCCGCACGCTCGATATCGGCGGCCAAATCATCGAAGGCGCCGGGCTGATCGGTTTGCATAAATACATCGAGTAGTTGCAGTTTCAAATCTGTGCGCACCGAATCGCGCTCGATGGCGTTGCGCAGCAATTGCTCTGCTTCTTCGAAGCGCCCGAATGCCACAAATACGCCCGCGCTAATGCTGGCGTCGACCGGTTCATTGCCGGATTTCAGCAACTGCGGCGCCGGCGCGACAGTATGCTCGATAGTCTCTGCGGTATCTGGTAAAGCGCCCAGATCGAGCGCCAATTTCGGGTTCGAAAGTGGCTGCGCTGCGAAGGAGCGCGGCTCGCTCACAGCAACACGCGCTGCCGTAGGTGCTTCCAAATCATTGCTCCTATCGTCCGAGTAGACTGAGCTGCCGTAAGCCAGCGCGAGGCGGCGTTGCGGCCAGAAATGCTCGCGCACTGCCCACGTTATCGCGCCGCCGATGCCGAGCCAGTACAGCATGTGCACCCACCACGGCGTGTGCGGCTTCGGCGCGCCAATCAATTCGGAGGCATTAACCTGACTGATCATTGATCCGGTCGATGGCGCAGCGGGCGCGCTGTGCAGCTCGGCCGCGCCACTCAATGCAGCGACGGTGACGCGTTGTTGCTGCATCTGTTGCAGCAGTTCGTTCAGTTGCGCTTCCAATTGATGCAGCCGCTGTTCGGATTGAATCAAATTTTGATTTAACGTGGCGACATTGCCGGTGAGATCGCTGACCTGCGTTTTCAGCGCGGAATTCTCTCCTGCCAACTGTTCGACGACCGCTCCGCTTTTTGATGTCGATTCAGTTGCAGCGGCAACTGCGGCGCGATTGGCTGCTGCGCCTTTGTCAGTGATAGCAGGAAGCGCTGTGCCCGTGGTAGCGGCGATTTGCTCGGCGCTCGGTACAGTAATCGTTGCGGCTTCTTTTAATAAAGCCGGATTGCCATTGATAAACGCGCTGGGATTCTGCGCCAGAATCGCGGCCATCGCCTGTTCGACCGGTACCTGCGCCGGCCGCACCCTATCGGCAATGCGCCATAAACTATCGCCGCGTTGCGTTTTATAAGCACCCCCAATTGACGCAGTCTGCTTCTCCTGGGTTGCTGTAGTTATCGAGTGCCGATGATGCGGTTTTAGCGCGGGCGGTTCTTGCGCCGCGACAGCATCTGGCGCAGCCGCAGGCCGGGCTGCGACCGTCGCCGGAACCGCAGCGCTGGCTACCGGTCTTGCCGGTGCCGGATCGAGCAGCACGGTGAACTCCCGTACCAGTTGTCCCTGCGGCCAATGCAAATTCAGCACGAAGTTCAAATACGGCTCGGTAATGGGCTCGCGTGTCGTTATCCGCACATACCCTTGGCCGTCTTTAATGATGGGCTCGATCTTGAGCTGACTGTGCAAATAAGTGTATTCGACGCCCATGGCGCCGTAGTCCGACTGACTGCCGATCTGCACCTTGAACTGATCGGAACTCAAATCGCCCATGTGATTGAGCGGCACTTCAGCCTGTAAGGGCGCCCCCAAAAATGATTGCAATTGAATCTCGCCGACGCCAACCGCTGCCACTTCGGCACTGATTCCGGTTAATAACGAAGCCGCGATACAGAGCGGCAGAAGTTTGCGACGATGGCCTGACATGGAAATATCCCCCGTTGCGGCGCGGCAATAGCGATGCAAGTTAAAACGGAACTAATTCACAACAGTATAAGCACTACAACAGAATTCGGTGCGGTAAACCCAGACAATAGCGCGGATTTCGTGGAATTTCGATCGAATCCGCGCAATTTTCGAACAATACGCGGTAAAAGTTTTTATCTGGATGAATTTATTGTGCGAGACGCAGGTCTACCTTTTAACGCCGTGAACATCCAGGTCTCTATTGAATACAGCGTATGCACCCTTCGGGGTGCTTTTTTATGCACCTTATTGCTCGGTAACGGCTACTGTGATGCGATCGCGTCCCGTCCGCTTACTTTCATACAAAGCCTTATCTGCCGCTCGAACCAAAGCATACGCATCGTCGCCGTGATTCGGATAAAGGGCCACACCGGCCGAAATGGTGACCAGCGCACCGTCCGCGCCTTCGATGCGAAGCATTTTCACCGCTGCGCACAATGCTTTTGCGCGCGCACAAGCGAGTTCGATACTGGCGCCCGCCATCAATACGACAAATTCTTCGCCGCCCATACGACAGGCAACGTCGCTCTTACGCACTTCGCTTTGCAATAAATCCGCAATTGCGACCAACACGGTATCGCCCACATCATGGCCAAATCGATCGTTGAACGATTTAAAATGATCGACATCGAGCAGAATGACCGCAAACGTTTGACCGCCACGCTCCCAAATCGCAATCAAGCGCGCCAGTTGCTGATACATGTAACGTCGATTGTAGAGCCCGGTCAGCGGGTCACTCAGCGACTGTTCGCGCAATTGCTCGCGCAACATTAAATTGCTTAAGGCCAGCGCGGTATGATCGGCCAGCGCGCGCAACATTTGTTCGAAATTATCGTCTGCCAGCGATTCGCCGCACCAAAACGGCTGCGTTCGAAATAACACCAGCGCGCCGATACCGTTGCCGCGCGATTGCAATGCCGCCGCCAAAAAATGACGATTGTTGTAGCGC
>DASXYH010000290.1:0-13361 GCA_036502545.1 Spongiibacteraceae bacterium
CGCCGCCTCATGCTCTGCTACTGCGTGCTTTTTACAAGCGTCGTTTAATTTTTTAATTTAAAACTGCGCCTTGATATTCACGCCGAGATAGCTGTTGCGTCCGGGCGCGGGTTCGAAATAACGCGCGTTGCTTTCGTTGACGATCACCGAGCCGATGTAATTGCGATCGGTGAGATTATCGACACGAACAAATTCCTCGAATTGCCAGCGCTGCAGCTGTTGCGAAAATCCTGCGCGCCAGTCCAGCGTTGTATAGCCGTCGCTGGCATCGCTGTTCAAATCGTTCACGTAGAGTTTCGATTCGCTGTGCACTGCGAGCGCGGTGCTGAAACCGCTCGGCGCGTGGCGCCACGATAATTCGCCGAACATTGCATTGACCGGCACGCCGGGAATGCGTTTACCCGCTGCGATCGTTGTGCAGGGCGCGCTCGGACACGAGATAAAATCGTCGGCGTATTTCGCGCGCAATAACGTGTACGCGAGATTCAAACCGAAACCGTTATCCCAACGTCCCGTGTATTGCCATTCGGCGCCATCGCGCTGCGTCTTGCCGACATTTTGATAGACCGAACGACCGCTTGCGTTCGACGCCACCGCCAGCTCGTCATGCGTGATCACATGAAACAACGCAAAATCGATGCGGCTGTTGGCGTTCAACTGCACTTTGACGCCGGTTTCGTAATGCTCGCTGCGGCTCGGATTCAAACCTAAATTCAAACCGGTGTCGGCGCCGCTCGTGCTTTTATAGGCGAGTTCGTTCAATGTCGGTGTTTCAAATCCTTTACCGTACGCCATATATAAACGCACATCGTCGTTCGCGCTCCATGTGAGTCCAAGCGATGGATTGGTCGCGCTATAAGTGACGCTGCCGCTATCATCGCCGTTGCCGGGAACGATGTAATGATCGCGCGAATTGACTTGCACCTTGCTGTTGCGCAAACCGGCCTCGAATAACCAGCTGTCACTCACTGTCCATTGTGCCTGCAGATATTGATCGAAATCGTAAACGCGATTCGATTCGTCGCGGCGTAAAGTGCCTTTCACGCCAAGTTCGCTGCCGACAAAATTCTGAAAGCCCTGGCGCGCTTCGCTCAAATTATCGAAACTGAATCCACCGATGATTTGCAATGGCTTGCCGAGCAATGCATCGACATGCGCCCAGTGTGCATCGGTGCCCCAGTAGTCGCGATCGAGATCGATCACGGCACCGGCGCTGGCCGGCGAAATTTGTGCGGCGGTTGGCGTCGATTGATATTGCGTGGTACTGCGCTGGCCGCCGTAAATCATCGCATCGAATGTATCGTCATCAAAAGTGCGGCGGTAATCGACACCGAGCTGTTGCTGCCGCACCGATTTGCGCGTATCGAATATTTCTGCGCCGGTGCCGGCCTGCTTCGGATCGGCTTCGAATTGCTCGCGCTTCAATCCGAGCGGATCCTGTGCTTCCGGCATATCGACGGCATTGGCGATAATTTTCAATTGCGATTGCGCATCGAGCGCAAAATCCAGTTTGATATTGGCGTT
Organism: Spongiibacteraceae bacterium; assembly: GCA_036502545.1. Classification (GTDB taxonomy): domain Bacteria; phylum Pseudomonadota; class Gammaproteobacteria; order Pseudomonadales; family CAMLJR01; genus CAMLJR01. The sequence continues at coordinate 1,525 of DASXYH010000290.1, forward strand.
GCTGCGACGCACCACACTGTGATCGCGATAACCGTCGCTGTTTAAATTGCTCAACGCGGCAATGTAATCGAAACCGCCTTGCGCGCCCGAAACTTTAACCGCCTCGCGCTGCGTAGCAAAACTGCCGCCGACGAAATCGGTCTCCGCCGTCGTGCCCGGTTTACCGCTGGCAGTGAATACCGAAATCACGCCCCCGGAAGCATTACCGTACAGCGCCGAAAAAGGTCCGCGCAATATTTCGATCCGCTCCGCCGAACTCAAATCGATATGCGAGAGCTGGCCTTGACCATCGGGCATGGTCGCCGGAATACCGTCGACATAAAGACGCACGCCGCGCACGCCGAAAGTCGAGCGCGCACCGAAGCCGCGAATCGAAATCTGTAAATCCTGCGCATAATTTTGTCGATTGTGTGCAACGACGCCGGGAATCTGCGGTAATATTTCGGACAGATTCACTTGGAGCTGCTTATCGCCGATGGCGGCACCGGATATAGCGCTAATCGCCATCGGCAATTCGAGACTCGATTGTTCACTGCGCGTCGCCGTTACGACGATATCATCGCGATCGGTTACGGCGGCGGCAGGCGCAGACAAAACGAGCAAACCGCAACAGGCCGTTATTGGCACCGCTCCGAATCGAACCGCCAATTTCAATGCAACCAAGCGGCACATACGCTGCCTAACTCCGAGCTGATAACGAAGCCGCGCAATATAACGCACGCCTCGGCATTTGAGTGAGGAACTTTGATGGAAATACTGTTCGAGTCGCTGCTGTCCTCATGGCAGGCGCTCATCGACGAAACCGAACGCCGAGCGCTGATCTATGCACTCGAAAACGGCATGATATTGTATTTATCGCAGCTGGGATTTCGCTTGACCGAAACCGAACGCAAATTTCTATCGCCGCACTGGCTGACGGGGTCGCGCAAGAATATCAGCCTTGCATCCGACCGCGTGCGCGGCGCGCAGGGAACCGCAGCGGAACTCGAACAATTGCGCGCGATGATGCAGCGCTTTTCGCAGCAGGCTAATCAACTCGCGCTGGCGTTGTTTCCGCAATACGCGCCGTATATCAAATCGGCGCGCACTAGTTTTCGGCCAGCCGCGGCCGTGCAGCGCGCAAGTTCGTGGCGTCAGGACGATTCGCGCTTGCATGTCGATGCATTTCCATCGCGCCCCAATCGCGGCGAGCGCATATTGCGCGTTTTTTCGAATATCAACCCGTGTGGCGAAGCGCGCGTGTGGCGCGTCGGCGAACCGTTCGAGCAAGCGGCGAAATATTTTCTGCCGCGCATCGGGCGGCCGTTACCGGGATCGGCGCAACTGCTGGCCGCGCTTGGCATCACCAAAGGCAAGCGCAGCGAATACGATTACCTCATGCTGCGTCTGCACGATGCGCTAAAAGCCGACAGTAATTATCAACAGCATGCGCCGCAACAAACGGTGGCATTTGCCGCGGGCAGCACCTGGATTTGCTTCAGCGATCAGGTACTGCACGCGGCGATGAGCGGGCAGCATATGCTCGAACAGACACTGCATTTATCGATCGACACGCAATACCGTTCCGAATTATCGCCGCTTAAAACGCTGGAGCGAATGCGCGGTCGCGCACTTATCCAATAACAAAAAATATGCGCACAATTTTAAAAATTAGCTCATTGCCGGTGCCAGCAGCGCCAGTAATTTTTCATCGGGCAATTCGCCACCCAATGGATTGACCGGTTTGATGCAAACCTGATCGGCGCCGGCATCCCAATGTTGCTGAATACGATTGCGGATCGTTTTTTCATCGCCCCATGCAACGATAGCGTCGATGAAACGATCGGAGCCGCCGTTGCTTAAATCGTTGTCGCTAAAACCAAGGCGGCGCCAATGATTGCAATAATTTTCCAGCGTTAAATAAATTTTCAATTGCGCGCGCGCCAGCTGCCGTGCTTTGGCGGGATGGGTTTCGAGCAATACCTTTTGTTCGGGGCACAGCCATTTGCCTGCACCTAAAATTTTTCGCGCGCGCGCCGTATGTTCGGGCGTGCCGTTATACGGATGCGCGCCATCGGCAAGTTCGCGCGCCAGCGCCAGCATTTGTGGGCCGAGCGCGGCGAGTATTTTAAGCGGGCGTTCGGGCGGCGGCGGTGCGATGCAGAGCGCATCCTGCATTGCCAGCAAGTAGGCGCGCATTGTTGCGACCGGCTTACGGTAATCGTGCCCGCGCAACTTCACCATCGGCGCGTGCGACACGCCCATGCCGAGCAGGAAGCGGCCGCCAGATTGTTCGTTGAGCGTGATATTGGCGTTATTCATCGCCAACGCATCGCGCCCATAAATATTGGCGATGCCGGTCGCAACGATCAGTTTTTGCGTATTGGCCAGCAGCCATGCCGCGTGGACAAGCGTGTTGCGCGCCACCGCTTCGGGTATCCACAACGCCGAATAACCCCAGCTTTCAAGACGCTGCGCAAACGCGGCAGCTTCCGCGGCGCTCATATTATCGGTGAAATTCCAGACAGCGAGTTTGCCGAGTTGCATCTGCTTCTCCCCTAAATTCAACAAATCCAGCCGCGCGTAACCGCGAATCACAGCTGGCGCACAGCATCGATGCGATAGCTTGCCATGTTTGGCTGTTCGTCGCGAACAACCTCAATTGACAATAGTTCTCATTTGTACTACGATTCCATTCACCTTATCTCTGGACGCTTTCAACCGCTATGTACGTCTGTTTATGTAAAGGCATTACCGATTCCCAGATCCGCGACGCCGTTGCCGACGGCATGACGAACTATCGCGAATTACGGGCGGCGCTCGGGTTGAGCAGCCAGTGCGGCAAATGTTCGCTGCACGCTCGCGAAATCTTTCGCGATTCACTGCAAGCGTTGGACACCTCGTTGTTTTATCCAGCTACTGCGCGCGCGGTTGCGTGACATTTTCATCATCAGCCCACCCGCATCAATCTAACGCTCTCATTTAGCTGAAATTTTTTTCGCGCCGGTTTGACACTAACGATATCGGCGCGGACAATCCCTCGCATCTTAAAAAGTGTGAGGGAGACGGCGCGATGAAAGGCGATGCCAAAGTCATTGAAATTCTGAACAAGGTTCTCGGCAACGAGCTCGTTGCGATCAACCAATATTTCCTGCATTCGCGCATGTACGGCAATTGGGGTTTGAAAGAGCTCGAAAAGCACGAGTACGACGAATCGATCGACGAAATGAAACACGCGGATAAGCTGATCAAACGCATTTTGTTTCTCGAGGGTCTTCCCAATCTGCAGCAGCTCGGCAAATTGCTGATCGGCGAAAATGTGAAAGAAATTTTGCAATGCGATTTACAGCTCGAACAAAAAGGCTTGCCCGATCTCAAAACCGGTATAGCGCATTGTGAAAAAGTTAGCGATTACATCAGCCGCGAATTGCTTGAAGCGATCCTCGAAGGAGAAGAGGAGCACATCGATTACCTCGAAACCCAGCTTAAATTGCTCGACCAAATCGGTCCGCAAAATTATTTGCAAAGCAAAATGGATTCCTGAGCGGTAGCTGCAATACTGTAAGCCACACGTTTCCCAGCCGAGTTTATTGCCGATGCGGCGTTTTTTGATTCTCATATCATGCCTTGTGTTATCACCGGCGGTTTTCGCCGCGCTCGGCGGCGATGTCCATACTATTACGGCAGATCAGGCGCGCATGCGTGCACAACTGCGCGCTGCTGCAAGCAATGGCTATACCGTTCATGAATTGCAAACCGCCGCTGGCGTTGCCGTGCGCGAATTTGTCGCCGACAATGGCAAGGTATTCGCCATTGCATGGGAGGGGCCGAATATGCCCGATCTGGAACAGCTGCTCGGCGCCTATTTTCCCGAATTCAACGCAGCGATGAGCACGCGCCGAAAAGCCGGCATTCGCGGTCCGGTTGCATTGCAACACGATGATCTAATCGTCGAATCGAATGGCCGTATGCGCAGTTTTTTCGGTCGCGCCTATGTGCCGAGTTTATTGCCACCGCAAGTGACACCAGACGAAATTCAATAAGGAGTAGTTCGTGCGCGGCCAATTTATTCGCGAATTTGTGTTGTCGTGCGGCTTAGCGCTGTTGACTGCGTGCGGGGGTGGTGGTGGCGGCGGTGGCAGTAATAGCGGCAGTGTCACGGCGCCTGTCATCCCCAGCGGCGACAATGTGCAGCCGATCTCGGTAAATGGCGGTCCCAGCGCTATTCCAAATCTCACATTCACCAGCATTTCCGTTTGCACCGCCAATACCTCTCAATGCCAGACAATCGACAACGTGCTTATCGACACGGGATCCGTTGGATTACGCGTACTCTCGTCTGCATTGGGAGGGTTGTCCCTGCAACAACAACCCGGTGCACCCGGCCCTTCGTTCGCCGAGTGCGTCCCGTTCGTAGATGGATCCTACGCGTGGGGACCGGTACGTATTGCAGATGTGAAAATCGCCGGCCAAATTGCCTCGTCAGTTCCCATTCAAATCGTCGCCGATCCATCCTTTGGTACAGCACCGGTGCCGTGCTTTGACAACAGCAGTCCCAACACGACCCCGCGCGCAATAAACAGCGTAGAGGCACTGGGCGGCAATGCGATTTTGGGAATCGGTAATTTTCGCGAAGACTGCGGATTGAATTGCAGCACCTTAGTACAAAACGATTACTACTACGGCTGCGGTATTAATGGTTGCGCGGAGATTGCGGTCGATCCGATGTATCAGGTTAAAAATCCGATCGCATTATTTCCAGTCGATAACAACGGCGTGATTATTCAGCTGCCAAGCGTTTCCAGCGGCGGTGCCGCCAGCATCAATGGCTGGATGATTTTCGGCATCAATACCCGCGACAACAATGCGCTCGGCAACGCTACGATTTATACGGTTGGTGACAGCTTAAGCACGTCTCCCGGCAATATCACTACAAACTACAAAGGCATCGATTACAAGCAAAGCTTCTTCGACAGCGGCTCCAACGGCCTATTTTTTCCCGATAACTCAATTCCAATTTGCGACAATGCGGGCGTATTTTTCTGCCCATCATCGCCATTGAGTTTATCGGCGAAGATCATCGGCCAGAACAACGCCAGCCTCACTATTTCATTCAGCATTGCAAACGCTAAATCTCTCAACGCCAGCTTTAACGCGTTCAGCAACCTTGGCGGCAAGTATAACGGCGGCTTCGACTGGGGAATGTCGTTCTTTTTTGGCCGCAAAATTTTCACCGCGATCGCAGGCCAACCGGGCATATCGGCACCGTACGTAGCTTTTTAACCGCTACTCATATTTTCAATCAGTGTTTTGATTTCCAATGCATGATCGAAACGCATCGAACGCGGTCTGAGTAATATCGATCGCAACAATGCACAAAATGTAACAAGGTCCTTCGATGCACCCGCAGCACGCAACATCAGTTAACTCGCCTCAAAAATCGATTGCCACCGGCGACTGGCGCGTCGTCAAAATACTGCTGCCGTATTTACGCGAATATCGCGGCCGTGTGACGATCGCGATGATTTTTCTGGTGCTCGCCAAGCTCGCCAATATTGGCGTACCGCTGATGATGAAACGCATTGTCGATGCGCTGAATCCGACGCAGGCGCTGCTCGCGGTGCCGGTGATACTGTTGCTGATTTACGGTTTGCTGCGTTTGTCGTCGACGCTATTCGGCGAATTACGCGATATCGTTTTTGTGCGCGTCACGCAGCGTGCGATGCGGCGCATTGCATTAACTGTGTTTCGGCATTTGCATGCGTTGAGTTTACGCTTTCATTTGGAGCGCCAAACCGGCGGCGTTTCGCGCGATATCGAACGCGGTACACGCGGCATCGCGACATTGATGAGCTTCATGCTATTCAGCATTATTCCAACGATTTTAGAGATCGCCCTGGTGTGCGGACTGCTGTTCGTCAAATTCGATGCGTGGTTTGCGCTGATCACATTGGCCGCCCTGGTTATCTATATCGGCACGACGGTCGGGATCACTGAATGGCGCACGACGCATCGGCGCACCATGAACGAGATGGATTCGAAAGCGAACACCAAGGCGATCGATTCGCTGCTGAATTACGAAACGGTAAAATATTTCGGCAACGAGGATTATGAAGCACAGCGCTACGACGTCAATCTGCAGCGCTACGAAAGCGCCGCGGTGAAAAACGAAACGTCGCTGGGTTTTTTGAACAGCGCGCAGAGTTTCGTCGTCGCGCTCGCGGTATCGCTGTTGATGTGGCGCGCAGCTGACGGCATCGTGCAAAAACATATGACGATCGGCGATCTGGTGATGATTAACGGCTTATTGGTGCAGCTCTATATTCCACTCAATTTTCTCGGCGTGATGTATCGCGAAATCAAACAGGCACTGACCGATATGGAAAAAATGTTCGGCCTGTTGCACGAAAATCGCGAAATCGAAGATGCGCCCGATGCCATTGCGCTCGATGTCAGCAAAGGCGCCGGCATTCGTTTCGAGCACGTCGATTTCAATTACGACGGTAAGCGCCAGATTTTATTCGATGTCAGTTTCGACATTTCGCCGGGACATACGGTGGCGGTGGTCGGTTCGAGCGGCGCCGGCAAATCGACACTGTCGCGTCTGCTGTTTCGTTTTTACGATGTCGATGTGGGGCGTATTTTGATCGACGGTCAAGATATTCGCAGCGTAACGCAAACCAGTTTGCGCGCAGCGCTCGGCATCGTGCCGCAGGACACGGTGCTGTTTAACGATACGATTTATTACAACATCGCGTACGGTCGGCCCGATGCGATGCGCGATGAAGTGATCGCCGCAGCGAAGGCGGCGCATATTCATCACTTCATCGAAACATTGCCCGATGGTTACGACGCGATGGTCGGCGAGCGCGGCTTGAAATTATCCGGCGGCGAAAAGCAGCGCGTCGCGATTGCGCGCACGCTGCTGAAGCGTCCTGCCATTCTTATTTTCGATGAAGCGACATCGGCGCTCGATTCAAAAACCGAAAAATCGATTCAGACAGAGCTGCGCGAAATCTCCGCGGATCACACGGCGCTGATCATCGCGCATCGTTTATCCACCGTGGTCGATGCCGATCAGATTTTAGTGCTGGAGCACGGGCGTATTATCGAACGCGGCAATTTTCGCGAATTGATCGAACACAACGGTAAATTCGCCGAGATGTGGCAGCTGCAACAGGAAGAGGATTCCAAACTCGCCGAGGCGATTCGCGCGGCCTGAATCTCTCGGATTAAGCATTTCCCTTTAGCTAGCGCCTGGTCTCGCAGCGGGTTGCGCCGGAAGGGATTCTCTTTTTCAGGACAAGAAGGTGATCTTATCGAAGCTTCTCTGCAATCGTCATCGGAGAAGTCGTCGAATACAGCTAGGCCGAATACTCCGAAGCTACTTGAATGCTCGCCACAGTAGTCCTGAAAAAGAGAACCCCTTCCGGCGCCTCATGCTCTGCTACAGCGTACCTTTTTATGAATACCTCTAATTGATCTTTCCTTAACAATAATTAAGCGGCGAATCAAAGCCAGCGGTGTAATATAGCCACAAATATAATCCAATTATGTATTATCGACCGATTGCGGTGCTGCCCATTCATACGCAGTATCGAATCTTCAAATAACGAATAAATTAAGAGAGGTGCACACACATGACGAAATCCGTTTTCATAACCGGCGCTGCGACCGGCATGGGCATGGCAATGGCGCGCAAACTGTCGCAACAAGGCTGGCGCGTATTCGCCGGGGTGCTGCCCGGTCTCGATATCGGTCAACTAACCGCGGGCGTCAGTGTCACGCCGATCGAGCAAAATGTGATGGACGATGCATCGGTCGAAGCGGGCGCGCAAAAAGTAAAAACGTTTTTAAATGGCGCCGGTCTCGATGTGCTGATCAACAATGCCGGCATCGGTATTCAAAGCCGCCCGATCGAAGGCGTCGATATGGCCGAAGCGAAGCGCATTTTCGAAGTCAACACGTTCGGTCCGATCCGCGTCTGCAAAGCGTTCTTGCCGCTGCTGCACGAAAGCAAACAAGCGCCGCGTATTATCAACGTCACTTCGGGCGCAGTGCGCGTCGCGGTGCCGTGCAACGGCATGTACAACATGTCGAAAACGGCAGTCGAAGGACTGACCGCGACGCTGCGCAATGAATTGCTGCCGTTCGGAATTCAAGCGACATCGATTCAGCCCGGCGGCATGAAAACGCCGATGACGGCGAATGTCGCCGCCAGCACCGGCGCTTCGTGGGAAACGACACCGCCGCTAGTGCGCCAGCGCTACGAAGCGAAGCTGCGGCCGATTTCGGAAAAGTTGGCGCTCAGTCTGGAAAAATCAAACGAGCCCGAATATGTCGCCGACGGTATCATCGCATTGCTCGAAGTTCCAAAACTGCGGCCGCGTTACATGATCGGCAAAGAGGTCAAATTGTTGCCGTTGCTGCAAAAACTGTTGCCGGAAATGATGTTCGAAAAATTGATCGCCAAACAATTTTTTGACTAACGACAAGTTCTTACTGATGATATGGCTAATTTTTAAGTTGTAGCGGCGCGGCGGACCGGTTATTTTTTGCCTCCCTTAGTTTTATGCTCGACCCTTGCCGAGCCCCAGAGTTATGTGCATGTCCTCGACCATTCTTGCGCGTCGCGATCTCGAATTTCTGCTGTGCGAATGGCTCGATGTCGAGGCGCTGACAGCACGCCAGAAAACCGCTGTAGCAGAGCATGAGGCGCCGGAAGGGGGTTCTCTTTTTCAGGACAAGAAGGTGATTTTATCGAAGCTGCGGTGTTATTCGCCATCGGAGAAGTTGTCGAGCGCTGCTAGGCCGACCACACCGAAGCGACTTGAATGCTCGCCACGGAAGTCCTGAAAGAGAACCCCTTCCGGCGCCAACCGCTGCGAGATGGTGCAGTAATTAAAGCGGAAGATAATTGGTCGCTTCTTTAAATAAATTTTGGAATCGCGATGATTGAATTTACGTTGAACGGCGCGAACAAATCGGTCGATGTCGAAGCGGATACGCCGCTGCTGTGGGTACTGCGCGAACAACTGCAATTGACCGGCACCAAATTCGGTTGCGGTGCCGGTCTGTGTGGCGCGTGCACCGTGCATATCGATGGCGCGCCGGCGCGCAGTTGTATTCTGCCGATCAGCATCATTGCCGGCAAACACATCACGACGATCGAAGGTCTCGCGACCGCTACCGATCGCGCAGTGCAAACCGCTTGGATCGAAGGCAATGTGCCGCAATGCGGTTACTGCCAGTCCGGTCAAATTATGGCGGCGAGCGCATTGTTAACGAGCAATAAAAATCCAAGCGACGCCGATATCGATGCGGCGATGTCCGGCAATATTTGCCGCTGCGGAACGTATCCGCGCATTCGCAAAGCGATTCATCGCGCCGCGGAAATGATTGCGCACGCTGAAGGAGCGCACGCATGAGCCTCAATCGCCGTCAATTTATTAAAAGCACCGCGCTCATCGGCGGTGGGCTGATCATCGGTTTCGAACTCGCCGGTTGCCGCGACAAGACACTCGCGCCCGCCGTCACCGCTGACAGCTTTCATCCGAATTCATTTCTCGAAATCACGCCGAACGGCGACATCATTTTGCAAATTAATCGCGCCGAGATGGGGCAGGGCGTTTACACCGGCATGACCACACTGGTGGCGGAAGAACTCGAAGTCGATCCCGCCACGATTAAATTGATCGGTGCACCGAGCCATCCCGATTTCATCGATCCGACACTGCACATGCAACTCACCGGCGGCAGCATGGCGGTGAAAAACAGTTACGGGCCGCTGCGCGAAGTCGGCGCCACCGCGAAAGCGATGTTGCTCGCCGCCGCAGCGCAGGATTGGAATGTACCGGTGACTACGCTGATCGCCGAAAACGGTCGTGTGCGCGATCCGGTGTCAAAACGCGAAGTGCCGTATAGCGCATTGATCGGCACCGCCAAAACACTGCCGATACCTAAATACATCACCTTGAAAGTGCCCGAGCAATTCAAGCTGATCGGTAAATACGATCGTCGTCTCGATGCGCTACAAAAAGTTGATGGCAGCGGCTTATTCGGCATCGACTTATGCGAGCACAACCTACAGCGCGAAGGCATGGTGTACGCAGTGCTGGTGCGCTGCCCGCATTTCGGCGGCAAATTAAAAACATTTGATGCGAGCGCGAGCGAAAAAATTGCCGGCGTCAGTTCGGTATTCGCGTTCAACGATAACAGCGTCGCGATCATCGCCAACGGTTATTGGCCCGCGCGCAAAGCCGCGAGAATATTAAACGTCGAATGGGACAAAGGCCCGCTCATCGGCGTCGATAGCACGGCATTGCTCGCACTATTGCGCCAACAGCTCGATAGCAACGACGGCCACAAAACCACCGACGAGGGCACGGCACCGAGTAACACCGCTGATACGCAAATCATCGAAGCCGAATATTTCGCGCCGTATCAGGCGCACGCGACGATGGAACCGCTCAACTGCGTCGCCGACGTGCGCGCCGATAAAATCGATATCTGGACCGGCAATCAAAGCCCCGATATGTTTCGCGCCGCGGTGGCCGATATCTTGAAATATCCGCGCGAGCAGGTCTTTATTCATTCGCCGCTGCTCGGCGGCGGTTTCGGTCGACGCGGTTATGCCGACTACGCGGTGGAAGCCGCACTGCTTTCGCAGCGCGTCGGCAAGCCGGTGAAATTACAATGGAGCCGCGAAGACGATATGCAACACGATTTTTATCGGCCGCTGTCGCTGTCGCGCTTTCGCGCGCAATTGCAAAACGGAAAACTCGTCGGCTGGCAGCACAAGATCGCGTGCCCCAGCGTCATGCACGGCATCCTGCCGATGTTCGCGCAAACCATCCTGCCGCCGTGGACTCCGCGCGCACCGATGCGCATGCTAAGTAATTTAGTCGCCACGCGCGACATGACTTCTACCGAAGGCGCCGCCGTGCTGCCGTATGCAATACCTTATTTGCGGGTCGATTACGTGCATTACGATCCGGGTGTGCCGGTCGGCTCGTGGCGCTCGGTCGGCAATTCGATCAACGCATTTTTTGTCGAAAGTTTTTTCGATGAAATCGCACACGCATTGCATCAAGACCCGCTCGCGTATCGTTTGTCATTGCTGAAGCCGGAACAGGAACGCACGCGCAACGCGCTGCAATTAGTTGCGGAAAAAGCGCAGTGGGGCCACGCGCCGATTGGCAGCTTTCAAGGCATCGCGGTGCATGAAGCGTTCGAAACGATCGTCGCGCAAGTCGCCGAAATCTCTGTCGAAGGTAATAACATAAAAGTGCATAAAGTCGTGTGCGCGGTCGATTGCGGTCGCACGGTGAATCCCGACATCGTCAAAATGCAGATGGAGAGCGGCATTATTTTCGCGCTCAGCGCTGCATTGAAAGGCGAAATTACGATCGAAGACGGCGCGGTGAAACAAACCAATTTTGATGATTTCGAAATAATTCGCATGAACGAAGCACCGGAGATCGAAGTGCATATCGTGCAGAGCGACGCGCCGCCCACCGGCGTTGGCGAACCCGGCGTGCCACCGCTGGCGCCGGCGCTTGGCAATGCGATTTTTGCGGCAACGGGGAAGAGGTTGAGGGCTTTGCCGTTTAAACTTGAGATGGTGAGTTACGGTTAAACAAACTGGCGCAACCGGATTCAATTTGTAATTCAACAAAAGAAAATTTGAATTTTAGATATTTGAATAGATAAAACAGATTGTTCAACCGAAGGAATAATAAAAAAAGATAGCATCACCACTTCGGGGTTAAGTGCTTTCGTTATTTTACACCAGCTGACTGACGCCAAAAGCCTTAATATCGAACCGAAACCATAATATAAAGAATGTTCCGGTAGGA
>DASXYH010000291.1:0-3473 GCA_036502545.1 Spongiibacteraceae bacterium
ATAAAAAAACTGCCGGCAATTATTTCGATCCAGCGAAAAAATCGTGAACCGCGAATCAATTGGCTGGTCGATGCAAATAGCAATGCATACGCGATCATCACCGTAAAATCGATCGCCACCGCGAAAGAACCGAGCGCAATAATTTGCCTTGCAAGCGGCTGAGAATCGTCGAGAAACTGCGGCAGCAACGCGGACCAATACAGCACACCTTTGGGATTGCTCAAATGCGTGAATATACCTTGCAGGAAGGGGCGCGTTGGCAGCGATGTAGCGGCAATCGCTGCGCGCTCGCCAAAACTCGCGCGCAATAATTGCACCCCCAGATAAATCAGATAAGCCGCGCCGCAGTAACGCAGCGCGTTGAACAGCGGCGCCGATGCAACCACCAGTGCTACTAGCCCTAGCGCCGCCAGCGTCAGGTAGAACGCATTGATAATCGAGATGCCGATAATGGCGCGCACGGCGGGCGCGAAACCTTGCTTCAAGGCAAAGCCTATAACCAGCATCACATTCGGGCCGGGCGACAGACAAACCAGCAGCGTCATGCCAGCGAATAACACCAGTGATGTCATAAATGCCTACTCCGCTATGGCAATGGGCTGCAGCCGCGCCATCGATACGATTTCAGTTCAACAAGCAAATTGAAATTCAACGAGATGGAAATTGCGGCATTGTGACCCTTAATTTATCGTGTGCGGCGATTCACAAAATCATCAAACCGTCTGCCGGCACGGAACTGCGCTGCTATATTGAAATGGTGAACGCTGCGCTCCTGGGCGTGGCAGGAAATACAGCTCTGTCAGGTTCTCCCTAAGAAAGAAAATTGATGCCGCCTTCGGGCGGCTTTTTTTCGCCATCGTTTTAGCAGTTATTAACCCGGCATCGAAAGATGTCGGGCTAATAACGCACGCTTCAACATCGGCTATGCAAGCGGCGCGATGCCGACCGCGCGGCGCACCTTTGCGAGCAATTGCGCCGCCTCTGCGCGCGCCTTCTCGGCACCTTTTTTCAATACCGCTTCGATATGATCAGGACTCGCCATCAATTTTTCATAGCGCGCTCGCGCCGGCGCCAATTCCGCATTGATCAATCCGAACAATTCTTTTTTCGCCTGTCCCCACGCAATGCCCGCCGCAAATTGTTCGCGCATGTATTGGGTTTGCTCCGGCGTCGAGAATGCCTGCCAGATTTGAAACAGCGTCGAATCGCTCGGATCTTTCGGCTGGCCCGGCTCCAACAAATTCGTTTTGATTTTATTGATGAGCTTTTGCAATTCTTTTTCCGATGAAAATAACGGGATCGTATTGCCGTAGCTTTTACTCATTTTGCGGCCATCGAGCCCGCCGAGCAAGGCGACGTTGTCATCGATCAACGCTTCCGGCAAAACGAATAGTTCGCGATAAATGTGATTGAAACGCTGACCGATATCGCGCGCCATTTCGATGTGCTGAATCTGATCGCGGCCGACCGGAATTTTATGCGCGTTGAACAGCAGAATATCGGCGGCCATTAAAATCGGATACGAAAACAAGCCCATCGTGATGGCGAAATCGACGTCTGCGCCGGCCTCTTCATTTTTTTTCACCGAATCCTTATACGCGTGTGCGCGATTCATTAATCCTTTCGCGGTAACGCAAGTGAGAATCCATGTGAGTTCGGTAATTTCCGGCACATCGGATTGGCGGTAGAACGTGGTGTTATCGGTATCGAGCCCCAACGCCAGCCAAGTCGCGGCGATTTCCTTTGTCGAGTGGCGCACCAGCTCGGGATCTTGGCATTTGATCAGCGCGTGATAGTCGGCCAGAAAATAAAACGAATCGACATCGCTATCGCGACTGGCACGAATCGCCGGACGAATCGCGCCGACATAATTGCCAAGGTGTGGCGTGCCGGTCGTGGTGATGCCGGTGAGAACGCGTTGCTTTTTCATCGGGCCGTTATTTTTCATTGGGCTGAAATTTCCTGGAATTTACTGCTGAAAAATTGTTGTAGAACGCGAAATAAATACCAGCAATCGCGGCTGCCTGCCGTTTCGCGAATCGAATGCATCGCCCATTGCGGCACGCCGACATCGACCGTCTTGATGCCGATTTCGGTGGCGACGATCGGACCGATCGTGCTGCCGCAAGCCATATCGCTGCGCACGACAAAACTTTGCACCGGCACATCGACCTGCTGACAGAGGTGGCGAAAACGCGCGGCGGTTTCGCTGTTGGTCGCGTAACGCTGATTCGCATTGATCTTGATAACCGGACCTTGATTCAATTGCGGGCCGTGATTGGCATCGTGCTTATCGGCAAAATTCGGATGAATCGCGTGCGCGTTGTCGCATGAGATTAATAGCGAATGGTCAATCATGCGCGCATAGTTCTCATCGATAAACCCGGCGTGCGAACCAGCGATGCGCCGCAGCACCGATTGCAACAAAGTGCCTTGCGCGCCCGCCGTCGAAGCGCTGCCGACTTCTTCGTGATCGCTGCACACCATCATTGCGGTGTGCTTGCCGTCTGCATTCAACAACGCGCGAATACCGATAAAACACGACAGTAAATTATCGATGCGCGCGCTGCTAATAAATTCTTCCGCCAATCCGGTCAATGCCGGCGGCTGGGTGTCGTAGCAACTGATTTCGTAATCGAGAATTTCGCGCGCATCATTGACGCCACTTTGTTTGGATAACTGTTCGAGCAATAGTGCGCGAAAATTCGGCGTCGAATTAGTATCGGCGCGCATCAATACCGGCGGCAATTGGGTCTGCGCATTGATCGAACGACTATTGTTGACTTCGCGATCGAGATGAATCGCAAGGCTCGGTATCACTGCAATCGGCTTTTTGAAATCGATCAGCGCGCTGGCGAGTTTGCCGTCGCCTGTCGTGTAACTGACGCGGCCCGCCAGCGATAGGTCGCGATCGAACCATGGCGCCAGCAACGCGCCGCCGTACACTTCAACGCCCAATTGAAAATAACCGTTGCGCTGCAATTCCGGCGTCGGTTTTATTTTCAAGCACGGGCTATCGCTGTGCGCACCGGCGAGATGAACGCCGGTCGCAATCGGATCGTCGCTGCCGAGCACAAACGCGAGTAACGATGAATCGTTGCGCGTGACGATATAGCGTCCGCCCGGCTGTAAATTCCAGCTATCGCTTTCCGCCAACAACTGAAAATGATTGCGCTGCAATAGCCCGAGCATATTGTCGACGGCATGAAATGGCATCGGCGAATGCTGCAAAAAACTCAATAAATCGCCGAGCAATTCGCGTTGATCACTCACGCTGTTCTCCATCAATTATTTTCTATTTTTGTTGCGCGCAACGCTTCGAGCCGCGCCAGCAGACTGGATGTGTCCCAACGGCCGCCGCCGAGCGCCTGCACTTCGCCGTAAAACTGATCGACCAGCGCGGTGAGCGGCAGCGAGCTGCCATTGCGGCGCGCTTCATCGAGTGTATAAGCCAAATCCTTGCGCATCCAGTC
>DASXYH010000292.1:0-11550 GCA_036502545.1 Spongiibacteraceae bacterium
TATTCCGTCCGCCGGAAACTTCATTACGGTCGAAATGCCCGGCGCCGCGCTGCCGATTTATCAAAAACTATTGCATGAAGGTGTGATTGTGCGTCCGTTGACGCCGTATCAAATGCCGAATCATTTGCGCATCTCGATTGGTCTGCCGCAGGAAAACGCAAAATTTCTTGCGGCTTTGCCGAAGGTTGTTGAGAGCAAGATTGCTGAGCATAAGATCACTGAGAGCGGGGCCATTTAAGTCGTGGCGGAATTTGGACGCATTGCGATTCTCGGTCTCGGCTTGATCGGTGGCTCGCTCGCGAAAGCGTTGAAAGAAAAAAATGCCGTACGCGAAGTGGTTGGTTGGGGCCATCGCGCGCCATCGCTGCAAACCGGCGTGCAACTCGGCGTGATCGATCGCTACAGTCTCGATTTGGCAGACGCGGTTAAAGGCGCCGAGGTTGTTGTTATCGCAACGCCGACGTTGATCGCAGAGAGAATGATCGAGCAATTGGTGCCGCTTATCGATGCGGCGACGATCATTACCGATGTTGCGAGCGTCAAAGGTAATTTATTGCGCGCCGCGCAACGCGCGTTCGGTAAAGAGCCTGCGAATCTGGTGCTCGCGCATCCGATTGCGGGTTCGGAACAGAGCGGTATCGTCGCGGCGAAAGCCGATTTGTTTATCAATCATCGCGTGATTTTGACACCGACCGAAAATACGTCGAAAGCTGCGCTCGATCGTATCGAGCAGATGTGGAAAATCACCGGTGCCGAATTGTCGCGTTTGAGTGTGGATGACCACGATACGATTCTCGCTGCAACCAGTCATTTACCGCATATTGCCGCGTTTGCATTGGTCGATGCGTTGGCCGGCGATCCCGCGCAGCGCGAAATTTTCAAATATGCCGCCGGCGGTTTTCGCGATTTTACGCGCATCGCATCGAGCGATCCCACCATGTGGCGCGACATCGCGTTGGCGAACAGCGCTGCGCTATTAAATGCAATCGATCAGTTTTCTGAACATTTAATGCGACTGCGCGCAGCGATAGCGGCGGGCGATGGCGATGCGATTTTCGCGACGTTCACTCGAGCCAAGCAGGCGCGCGATCGATTCGCCGAATTGTTGCGTCAGCGCGAAACTAATCCCAGCGACGAGTAAGTCATTCAGAGAGCTAGTAAGTAATTCATAGAACTAGTAAGTACATTTATAGAGAGTACTAACGTGAGATTTTTATTGCAGCCGGGCGGCAGCGCGATTGGAACCCTGCGTGTTCCCGGCGATAAATCGATATCGCACCGCTCGATTATGTTGGGCGCAATCGCCGAAGGCGTCACCGAAATCAGCGGTTTTCTCGAAGGCGAAGATGCGCTGTCGACATTGAATGCGTTTCGCGCGATGGGCGTGCCAATTGAAGGGCCCGATAACGGCAACGTGCGCGTGCACGGTGTCGGTTTGCATGGCTTGCGAGCGCCGCATGGTCCGCTCGATATGGGCAATTCCGGCACCTCGATGCGGTTGCTGTCGGGTTTGATCGCGGGCCAGAAATTTTCGGCGACATTGATCGGCGATGAATCGTTATCGAAGCGGCCGATGGAGCGTGTTGCGAAACCATTGCGTTTGATGGGCGCGATGGTCGAAACGCAGCAGGGCGGTCGCCCGCCAATCACAATTAGCGGTCAGGGAAAGCTCAAAGGCATTCATTACGATTTACCGATGGCGAGCGCGCAGGTGAAATCATGTTTGCTGCTGGCCGGTTTGTATGCCGAAGGCGAAACGTCTGTGACCGAGCCGGCGCCGACGCGCGATCATACCGAGCGCATGCTCGGCGGTTTTGGTTATCCGATCGAACGGCGCGGCAATGCAACAGTCGCTATTAAAAGCGGCAGCAAATTGATCGCAACAAAAATCGATGTGCCCGCCGATATTTCGTCGGCGACTTTTTTTATCGTGGCTGCCGCGATTGCGCCGGGCTCGGATATTACACTCACGCATGTCGGCATCAATCCGACACGGATTGGCATCATCACTATTTTAAAATTGATGGGCGCGGATTTGACGATAGCGAATACGCGTGAAGTCGGCGGCGAACCGGTGGCGGATATTCGCGTGCGCTATGCGCCGTTGCACGGCATCGAAATTCCCGAAGAGCAGGTGCCGTTGGCGATCGACGAATTTCCCGCGCTGTTCATTGCGGCGGCGTGTGCCGAAGGCACAACGATTTTGCGCGACGCCGAAGAATTGCGGGTGAAGGAAAGCGATCGCATTCAGGTAATGGCCGATGGTTTAAAAACACTTGGCGTCAGCGCCGAGCCCACGCCGGACGGTATCGTCATTGTCGGCGGTGACAACAAAGTTTTTGGCGGCGGCACGCTTCACAGCCATCATGATCACCGCATCGCGATGTCATTCGCGATTGCTTCATTGCGCGCGAGCGCGCCGATCACAATTGAAGATTGCGATAACGTTGCCACCTCGTTTCCGAATTTTGTCGAACTCGCCCAGCGCGCGGGAATTCGCATCGAAGCGCAAGGTGCACGCTGATGACGCGCAGCGTGCCGGTGTTGGCAATCGATGGACCCAGCGGTTCGGGTAAAGGTTCGCTGGCGCAAATGCTGGCACAGCATTTGGGTTGGCATCTGCTCGATAGCGGCGCCTTGTATCGCATCGTCGGTTTAGTCGCGGTCGAGCGCGGTATCGATCTCGATGATGAGCCCGCGCTTGCCGCGATCGCGCAGCAGCTCAATATCGAATTCGCGGCGACGAGCCCGGGTGAGCCGGCTGCCGTACTGCTCGATGGCCACGATATCAGCGCGGCCGTGCGCAGCGAGCAGGCGGGCTATTACGCCTCGCGCGTAGCGGTGTTTGCCGTGGTACGCGCCGCGTTATTACAGCGCCAGCGCGATTTTGCGCGCAAGCCCGGCTTGGTCGCTGACGGTCGCGATATGGGCACGCATGTATTCGAATCGGCGCCGCTGAAAATATTCCTCACCGCAAGCGCCGAAGCACGGGCGCTGCGCCGCCATAAGCAGTTGATCAGTAAAGGGGAAAGTGTTACCCTCGCGGCCCTTTTAGAGGACATACGGCTGCGCGACAAACGCGATAGCGAACGCACAGTAGCGCCGCTCAAGCCGGCGCTCGATGCCGTAGTCATCGACAGTACCGCACTGGACATCGCGCAAGTGTTCCAGCATGTGTTGCAGCTCTTGAGCGAACGCGACTTAATTTAAAGGCGCGAACGTGAAATGATTAGGGCGCGCGAGCGCGATTTGATCTGACGCGCAGCAATTTAATTTGATCTGAATGGCCGCGAAAAACCAGCTGTCGTTACCATTCGGGACTTTAACCAGACCTCTGTCAGCTGGTGGCGGAGGAGGAGCGTAGCTCCATTTATTATATGAAGGTAGAGACATGAGCGAGAGCTTTGCTGAGCTGTTCGAAGAAAGCCTGAAAACAATTGAAATGCATCCCGGTGCGATTGTAACCGGTGTCGTGATCGACATCGACGACGATTGGGTCACCGTGCACGCCGGCCTCAAGTCCGAGGGCGTGATTCCGCGTATTCAATTCGAAAACGAACGCGGCGAATTGAAATTACAAATCGGCGACGAAGTGCAGGTGGCACTCGAAGCGGTAGAGGATGGCTGGGGCGAAACCCGACTGTCGCGTGAAAAAGCCAAGCGCGCCGAAGCCTGGAAAGACCTGGAAAAAGCTTGCGAACAAGAAGCCGTGGTCAAAGGTGTTATCAACGGCAAAGTCAAAGGCGGTTTCACCGTCGACATCAATACGATCCGCGCGTTTCTGCCGGGCTCGTTGGTCGATGTGCGTCCGGTGCGCGATACGTTGCATTTGGAAGGCAAAGAACTCGAATTCAAAGTCATCAAGCTCGATCAGAAACGCAACAACGTGGTTGTTTCGCGTCGTGCAGTACTCGAACAGGCAAACAGTGCGGAGCGCGAGCAATTGCTCGGCGCGCTGCAGGAAGGCATGGCAGTTAAAGGCGTCGTCAAAAACCTCACCGATTACGGCGCATTCGTCGATCTCGGCGGCGTCGATGGCCTGCTGCACATCACCGACATGGCGTGGAAGCGCATCAAGCATCCGAGCGAAATCGTCAACGTCGGCGATGAAATCGAAGTCAAAATTCTCAAATTCGATCGCGAACGCAATCGCGTATCGCTGGGCCTGAAGCAACTCGGTGCCGATCCGTGGGTGGAAATTACTCGCCGTTATCCGGAAGGCACGCGCGTCAAAGCCAAGGTCACCAATCTCACCGATTACGGCTGCTTCGCCGAATTGCAGGAAGGTGTCGAAGGCTTGGTGCACGTTTCCGAAATGGATTGGACCAACAAGAATATTCATCCGTCGAAAGTGGTACAAGTCGGCGACGAAGTCGAAGTCATGGTGCTCGACATCGACGAAGAGCGCCGCCGTATTTCCCTCGGCATCAAACAGTGCCAGGAAAATCCCTGGGACGCGTTCGGTCGTCAATACGCCAAAGGCGACAAGATTTCCGGCGCGATCAAATCGATCACCGATTTCGGTATCTTCATCGGCCTCGAAGGCAATATCGATGGTCTCGTGCATCTGTCCGATATTTCCTGGAACGAGACCGGCGAAGAAGCCGTGCGCCGGTTCAAGAAAGGCGATGTGATCGAAACCGTGATTCTGTCGATCGATCCCGAGCGCGAGCGTATTTCGCTTGGTGTGAAACAGATGGAGCAGGATCCGTTCACCAGCTTTGTCGGCACCAACGACAAAGGCTCTATCGTCAATGGCACGGTAAAAGAAGTCGATGCAAAAGCTGCTATCATTACGTTGGCCCCGGAAATTGAAGGCGTATTGAAAGCCTCCGAAATCAGCCGCGACAAAGTGGAAGATGCGCGCAATGCCGTTAAAGTCGGCGACAGCATCGAGGTCAAGATCATCAGCGTGGACCGCAAAAATCGCGTAATCGGTTTGTCTGTCAAAGCCAAGGACATCGAGGACGAGAAAGAAGCGGTTCGCGCGCACCGCGAGCAGGAGACTGAGCAAAGCGCTCCTGCCACGATCGGTGATCTGATCAAAGCGCAGATGCAGAATCAGGAATAGTGCAAAACCAGGAGTAAGTCTGATTCCAGCGCCCGTGTTGCGCACGGGCCGCCGGTATTGTTGTGACCGCTGCTGGCAAAATGCTACTGGCCATTGGCTTTTTAGCAATTATCGAGCAGGGAAACAAAATGACTAAATCCGAATTGATCGAACGTATTGCGGCGAAGCAACCGCAATTATCCGTCAAGGATATCGAGCTGGCAGTGAAGGCCGTGCTCGAACATATGTCGCAAACGCTGGCGACCGGTGAGCGCATCGAAATTCGCGGCTTCGGCAGTTTCTCATTGCACTATCGCGAGCCGCGTCAGGGCCGCAATCCGAAAACCGGCGATACGGTGGAACTGGCGGGCAAACATGTGCCGCACTTCAAGCCGGGTAAGGAAATGCGCGAACGCGTCAATCAGAGCATTCAGAATCATTGATTGCGCCAGAACCGCTGGTTGCGATTGTGTTGAAACGAAACAGACGGTATGGTCCCGCGATCATACCGTTTTTTTTTGATGAGTTTTTCGCAGGCAAAATCGGAAGGGGATAACGCAATGCGCTGGATTCAACGCGTGCTGATCGCGATCGTGTTATTGCTGGTGTTGATTTTCGGGTTGTTGTTTTCGCTGCAGAACGGTCAAAGCGTTCCGCTCGATTTATTGGCGCTGCAATTGCGCGAACGTCCGCTCGCGGTTTGGCTGCTGGCCGCATTTGCGCTCGGCGGTTTGGCGGGATTGCTCGCCAGCAGTGTCGCACTGATTAAATTGCAGGCCAATCGCTATCGGTTGCGACGTCGTCTGGAAAATTGCGAGCGCGAGCTATCGGAACTTCGAGGCACAGCGCTCAGACACTGATATGGCAATGTTCTGGCTATTTCTGCTGGTATTTACCGCAATTGCATGCGGCTGGTTGCTGGGCCGTTTTGCCGGCGGCGCCTCGCCGCTGCCGGGCGGGGCAACGGCCGCCTATCGACAGTATTTTCGCGGTCTCAATTATCTGCTGAACGATCGCCCCGATGAGGCGATCGAAACCTTCATCGAAACGCTCGAAGTTAATAAAGAAACGTTGGATACGCATTTGGCGCTCGGCAATTTGATGCGGCGCAAAGGCGATGTCGAGCGCGCGATTCGCATTCACCAGAATTTATTGGCGCGTCCCAATTTGCCGCCATTGCAATTGCAGCGCGCGCAACTCGAATTGGCGCGCGATTACATCAGCGCGGGTTTATACGATCGCGCGGAAAAAATATTGCAGGAGCTGGTGCAGAGCTCGGAAGAATTGCGTCCGACCAGTTTGCGGCATCTCGTGGAAATCTATCAGGCCGAACGCGATTGGACCAAAGCGATAGAAACGGCAACACGATTATTGCCGCGGCGCAATTTATTTTTGAGCGCACCCGAACCCGATCCCGAACTCGACGGTGCGATCGCGCATTTTCATTGCGAGCTTGCGCAGTACGCGCTCGATAAAAACGAATTCGACGGTGCGCGTGCGCATCTCAAGCAGGCACTGATTCGCGATGGAAAATCGGTGCGCGCTTCTTTGCTGATGGGGTTGCTGGAATATCGCGCGGGACATTTTCAGGCGGCAATCGACGCCTTACAGTTGATTCCTACGCAGAACCCCGCGTTAATTCCCGAAATGCTCGATATTTTGCGCACTTGTTACGATGCAATCGGCAAGCGCGAGCAGCTCGGCGATTATTTGCAGGAATGCCTCGCGCGACACGCGTCGACGCGCTTGATACTCGCCATTTGCGAGGAGATTGTGCATCGCGAAAGTCAAGTTGCGGCCGCGGCATTTCTCGCCGAACAAATGCGTGCTC
The DNA here is from genome assembly GCA_036502545.1 of Spongiibacteraceae bacterium. Classification (GTDB taxonomy): domain Bacteria; phylum Pseudomonadota; class Gammaproteobacteria; order Pseudomonadales; family CAMLJR01; genus CAMLJR01. The sequence continues at coordinate 6,882 of DASXYH010000292.1, forward strand.
GCCCGACGACACGCGGCTTGTTGAATTTAATTTCGATGCAGCGCGAAAGCGGCAATTACGAAAACAGTTTGGAAATTTTGCAGGCGCTATTGCAAAAAATGGCAATGGGAAAACCGACCTATCAATGCAATCACTGCGGTTTTTCCGGTCGGCAGATTCACTGGCTGTGTCCGAGCTGCAAACAATGGAATACGATGCAGCCGATCGGCGGCGGCGAAGCCGACTGAATTCGTCGCTCGAATTGGATGAGGTTATATTGGCAATGAAATCGCCGATTATCGTTGCGCTCGATTATCCCGATCGCGCGCAGGCCGAAGTGCTGGCGGATCAACTCGATCCCGCGTTGTGTCGCGTTAAAGTCGGCAAGGAATTATTCACGCGCGCCGGACCCGAAGTCGTCAAAGCGCTCATACAGCGCGGCTTCGATGTCTTTCTCGATTTGAAATTTCACGATATTCCGAACACAACTGCGGCGGCAGTGGCCGCTGCGGCTGAATTGGGCGTGTGGATGGTCAATGTGCACGCGAGCGGCGGACCGAAAATGCTGACGGCTGCGCGCGAAATTCTACAGCCGTTCGGCGACGATGCGCCGCTGCTGATTGCAGTCACCGTGCTCACCAGCATGGATGAAGAGCAGTTGCGCGCGACCGGTATCGATAGCAAGCCTGCAGCGCAGGCTTTGCGGCTGGCGCATTTGGCCCAACAGTGCGGGCTCGATGGCGTGGTTTGTTCGGCGCAGGAAAGCGCGCTATTGCGCGCGCAATTGATGCAACCGTTCGCTCTCGTTACACCCGGCATTCGGCCGATTAATGCCGATACCGATGATCAATCGCGCATCGCAACACCGGCCGCGGCGCTGCAAGCCGGCAGCGATTATCTGGTCATCGGCCGGCCGATCACACGCAGTAAAAATCCGGCCGCAGCATTGCATACTATTTTGCAGGAAGCGGGTATTGCGATCTGAGTAAAAGTTGAGTTAATTTATAGGTGCCGCAGGATTGCGGTAACAGGAAGATCAAACCGTCATTAAGGAGCTCGACATGGAATTCAGAACATCACTTCGTCCGTTATTTTTCTCCCTCGCATTACTCACTGCCTCCACTTCGGGATGGTGTGCCAAAGAAGCGCCCGCCGAACCGGTAAAAGCCGTCAACATCAATACCGCCGATGCGGCGACGTTGGCCGACGGCTTGAAAGGTGTGGGCCAATCCAAAGCCGAAGCGATAGTCGCCTATCGCAAAGAGCATGGCCCGTTCAAATCAATCGATCAACTGGCCGAAGTCAAAGGCATCGGCGATAAGCTCGTGCAGCGCAATCACGATCGCATCGTGGTGAAGTAGTGCAGTCGAGAAAGGGCGCGCAATGCGCCCTTTTTTAGCGGCTAGGCGTAAAGTCGACATCGAGGTATATGCGGTGGCAGTTGTGTAAAGCGCTTGAGATTTTAATCTCGGAAAAGATCGATTGCCGGTGCGTTAAAACACCTGCTAGCATCCTTTCAAACCCCTTCGCTGGCTGAGCGAATAACGTGAAATTCAGTTTACACAAGAGGAGCCGACCGTGAATGCACAAACACTCAAGCAGGAGGCGCTGGAATCCCTTCAACGCCTACCCGAAGATGCCGACATCGATGAAATCATGTACCGACTTTATGTCATCGACAAATTGCGTAAAAGCCGCGATGCCGTCGAACAGGGTCAAGTTATCAGCCACGACGATTTGAAGCGTGATATTGAAAAGTGGTGATCGTCTGGTCAAAGCCGGCACGCGAAGACTTGCGCTTGATTCATCAATACATCGCCAATGATTCCAAGCGTTACGCCACTCGTGTGATTCAGGACATTGCAGGCAAAGTGGAGGATTTGCTGAAGCTGCCGCATTTGGGCAGAGCGGTGCCGGAAATCGGCGAAGATAATGTGCGTGAAATCAGCATGTATTCCTACCGTATCATTTATGAAGTGACAGGCGTCAATATTTACATTCATGGTGTATTCATAAACGACGGCATTTTCAGCCCGAAGATTACAGCGATAACCTTGCCGCGATTTTGAGCGCTGTGCGGAAAAAGCTACAGGTGGCCATTGAAGTGCGTGCAGTGGCGGCATAATTTCGTAATCATTGCGCAAATAGCTTGATATGTCAGTCTGGGTTGGTTTAGGATCGGTGTCAGTCTGTTCCGTTATGCCAAAAGCTGTTGTCATCACCAGATAACGAATGCGTAACTTTCAAAGGGTAGATTGAAGTTGTAGTTTTGTGAGAGCCCGCAGCGGGATTTAAATAATACGAATAATTAAGGATCAGGGAAGTGAAGAATTTATTTTCTGCGATTGCAAAATCCACCGCAAAATTTTTTGCCGCGCTCAATTGTCAGCTCCCCTCGCCCTGCGGGAGAGGGGCTAGGGGTGAGGGCGGTTTAACGCGAAATAAAAACTCAAAACAAAATCGATGGAGACTGACCCCGTCGATTGCGCAGCTACTGCTTTTTCTCACCACATCTGTTGTGACGCCAGCTACATTTGCCGGTCAAACCAACGTCGCTGCTCAATACGGTGCACCTTACACAACTAGTGACTATTACCCTCCGGGGAGCTGCTCTAATGCTCCTACTAGTGACACTAGCCCATTCGCATTGATTTCAAGATGGTGGACTAACTACCAGCCATGCCAGATCGATGGAACTTCAAGAAAGTGCTCTTACAATGTATCAACTAATCTGAATTTTTTACAGGACGGAGCATGGGGTGGCGCGACACTAACAGGAGATTGCGTTGGTGGCTCCGGTATAAGTGGAACTTTATCATGCCCATCCGGCTATCAGCTTTCTGGTGGGCAGTGTACGCCTAACGGAGACCCGGTAGGGGATAAGAATAAAGGAGGCAATCAGTGTACAAACTTGATAAACAATCCAATAAACAGCGGAAATGGCAACAAATTCCAACTTGAAACTGATATTGCAAGTATAGGCCCCAGCTCGCTTTCATTCACTCGAGCATACAACAGTATTTTAGATTCCCAACAAGGAGTGATGGGGAGTTTTTGGCGCAATAATTATGAACGTCACATAACATATATAAGTAGGTCGGGCGTAACCACTGTGATTGTGAGGCGCGGTGATGGGCGAAGCTTTTATTTCACGCTGAGCGGCTCGACGTGGCAATCGGATTCTGATATATCCGATGTTCTTTTAACGGCATCTCCATCTGGATGGACATATAAAGTTGCAGCAGACAATAGTATCGAAACTTACAACTCTTCTGGAAAGCTAATATCAGTCACAAGCAACTCAGGGTATCTTCAAAGTCTTACTTATACTGATGGCACAGCAGGCTCAACCGGAGGTTATGTACTCGATACAAATGGAAATCCAACGACATCTATTCTTCCGGCAGGTTTACTGCTTCGCGTTTCTGATAGTTTTGGGCGCTTTTTATCTTTTGGGTATGACAGCAAGTCGCGACTTATACAAGTTAAGGACCCCCAAAGCCAAAGCTTTTTATACCGGTACGATACATTAGGAAACCTTATCTCTCTTACGTATCCAGACAACAAAATAAAAACCTATATCTACAATGAATTGGCGAATACTTCCGGTGCATTGTTGCCGAACGCTCTCACAGGTATTATCGATGAAAATAACAGTCGCTTTGCCATTTACAAATACGATGCCGCAGGGCGAGCAATTTCGACAGAGCATGCAGGCGGGATTGAAAAAGCTACAATATCCTACAGCCTAAATAGTAATGGTAACGTTGCATCAGCTACAGTTACCGACGCATTAAATACACTCCGCACTTATTCGTTTAATAACGTATTAGGTGTAGTCAAAAATGGTGGTGTCACGCAGCCTTGCAGTTTCGGCTGCGGCACGGATTCGGCAACGACTTACGATTCCAACGGCAATACCGCCTCGAAGACCGATTTCAACGGCAACATCACCCATTACTCATACGATTTAACACGCAACCTGGAAACCTCGCGCACCGAAGCGTACGGTACTTCTCTTTCTCGAACGATCACCACGCAATGGCATGCGGTGTATCGCCTGCCGACGCTGATTACCGAACCCGGTAAAACCACATCGTTTACTTACGATGCGTCCGGCAATGTATTAACGAAAACGATGACCGATACCGCGCTGTCTAAATCCCGCACATGGAGTTGGACTTACAATAATGTGGGTCAAGTCTTAACGGCCGATGGCCCGCGCACCGATGTGAATGACGTGACGACGTACACGTATTATTCCTCCGCCAGTACTGTCGCCGGCAGCGTGCATTCGATCGGCGATTTGGCCACGGTGACAAACGCGGTGGGTTTAGTCACTTCGATCACCAACTACGATTTAAATGGCCGCCCATTGTCGATCACCGATCCCAACGGTGTGATTACCACACTGACCTATTGGCCGCGCGGCTGGCTGAAGTCGCGTACGGTGAACGGTGTGCAAACGACGGCGTACGATTACGACGGCGTCGGCCAATTGCTTAAAGTCACGCTGCCCGATGGCTCATCTTTAAATTACACCTACGACACCGCGCACCGCTTAACCGATATTGCGGACAACACTGGCAACAAAGTGCACTACACGCTCGATGCAATGGGCAATCGCACTCGGGAAGACACCCAAGACCCGAGCAGTGCTATTCTCAAAACCCGCTCGCGTGTGTTCGAT
>DASXYH010000293.1:0-3974 GCA_036502545.1 Spongiibacteraceae bacterium
CAGCTATCAATTGATCTACGGCACCTTCGCCGCGATTCCGTTATTTTTGCTATGGATCTACACCTCATGGGTGATCGTGCTGGCAGGTGCGGAATTCGTCCATGCCATTTCCAATTATGGCGGCCGCGACAGCCATTTGCCGAATTGGCTCACGGCGGTGGCAGTGCTGGAGATTTTGTGGCGCAAACATCGGCACGGCGCCGTGTTGCGTGAAAGCGAATTATTGCGCCACCATTATTTACTCGATCGCTTCACGCTGTCGGCGGAGCATTGGTCGGTCGTGCGTAATGCGCTGCTCGATGCCGGATTAATCAAGGTCGACAGCAACGGCAACTATATTCTCGGTCGTGCACTGCAGCATTACACGCTGTGGGAATTAGGCGAGTGTTTCGCGTTGGTGCCGGGTCCGCTCGATGAATTGCAGCAGTTGCAGCAACCTTGGCTGCGAGAATGCACGCAGCGGCTAGCGGATTTACGCGAGCATAATCGTCTGCAATTGCAGGTATCACTCGACGAATTATTCGAGCGCAGCAGCAATCAGTTCGTTAGCAATGAGAAAAACACAGAATGAAACCGATATTGAAAACCCAATTGCTGCTGTGCCTCGTCGTCAGCTTGTTATTTAGCGGCTGCAGCAAGTCTGACTATCAGACTGCGACTGGGGATAAAGGCAGCTTCGCCGATGCGCACGGCAAATGGTTGCTGATCAACTACTGGGCGCAATGGTGTAAGCCCTGTGTCGAAGAAATGCCTGAATTAAATCGCTTTCAGCAACAGCACAAGGACCAAGTGGTGTTACTCGCCGTCAATTACGACGGCGCGCAAGGCGATTCATTGCAACAACAAATCGCGAAATTGAAAATCGAGTTTCCGGTATTGCTCGCCGATCCAGCGCAGTTGCTCGGTTATCAACGCCCGGATGCGTTACCGACGACATTGGTATTCGATCCGCAAGGCAAGTTGCGGCAGACATTGCAAGGTCCGCAAACCGTCGCCAGCTTGACTGCAGTCATCAGCAGCACCGCAGCGTCGGTAGAAAACGAGCCTTGATCTATACTGACAACACTTTTTGCGATCGGGATATTCAGCATCGTGTTCAACACTTATCGACTCACCGCGCTCGCCGCTGCATTATTCGCCATCACTGCCTTCGCTCAGGAAGAGAGGCCTCCAACGGAAGACTCCAATGCAAGCTGGCTGGAAAATACCATCGCTCGTTGTGAACAACAGTACAGTGCCGAGCAATGTCGGGATCAACAATTTCTTGAAGACAATTTTCATGTCGGCTCGCTGCAAACTGCGCATCGCGTTGCCACGCAGCGCAATCAGCAGGCGACTAAAGCGCTGCGCGAGCTAACGCTGCAACGCGTCTGCAATACATCGCCGAGTTCTAGTTGCACCGGCGCGGATGCCGCACAATGTAGCGTGGAAATATCCCAAGCCTGCGCCGTACTAAAGGCCGAAGCGGCGGCATGTATCCAAAACGCCAAGACCTTGTGCGTCAGCAGTGTCGATCCCAGCGCCTGCGTTAAACAACAAAGCGCTCTCTGTCCCGCGGCCGATAAGCAGCCGCTCGATAAATTATTAGCGAAATATCCCAAATTAACCGCACAACAAAAATCGCGCTTAATTGCAGCGGCCGCCGAGCTGGATGCCAAATCGAGCGGTTGGTGGAACCTGGTAGGTTGGCTGAAATCGCCTTTTTATTGATTAACGATCGCAAAAAAAATCCCCGCATGTGCGGGGATTTTTTATTTCGATGTGACGATTACTTCTTCATTACCGGCTCGGTGGTTTCGGCATGCATCACCGCAACAACACGGCGGTTTTGCGCGCGGCCATCAACGGTATCATTGCTGGCGATCGGTTTCGATTCGCCGTAACCGACCGAGGTCAGCCGCGAAGCGTCGATACCGAAACGATTAACCAGCATATCTTTCACCGCATCGGCGCGGCGCTGCGACAGTTTCTGGTTATACGCATCGGAGCCGGTACTATCGGTATGACCGCCGATTTCGGCTTTCACGCTCGCATATTTGTGCATGAATTTCGAAACGCGCTCGACTTCGCCCACGTACTCTTCCGGAATATCGGATTTGTTGGTGGCGAATTTAATATCGATACGCACTTCCTCGGCTTTGGTCAAATGGTATTCGCAACCATCGGCATCCACTTCGAGCCCACGCGGCGTATTCGGGCATTTGTCCTTATCGTCGGTTACGCCATCGCCATCGCTATCAAGCGGCGCAGGTGGCGCTGCAACGATAGGAGCCGGCGCCGGCTTCTCAACGGGCTTGCTCTCGCCGCCAAACGCGTAACTCACACCTAACGTATATAAGCCATGAGTTTGGCTGGTATCGGTTTCATGCAAGGCTTTAGCTTCGAGACGCAGCGCAAGACGATCTATCATTTTCACGCGCACGCCGACACCGGCATCGATATCGGTGAGTTTATCGTCGTTGCCGACATCGTAATCGTAACGTGAGTGGCCGACACCGAGTTTCAAATAAGGCTGGTAAATCTTATTCCAGCCGATATTTCCGAAGTAATAAATACCGTCCAGCGACAAACGATCATAGTCGACATCAACTTTAGGAATACCGGCACTCATGCCATTAAAGGCGCGGGTGTAATCTAATTCAGCGCCGAAATGCTCGGTAAATTGATATTCACCGCCAACGCCCCAAACGGTGTTGGAACCGGCTTCACGCGAATGATCGAAGTCCTGCAGCCCTACGAATGGCGTTACATAAAACTGACCCGGATCGGCTACCGCTGTTAGTGGAGCTGCAATCAATACACTGAAAATCATTGCTAGTAATGCGCGAACTTTCATAGTCCCTCCCATTTTTTGATTTGCCCGCCTTCGACCCACTGCGGCGAGCGCTTGTTCTCAAGGGCGGCGATTCTAGCGCCAAGCGATCCATTAGCCAATTGAAAATTGATCAACCAATGACCGCAGGCCCTACCTTCCTACATTGCCGTGCCGAGAATACGACGAACGAATGGAATAGTAATTCTTTTTTTTTCGGCTAACGATTGTTTATCGAGGCGCTCCAGCAGTTGCAGCAGCGCGGTGAAATTGCGCGGATGGCGTGTCAGGATGTACGCGATCACGTCGTCGCTTAAATCGATACCGCGTTCGCTCGCGCGCAACTGCAAAGCCTTCGCACTAGCTTCATCGTCGAGAGATTGCAGACGAAAATTGCCGCCCCACCCCAAACGGGAGCGCAAATCCGGCAACAAACACGGCAGTTGCGCGGACGGCTGCAATGCACTGATCAGCAATTTGGTGCCGGCTTGCGCGCAGCGATTAAATAAATGGAACAAATATTCGCACCACAGCAAATTGTTGGTCACAGTGTGAATATCATCGAGGCAGATGCTCTGTACGCTATCCAACCCTTCGAGAACCTGCTGTGGATTTTGATCGGCGAGATCCATGAGCGGCAGATACAGAAAGTTAAACTCAAGGCAGGCTGCCTGCAATAAATGGCTGCGGCCGCTGCCTTCGGCGCCGTACAAATAAAATACGCCGCCCGCTTGCCGCAACCAGTCCTGCAATGCATGCAACGTGGTCGCGTTCGCCGCGCTGCAAAAGAAATTCGCGAAGCTCGCATCGCTGCGCGGACGAAACAATAATAATTGCTCGCCCATGCTCAGCTTCGCGGCGCGCTCCAACGATAACTCAACGCGATCGGCAGCGGCGTTTGCGCAGTCGCTGGATTATCCGTCGGCGCCAATCGGCTTTCGAGCGCTAACTGACGCGTCAATTGTTCGGTGCCGCCCTCGATTTTAAGTTGCAGCAATAGCTCGTCATTCCGCAGCAATACCGGGCTCGCGCTTTTGATCAAACTGAGATGGCGCAGATAATTCACTATCGCCGCGTAATCGTCGAAACTGGTCACGCCGGTAATGCGCAAGACAATACCTTCCGCCGCACTATTCGCCGCCACGGCATATTGCGGAGAAAA
>DASXYH010000294.1:0-5850 GCA_036502545.1 Spongiibacteraceae bacterium
AAGCCGGATTCTGCTGCGCGCAATTTTTACGTGTGGTCGCAAACGAATCAGAAATACGCAGGCACGCGTATTATTTTTTGCGACAGCGAACAATCGAACTGGACGTGGGATCCGGTCGCGAATTCGTATTACTGGCACCGCTTTTATTCGCACCAGCCGGATTTGAATTTTGATAATCCACAAGTGCTGAAAGCGGTGCTTAGTGTGATGAATTTCTGGCTCAAGCTCGGTGTTGACGGTTTGCGTCTCGACGCTGTGCCGTATCTGGTCGAACGCGAAGGCACCAACAACGAAAATCTGCCGGAAACGCACGCGGTACTGAAACGCATTCGCGCCGAAGTGGACGCGGAATTTCCCGATCGCATGTTATTGGCCGAGGCCAATCAATGGCCCGAAGATACGCGGCAATATTTCGGCGACGGCGACGAATGCCATATGGCATTTCATTTTCCGCTGATGCCGCGCATGTACATGGCGCTGGCGCAGGAGGACCGTTTTCCGATCACCGATATTCTGCGCCAGACACCGGATATTCCGCCGCATTGCCAGTGGGCGATTTTTCTGCGCAATCACGACGAACTGACGCTGGAAATGGTCACCGATAAAGAGCGCGATTATCTGTGGGAAAAATACGCAACCGACGGCAGGGCGCGTATCAATCTCGGCATTCGCCGCCGTCTCGCCACCTTGATGGAACACGATCGTCGCCGCATCGAATTATTGAATTCACTGTTGCTGTCGATGCCGGGCACGCCGATTATTTATTACGGCGATGAAATTTCAATGGGCGACAATATTTATCTCGGCGATCGCGATGGTGTGCGCACGCCGATGCAGTGGTCGCCCGATCGCAACGGCGGTTTTTCGCGCGCCGAACCGTCGCGTCTGGTATTGCCGCCGATCATGGATGCGCTGTACGGCTACGAAGCGGTAAATGTCGAAGCGCAAAGCCGCGATCCACATTCGCTGCTGAACTGGATGCGGCGCATGCTCGATATTCGCAAACGCCAGAAAGCATTCAGTCGCGGCGCGATGAAATTGTTGTATCCGGTCAACCGCCGCGTGCTTGCGTATTTGCGCATTTACACCGACAGCAACGGCAACACCGAAACGCTGCTGTGCGTGGCGAATGTGTCGCGCTCGGCACAGGCGGTCGAATTGGATTTATCGCCTTATGCTGGCAGCGTGCCGGTGGAAATGATGGGTGGTTCGTCGTTTCCGCCGATCGGTCAGCTCAGTTATTTATTAACGCTGCCACCGTACGGTTTTTATTGGTTTTATCTGGCGGGCCAGGCGCAGATGCCAGCCTGGCATACCCAATATCCGGAGCCGATGCCCGATCTGATCACGCTGGTGCTGCGCAACGGTGTCGACGATATTCTCGCGGAGCCAGCGCGCAATCTGCTTGAGCGCGAAATACTGCCGACGTATTTGCCGAAGCGGCGCTGGTTCAGCGGCAAAGGCGAAGCGTTAGGTGCAGTGCGCATCGCCGCAACCACACTGCTGCCCGGTAACGGGTTGCCATTGTTGCTGAGCGAAATCGAAATCGAACACGCACAAGCAACACAGCGTTATTTATTGCCGCTGGGATTTATTTCGGAAGACGACACCGTCGGTCCGCTGCCCAATCAATTGGCGCTGGCGCGCGCGCGGCGCGGCAAGCGCGTCGGTTATCTCACCGATGCCTTCACGCTTGTGACATTTGCACGCGCGATCGCACAATTATTACAAAGCAATCAGACATTACCGTGCAGTAACGGCGAATTGCATTTCGAAGGCAGCGCGCAACTTGCATCAATGGATGTCGGCGGGGCGGCAGAAATTCGCTGGATCGGAGTCGAGCAATCGAATTCTTCGCTGGTGATCGGCGATGTCATTATCAAAATCATTCGCCGCGTCGCGCCCGGCATGCATCCGGAAGCGGAAATGAGTCGAGCGCTCACCGAGCGTAAGTTTGCCAACACTGCGCAATTGCTCGGACAGGTAACCCGCGTCGAAGCCGACGGCACTGTGCGCGTTTTAATGGTGGCGCAATTGTATATTCACACGCAGGGCGACGCGTGGACATGGACGCAAAATCAATTGGAGCGTGCATTGCAGGAAACCTTGTTGCCCGACGATAAAGCCGGTGGGCTGAGTATCGATTATATGGCCGAATTCGCGCGCTTCGCCGCCGTGTTAGGGCGCCGCCTCGGCGAGATGCATACAGTACTGGCGCAATCGACAGCCGATCCCGATTTCAAACCCGAAAGCGCCACCGCTGCCGATTGCGAACGCTGGGCGCAGGCGGTGCTGGCGCAATTGCACGCCGCCTTCGCCGTCATCGAAACGCAGCGCGTGTGGCCGCATGCGCAAGATAGCGAGCACGCGGCGCAATTGCTCACGTGGCGTCCGCGTGCCGCAGCGATCGTGCATCAGCTGGCAGCGCAGGGTAAAGATTCGCTGCGCATTCGCATTCACGGCGATTTGCATTTGGGCCAGGTGCTGGTATCGCAGGACGATGCCTATTTCATCGATTTCGAAGGTGAACCGGCACGGCCGTTGGCCGAGCGCCGCGCGAAGCAAAGCCCGCTGCGCGATGTCGCCGGCATATTGCGCTCGTTCGATTATGTCACCGCGATGAGCATCGGGCCGGCGGTCGATAGCGGCGAAGCCGCGCAATTATTGCGCGCTGATTTATTGCAGCGCTTTCGCGAGATGTCGACCAATGCCTTTATCGCCGAATATTTTCGCGCTACCGCCGATCTGCCCGCGCGCTGGTCCGATGCGGCTGCGGCGGCGTTGATCGATTTGTTCGTGCTGGAAAAAGCCGCGTACGAAATTGTTTATGAAGCGACGAATCGCCCCGACTGGCTCAGCGTGCCGCTACGCGGTTTGGCGGCGGCCCTTATGCAGTTGGAACAAAAACGAAAGCCTGTGGAAGCGACACCGACAACAACAGAAAAACAGCCATCGCAATTCGGAGCAACCGATGCGCACTGAGCGACAACCGATGCGCGACGCAGCACAACAGCGCTTGCATATCGATCAGCGTGCCGCCGCCGCATTGCAAAACGGTGCGGTCGGCGATCCATTCGCATTTTTGGGTCCGCATCCCGATGGCGATCGTTCGATTATTCGCGCGTATTTGCCGGGCGCACGCGGCGTGGAAATTATCGATGCCGTTGCCGGCGCAGTGCTGACCGCGCTCGATGAAATTCAAATTCCCGGTTTGTTCGCAGGCCAAATCGCGCATGTCGATCGCTATCGCCTGCGCATTCAATGGCCACAGGCGATTGAAGAAACTGAAGATCCGTATTCATTCGGCCTACTGCTCGGCGATCTCGATATTTATTTATTTGCCGAAGGGCGGCATCTGGATATTGGCCGCGTGTTCGGCGCGCAGGTGATGCAAATCGGCGGCGTGCCCGGTGTACGCTTTGCGGTGTGGGCGCCGAACGCGCGCCGCGTGTCGGTGGTCGGCGATTTCAACAGCTGGGATGGAAGGCGTCATACCATGCGCCGTCGTATCGAGGCAGGCGTGTGGGAATTATTCGTACCGCGATTGCAACCGGATACAAAATACAAATACGAAATTCTCGGCCCGCACGGGTTATTGCCGTTGAAAAGCGATCCGATCGCACTGCGCGCGGAAGCGCCGCCGGGTTCGGCATCGATCGTCAGCGCGCCGCTGAATTTCAACTGGAGCGATGACGAATGGATGCGCGTGCGCACCGAACGGCAATCGCCGCACGCGCCGATAGCAACGTACGAAATACACGCCGGTTCGTGGAAACATTTTGCAGCGGGCCAATTACCAACGTGGGATGAACTGGCCGATACATTGATTCCTTATGTCGCCGAACTCGGTTTTACGCACATCGAATTAATGCCGATTACCGCGCATCCATTCGGCGGCTCGTGGGGCTATCAATCGCTCGGCTTATACGCGCCGCAAGCAACCTATGGCGAGCCCGCCGCGTTCGCGCGTTTTGTCGATCGCTGTCACGCCGCGCATGTCGGCATCATTCTCGATTGGGTGCCCGCGCATTTTCCGACCGATGCGCACGGCCTCGCGCATTTTGACGGCACCGCGCTGTACGAATACGCCGATCCGCGCGAAGGTTTTCATCAGGATTGGAATACGTTGATTTACAATTTTGGCCGCAACGAAGTGCGCAATTTTTTATTGGCGAGCGCAGTGCATTGGCTGGAGCGTTATCACATCGACGGTTTGCGCGTCGATGCAGTGGCGTCGATGTTGTATCGCGATTATTCGCGCCAGCCCGGCGGCTGGGTACCGAACAAATTCGGCGGCCGCGAAAATATCGAAGCGGTCGATTTTATTAAACAATTAAATACCATTGTCGCCGAGCGCTGTGCCGGCGCCATCGTCATCGCGGAAGAATCCACCGCGTGGCCTGGTGTCACGCAGAGTACCGAGCACGGCGGTCTTGGCTTCGCGTTTAAATGGAACATGGGCTGGATGCACGACACGTTGCAATACATGCATGCCGATCCGCTTTATCGTAACTATGAACACAACAAAATGACGTTCGGTTTGTTGTATGCATTTTCCGAGCGTTTCATGCTGCCGCTGTCGCACGATGAAGTCGTGCACGGCAAAGGTTCGTTGATCGGCAAAATGACCGGCGATCGTTGGCAAAAGTTCGCGAACTTGCGCGTGTATTTTGCTTTCATGTGGTTTCAGCCGGGAAAAAAATTATTATTCATGGGCGGCGAATTCGCGCAGCAGCGCGAATGGAATCACGATGCGCCATTGGATTGGTCCGCGCTCGACGATCCATTGCACCGCGGCATACAGCAGTTGGTGCGCGATCTGAATCATATTTATCGCCATTATCCGGCTGCGCATGTATTCGATAACGACAGTCGCGGTTTTCAATGGATCGTCGGCGATGACAGCGCCAACTGCGTATTTGCGTTCTGCCGCTACGGCGAGAGCGTGCCTCCGCTGCTGGTAATCTGCAATTTTACGCCGGTGCCGCGTCACGGTTATCGCATCGGCGTACCGCGCGCAGGTTTTTGGCGCGAATTGTTAAATACCGATGCTGCCTTGTATGGTGGCAGCAATATCGGCAATGGCGGCGGCGTGTATAGCGAGCCGGTGCCGAGCCATCAGCATTCCGATTCGCTGCTACTCACTGCGCCGCCGTTGGCTGCGTGTGTGTTTGTTTGCGAAGAATAAAATTGGAATTACAAACATAAAATGATGTGCTATGAATTGCGTTGCATGACAGTAATTTTACCGTCGCGCTCCAGCAATGCGAGCGCCACCGTTTCAATGGATTCCGCGCCGATGGATTTTCGCAATGCCTCTTGCAGATCGCGCCGAGTGATCAATCCGCGCCGCATATTGCGTTCGATAATCTCACCATTCACCACCAGCGGCCGCTCAACGCCATCGATCCAGCGTTCGAACCGGTCGTAGCGAACGCTGAGCCAAGCAATTAAGCGGTGCAATACGGCAATGGTAAGACAGATGGCAACGGTCGGCAAAAACGGAGAGGCATCAACGGCGGCGCGACTTAATATCGCACCGAACAGCACGACGAGGCACGAATCGAACGGCGTCTTTTGCCCAAATGAACGACGCCCGGCAATTCGAATTAAAATCAATGCAATAATAAAGACTGCGACCGTGTGCAAAAATAATTGCAGCACCTCGAGTGGATCGGAAAGTGTGGCGGGCATTTTTCTAATCCTCATGACAATACCGCCGATGTAAGCGGCACGCCAGAACTATAAAAGACGTGCCGGTGCGCGAACGTTGCGGAGCGCACTTTTTCGAATGTTTTGCGCCTCTCAAAACTCAATGCATTAGTTTGAAACTCCTAAATATCGGAACAG
>DASXYH010000295.1:0-2892 GCA_036502545.1 Spongiibacteraceae bacterium
ATCTCCGCAACAGGATGATTTTTTCGGAGTCGTCACTGCCGGCGACACTGCGATATCTACTGTATTTGTTGAAGCCGTTGCATTTGTCACAGGTGCTGTCATTGCGTTTTTAACAAACGTTGTATTTGTCGCAACAGACGATTGCACAATGTTTTGCATGACCGCCAGCACCGGCGCTTGGCGTCGCTGCGCAACCACTGCCGCCAACACCGATAGCGCAATTTCCTCCGGTGTGTGCGCGCCGAGAATTTGGCCGGCCGGCGCGATTATCGCCGCGACTTGCGCAGCGTCTTCGCCGTCGGCAATCAGACTTTCTTTAAGCACTGCGGCTTTGCGCGCACTGGCGACAAACCATAAAGCTTTCGGCTGCAATGCGAGTGCAGCTTTCAATGCAGCCACATCGCGGCGACCCTGCGTGGCAACGACGATCCAATCGGTTGAGCCCAATGTTTGTTTGACTGCTTGCGCATCATCGACATCGAGCACGCGCTTGGCATCGGCAAAATCCGTCGCCTGCGCGTCTTTCGCTACGATCACCGGATTGAAACCGACGCGCGAAGCCAGCGCGACCAGCGTGTGCGCCACCGGTGAGTCGCCGAAAATAATCAAGCGCGCGGCGGGCAATATCGGATCGATAAATAATTCCAGCACGCCGCCCGAATGACAGGCCATGCCGAACTCTAACACGTCGTCTATAGCGCGCTCTTCGCTGGCGTTCGCGGGCGCAATGCGAATCGTGCGCGGCACACCGTCGCTCAGCGCCGCGCGCACGGTTTTCAGCACCGCCGGTTGCGCACAGCCGCCGCCGATCCAGCCATGCAAACTGCCATCGGCCAATACCAGCGCTTTATCGCCGGGGCGGGCCGACGCCGGCGCCTGTGCATGCAGCACCGTCACCCACGCGAACGGTTGCTGTTCGCGCTGCAGCTTGAGCGCAGTTTCGAATAATTGCATCGCGTCCATAACGCTCTCCTTATGACTTTTTTTGCAGTACGGTTACTGCAAATACAGCTATTGCAATACAGTGCGCGCCGCGAATAAATCTTTCAACGTGGCCAGCGGTACAAAGCGATCGATGCCGGTATGAGCGATCGCCGTTTGCATCGCTGCCGATGCGGGCACGCCGCGCGTCGGATGAAACCAGGTAATTTTGGCGCCGCGCCGATGCACTTCGTCAAGGCTTTGCGCGAGTTGATCGGCCGGATCGGCATCGAAACCATCGGACAATATCCACACGCGCGAGCCGCGGTTGATCTGGCTGCGCGCATGCGCACGCACGAAATCGTTGATGCTGGTTGCGATGCGCGTGCCGCCGCCGAAACCGGCGGTCACCGCGTTGATTTTTTCCTGCACCGCGCCCGAATCGCGCTGCAGCAGCGGCGTGACTTCCGCCAAGCGCGTGTGAAATACAAACACGCGCGCCCGCGCTGCCTGCACAAATGCGCGGGCGATGCGTAAAAAAAGTTGCGCATGACTTTCCATCGAACGACTGACATCGACCAGAATAAATAAACGCGGCTGCTCGCGGCGCTGGCGTCGCCAGGCGGGATAAATCGGTAAACCGCCGACCGCTACGCTGTCGCGCAATGTGCGGCGCACGTCGAGTTTGCTGCCCGCGCCGTTGATGCACCAGCGCCGCGTTAACCGGCGGCGCAATTGCGCGGCGATGCGATCGGCGATTTGTTGCAGCCCCTGCAAATCCTGCGGCGACCATTGCGATAATTCGCGATCGTGCAAGGCTTCGGTGCGGGTCGCTCCGCCCTGCGTTTGTCGAGCATTCGATACTTCAACGCTATGTTCCGGGGCCGCGTCCAAGCCCGCAGCCAGCCGCCGCTGAGCTTCAGCGTTAGGGCGGCTGGCAGCTTCGTCCATCTTTTGGTGCATGGTCTGTAATACCTCGCGTAGATTGCGCGATGGTCGCGTTTGCCCGCTGACGCGCACGGTACCTTTCAACTTATGTGGAAACCAATAGCGCTCGAACAATTCGGGCCATTGCCGCCAATCCTTTGCCGAGTGGCACGCAATCGCGCGCCATGCCGCGCTGATTTGAGCGCTGTTCGGCTGCGTAAAACTAAGCGCTGCCGCGATCATCGATTGCTGCTCGGACACGCCGACTTTCAAACCGTGATCGCGCAACAATGCAGCGAAACCGGCGAGATTTTCGATCGGCGCTGTCGTCGTCGCGGCGCTCACGCTTTTTTCTCTGCGACGCCGGTGCGACGACCGTCGAGCAATTGTTGAATCCGCTCCGCGCCGATTTGAAAACGATCGTCGCGCGTTTTCAGCAGACAGCCCAGCGTCGACGTCAGCAGCGCGATATCGTCGGGCAAATGGTGTTGTCCCATTTTGAACAGTGCGCGCACCCAATCGAGCGTTTCGGCAATGCCCGGCATTTTGCCTAAATCTTCGCGGCGCAAACGCTGCACGAATTGCACGGCGTCTTCGATCAATTGCGTTTCAGCTTCGGGCACAGCGGTTTTGACGATGGCAATTTCGCGCGCCAGCGTCGGGTAATCGAGGAAATGAAACAGACAGCGGCGACGCAGCGCATCGGATAATTCGCGCGTGCCATTGCTGGTCAAAATTACTTGCGGGATATGTCTTGCTTTGAGCGTGCCGAGTTCGGGCACGGTGATTTGATAGTCGGATAAAACCTCTAACAAAAACGCTTCGAATGCTTCGTCGGCGCGATCGATTTCGTCGATCAACAACACGCACGGTTGCTCGCTCGAAATCGCTTTTAGCAATGGGCGTTCGAGCAAATAATCGCGCGAAAACAAATCAGCTTCTTGCAGTTTTTCAGAGGTGGTTTCGTGCAGACGAATCGCCATCAATTGCCGGCCGTAATTCCATTCGTACGCCGCTTGCGCTAAATCGAGTCCTTCGAAACAT
>DASXYH010000296.1:0-5595 GCA_036502545.1 Spongiibacteraceae bacterium
ATCCCTTCGTTATTGCGTGCCGGTGTTGGCGTCATCGTGTCGCCGTTGATCGCGCTGATGCAGAATCAGGTCGAAAATCTACATCAGCTCGGCGTGCGCGCGGCGTTTCTAAATTCGAGTCTCGATGCCGAGGCGCAGCGCACGGTCGAACAGCGCTTAGCGCGCGGCGAACTCGATATGTTGTATATCGCGCCGGAGCGTTTGCTGCAGGAGCGCACGCTGCAATTTTTGCAGCGCTGCGAAATCGCTTTATTTGCGATCGATGAAGCACATTGCGTCAGTCAATGGGGCCACGATTTTCGCAAGGACTATCTCGGCCTCGGCGTGTTGACGCAACACTTTCCTCAGGTGCCGCGCATTGCGCTGACCGCGACGGCCGATCAACGCACGCGTGCGGAAATCAACGAGCGTTTGCAGTTGCGCGACGCGGCGTGGTTTGTCAGCGGTTTCGATCGACCGAATATTTGTTATAAGGTTGCAGCGAAAGTCGACGCGCGCAAACAGCTGCTGAAATTTCTCGATAGCTATCGCGGCCAAGCCGGCATTGTGTATTGTCTATCGCGCAAAAAAGTGGAAGCGACCGCGGAATGGTTGAACGAGCAGGGCATCACCGCACTGCCGTATCATGCGGGATTACCGTCGCAGTTGCGCGAAACGCATCAGCGCCGCTTTTTGCGCGAAGACAATGTCGTGATGGTCGCGACCATCGCTTTCGGCATGGGTATCGACAAACCCGATGTGCGTTTCGTTGCGCATCTCGATCTGCCGAAAAGCATGGAGGCCTATTACCAGGAAACCGGTCGCGCCGGCCGCGACGGCGAACCCGCCACCGCATTGCTGTTATACGGTTTGCAGGACGTGGTGCGGATGAAGGATATGCTGGCGAATAGCGACGCGTCCGAACAATTCAAGCGCCAGGAAAATTTCAAACTCGAATCGCTGCTCGCCTGGTGCGAAACCACCGATTGCCGTCGGCGCATGTTGCTCGATTATTTCGGCGACGATCAATTCGCAAACAATTATGGCGAGGTCTGCGGCAATTGCGATACGTGTCTGACGCCGCCGCAAAAGTGGGATGCGACGCAGGCGGCGCAAAAATTATTGTCGTGCATTTACCGCAGCGGTCAGCGTTTCGGCGCTGGGCATGTCGTCGATATTCTGCTCGGCAAGCACAACGAAAAAGTGCAACAGCATAGCCACGATAAACTCAGTACATTCGGTATCGGGCAAGGACTGGGCGAACAGCAATGGCGCTCGCTGATCCGCCAATTGCTGATTCGCGGTTTGCTCGAAATCGATTTACAAGGTTACGGTGGTTTGCGTTTAACTGAACAATCGCGACCGGTACTGCGCGGTGAAATCGCGCTGGCGCTGCGTGTCGACACCACCGAAAGCGGCGCGCGCGAACAGCGTGCGCGCAATCGCCGTGTCGATGTCGCACCCGAACTGGAACCGTTGTGGCAGGCCTTGCGCGATTGTCGCAAACGCATTGCCGATGCATTGGGTATCGCGCCATTCATGGTTTTCCACGATGCGACGTTGCGTTTAATGGCCGTCGAACAGCCGATGAATGCAATGCAGTTACTCGGCATTAGCGGCGTCGGTCAAAATAAACTTGAACGTTACGGCGACGAATTTATCGCGGTGATTCGGAATTTCATCGGCGATCAGCACGGCAACGGGAGCGGTTTGTTTGCGTTATGAGCGATAATTTTTCTTACGGTGTGAAATTTCAGGCGCGCAAAACGCTGGTTGTTTATGTGCTTGAGGATGGCGGCGTGGAGGTGCGCGCGCCGCACGGCATGAGCCAAAAACATATCGTGCGCTTTATCGAAGAAAAATCCGCGTGGATCGAAAAAACGCGCGCGCGCCAAGTGCAGCGGCAGCAATGGCAAACGTTAATCGAGCCGGGCGCATCACTGTGGTTTTTAGGCAAGCCGCGCCGGCTAGAAGTGAAACAGGATCAGCGCGCCGCCATTTTATGCGGCGAAGAAAGTATTGTCGTCAATACACGCGATCCATGGAGTTTGCCGGCGCTCTCGCGACAATTGAATGACTGGTATCGAGAACAGGCGCAAACGATTTTTCAGCAGCGCCTGCTGCTCGCCTGCCAGCGCTTCCCCGGCATTCTCGCCGCGCCGGAATTGCGATTGCGCCGCATGCGCCGCCGCTGGGGCAGCTGCAGCCGCAGCGGCCGCGTCACCTTGAATGTCGAGTTGGTGAAATTACCGCCGACCATTATCGATTACATCATTACGCACGAGCTCTGCCATTTAACCGAATTCAATCACGGTAAAAAATTTTATAAATTGCTCGAACACGTGATGCCGGATTGGAAGCAGCGCGAGTTGATATTGAAGCAGTTTTGAGCGGTGAGCCGATTTAAACTCCTAATCGGCTCATTTAAAGCCTTGATTTGAGCCGATTAGCACCTATAATCGGCTCATGACCTACAATTGGCAACGACAGGATTGGCCCAATTTTCGTTACGACCTCGGCGGTCTGCACGAAACTCTCTTCGCATTTGCAGAAAAAGTCGGCCACGCCAGCGGTACCCTCAAGGGTGTATCCGATTCATCGCGCTCTGAAACCATTCTCAATTTGATGATTGAAGAAGCCGTTAATACATCGGCAATCGAGGGCGAATATTTAAATCGTTCCGATGTGAAGTCATCGATGCTCAATCATATGGGCCTGAATAAGCCCCAGGCAGCCGTGCATGACAAACGTGCGCGTGGCATCGGCGAATTGATGCTAGATGTTCGCAATAATTTTGCCGGAGCCTTGAGCGAAAGCACATTATTTTCCTGGCACCGCATGCTCATGCAGGGCAATTCAAATCGCCATTTAATTATTGGCGATTGGCGCAAGGGTGAAGACGCGATGCAGGTTGTCTCTGGCCCAATCGGCAAACACAAAATTCATTTTGAAGCGCCGCCATCTGTGCGAGTGCCGCAGGAGATGAAGCGTTTTATCGATTGGTTCAACGCCACTGCTCCGGGCGGCTCCGCGGAAATAAAACTGGCTCCCGTACGCTCGGCTATCGCGCATTTGTATTTCGAGAGCATTCATCCCTTCGACGACGGCAATGGTCGAATCGGCCGCGCTATTTCGGCGAAAGCGTTATCGCAGGGTTTGGGCCGACCGGTTTTGTTGAGTCTTTCCAAAGCCATCGAGGCGAAGAAAAATCTTTACTACAACGCCCTGGAGAAGACGCAGAAATCGAACGAGATTACCGCGTGGGTGAAATATTTCATCGAAACCGTTCTCGCCGCGCAAATCGATGCCGAAGCGTTGATTAATTTCATTTTGGCGAAGGCCCAATTTTTCGATCGATACGAACAGCAAATGAGCGATCGACAGTTAAAAGCCATCCGCCGTATGCTGGAAAACGGTCCGCAGGCTTTTGAAGGTGGTATGAATGCGCGCAAATATTCGGCAATCACCGGAGCTTCCAAAGCAACTGCGACACGGGATTTGCAAGCGCTTTCGGAGATGGGTGTTTTAGTCCCGATAGGCGAGGGACGCAGCCGAAGATATGAGATCAATATTTCTTCGGCCACTTGAGAAAATTAAACCACAGCAAATCTTTTAAATTACTTGAACATATGATGTTGGATTGAGAGGAGTGCGAGTTGATGTTGAAGCAGTTTTTAATTATTAATCAAAACCGATAATCGACCTTTGCTTAATCGGAAGATTCAGGTCTGATAATTTTCTTATGAATAATAGATTATTTGTCCGGTAACGATTCTCCAAAAAATTGCAATGCTTCGTCTGCTACTTCCCGATGCACAGTTGCGCGATCGACATCAGCGTTTCGCCCACAAATATCGAAATGAATAAAAAAACTCGTTAATTTTCCGAGCGTGTTGCATTCCGATAAAAATACAAAATGGCCGCCTCGCGGCAACGTGACTAGCTTGGCGTTGGCAATATTCGCTGCATAGTATTTTGCATTGAGATCAGGTTTTAGTATTTCATCGTCGTTCGCGGCCACGATATGCATCGGTGTATTAATGCGTTGCAGGCTGTGCGATTCGATACCCTGACCGACCGCTGGGGCCATCGCAAAAATGGCTTTGATGCGTTCATCGCGATAGGACTTGCTTTCTGCCGAATAATCGATCGTGCTGAAATCAGCGCCGTTGGTGAGATCGCAATCCGGGCCGCGGTTTTCGCCGGTGCAATAGTGCTGCAATAACTGATGATTGAAAATTGCACCGCCGAGCGCGATCACGGTATAGCCGCCCGAAGAATGACCTGCCGCGCCGATTCGATTGGAATCGATACGTTGACCCCAGATCGGATTATTCAACAATTGCGTCAACACAAAAGTGAGATCGGCAGGGCGATCCCAGAGTTTGGCCGTTGCTTCGGGCTTATTGTTGTCGGTGGTATTTAGCCAGTGATCGACCGCGGCGACAATATAACCGTTAGCTGCGAGCGCTTCCGCAAGCCAGGATTGATTGGCATTGTTTCCCCGATCGCCGTGCGAGAGCAAAATTAACGGATGATGTTCGGCGCGCGCTGTATATTCGGCGTCGCGCGTCGCGTAGCCGGTAAAAATATATTTGTAAGCGTGGCGTTTTTGCACCGTCGCATCCGCCGCCGGATACCACAGCATAACGTTGAGCGGCCGCTGACGGTCGCTGTCGAAAAATTGAATTTCGGTGTAGCCGATTTTGTTTTGTTGCGAAGAAATTGATTTGAAATCGGGAGTACACGCGACAATCAAGAGATGCGTACCGATTATCACGATACATTTTAGAATGAGTTTCATGGTTCCCTCCAAAGGAAAACTGCGGCCCTAACCCTCGCCCGCGGAGGAAGGGGGTTTAATCGCGCGGCGCAACCCGCCGCCACACTGCCGCCAATGCACTTCCCAAAATACAATGCGTCAACGCCGAAATCGCACTCGGCACATCGACGCCTGATCCAGCCGGAAAATGCGCGCGCGCCAATTGCGCGCCGAGCCCCGAATTCTGCATGCCGACCTCGATCGAAATCGTACGCGCTACCGTTTCGCTTTTGTTGATCCACAACGAAAATAAATAGCCGAGAGTGAACCCTGATATGTGCAGCATTAAAACGCTGAGCAGCAGACGCGGTCCAGCTTGCATGACTTGATCGCGTCCGGCGCCGAGCACGGAAGCTACGATCAGTGCGATGACGACAACTGCGATAGCAGGGCTGACGCGCGTCATCGTTTGCGTCCAGCGCGGCGCGTAGCGATTCAACATCACGCCCGCAACCGTCGGCAATAACACCACTTCAAGACACGATACGAATAATCCCATCGCGTTGATTTCCATCCGCGAGCCCGCGAGCGCGGCGGTCAGCCATGGTGTCATTACCACGGCGAGCACAGTAGAAAAAGTGGTGAGCGTGACCGATAGCGCGACATTCGCACGCGACAGATAACTGATCACATTCGATGCGGTGCCGCAGGGACAGCAAGCGACGAGAATCAATCCGACGGCATACGCATCGGGTAGGGCCATCAATTTTGCGATGGTCCAGCCCGACAGCGGCATGATGGTGTAATGCAAAATTACACCAGGCAATACCCAACCCGGCATTTGCAAAATACGA
>DASXYH010000297.1:0-5547 GCA_036502545.1 Spongiibacteraceae bacterium
GGTTTTTTGCTGCCGATTTTTTCGAGCAATGCCGCGTTGCCTGCGCCCGCGCTGAAAATAAAACGCTGCGCACGACAGCGCACGGTGTGTGCGCCGCAATTGGCGAGCAGCGCGCTGATTTCGCCGCGCGCGTCGCGCTCGAAAGCGATACTCTCGCCATCGATCTGATAAATACAGCCGTGCGCGTTATCCGCGAGTTTCGCCAATACCGACGGCACGTCGAGCACCATATCGACCAATCGATAAAGATTGCCGCGAAAAGCGGAGTTTTGAAAAATCGGATGACGTTCTTCCTGCGCGACGCTGTCGACGCGGCCGCGCGCCAGTTTGCTGGCAAAAAAAGACGTGAGGCGCGACGTTAGATTTTCGGTCGACCACATATAGAAATGATCGCTGAGAATATTGACACCGCGCAGATCGACATCGCCTTCGCCGCGTAAACAGTTGCGCCAATGATCGGGCATATCGGCAATCGCTTCCGATGAACCCGTGAGTGCGCCGCCGAGCGCATACTTGATGCCGCCGTGAATCATGCCCTGCGAATTCACGCTCTGTTTGCTGCCGAGCGCATCCTGCTCGAACAATACAGCGTTGTAGCCGCGCGCGCGCAAACGATTGAGCAGCCACAGCCCACCGATGCCGCCGCCGAGAATGGCGATGTCGACGTCAAATGCAAACACGCAAAATTCTCTTCGAAGTTGAAGCGCAGTATAACGTGTCGACAATACGGCGCGCTTTGTTGATTCGCGTTAAAGGCTATCGATCCATTGGCCGACCACGGCGACAGCGGCTTCGTCGATGGCGTGGCTCGCGAGCGGCGGCATGCGTCCGCTTGCGACATCGGCCGCGCGCAGGCGTTGCCATAATATGCTGCGCGCTTTGTCGCCGCGCGCGATGAGCATGGCGTTGGCAATGCCGAGATCGCCGGCGCTAGGTGCGATATCGAGAGCATGCATTGCGCTGTCGTTGGTATCTGCGCGCAAATCCAATGCGACGCCGGTCGGCCCGCCGGATTGATGGCACTGCGCGCAATTCGCATCGAGATAATCGCGTGCGCGCTGCGCAATGCTCGCGGCGTTGTTATCGAGTGCAACCGCGGCGCCGTAGTTCGATGCGTTGCCGATATCGGTTGCAAATAACGCAACGTGATTGAAGCTGCGCAATTGATTGTCGATTACGCTGCCGTAATTGAAATTGCGATTGAGTTGACGCGTGCGCACGCCGAGCAAAAATCCGGCGACATCGGTATGACAGCCGTGACATTGCGCGCTGCTCGGATAATCGTAGTCGCGCGTAAATGCAACACCGTTACTATCGATAAATTGCAGCGTTGCGGTCGCGCCGCCGGTGATTAGATCAGCATTGGTTTGCTGCGCATTCCAGCGATAGGTGTAACCGGCCCAGCCGCTGCTTTCGTGAATCAACACGCGCGTTTCCAAATTGTGTAATTGCGTCGGCTGCCGTTGATCGAGCGCGATGGCAAAATGTTTGACGACAACACTGCCGATAGGCAATTGCCACGCAGTATCGGCGGAAAATGTGATTTTGCCGCCGTTCGGCAGCGCGAGCCAGCGGCGCTTGGTGGCGCCATCGGACCACAGCGGCACATTCACCTCGTATTCGATTAAACCAGGGACGGCCTGCAGCGGCGTCAGCGACGAGAATAAACCCGTCGCGGACAATTTTGTCGGCATAGTGCCGCTGTTAGAGCTGGAATCGATGCGTAAAATCGCGCCGTTGTAATCGACGATATAGATTTCGCCATTGGCATCCTCGCCGAACGCGCTCGGTGAGGTCGCTGAATTCAACAGCAATTGATTGGTGAAATTGCCGCTGTCGAGTGCCCAGATCGCGCCCGAACCAAAATCGCCGTAAATGTATTGCCCGCGCATGGCGGGCATCGCATTGCCGCGATAGACATAGCCGCCGGTGATCGATTGACCCTGCGTGTGATCGTACTCCCACACCGGATCGATCGCGCCGGTGGGCAACGCGCCGCCGTTGTACGCGTGTTTGCCTTCGCGCGCGTTCCAGCCGTAATTGCCGCCACGCGTAATGATGTCGATTTCTTCGAAAAGATTCTGGCCGACATCGCCGGCCCATAACGCACCGGTTTGCCGATCGAATGAAAAGCGCCACGGATTGCGCAGGCCATATGCCCAAATTTCCGCGCGCGCGCTGCTATCGCCGACGAACGGATTGTTGGCGGGAATCGTGTAAGGAGTACCACCGCTATTTGCTGCCACGGACGTATCGATACGCAAAATTTTGCCGAGCAGGCTCGCGCGATTTTGCGCATTGCCGAATGGATCGCCGCCGCTGCCGCCATCGCCGAGACCGATATACAGATAATTATCAGGACCGAATACGAGCATACCGCCCTTATGATTGGGAAATGGCTGCGAAATTTCGAGCAGCACTTCTTCGTTGGCGCTATTCACCGGCGTGAAAACAAATTGACCGCCCACTTGATTCAACTGAAAACGAGAAATGCGCGTGCACTGCGCATCGCTCGCTGTGGTGCAGCGGTCAGCGGTTTTAGTCGATACATAATCGACATAGAAGTAACCGTTATTGGCGAAATTGGGATCGAAGGCCAAGCCGAGCAGGCCCTGCTCGCCGGAAAATAAAACGCGCGCGGAAATATCGAGTAATGTTCCTATCGCAGTGAAATTGGCATCGAGCATACGAATCGTGCCGCCTTGTTCGACAACCGCGTAGTTGGCGGCGATAGGCAGGAATAAAACTGGTGCGCTAAAACCGCTCGCCACGCTGTGCAACTGCACGCTGCCGATGACGCCGCCGCTGGGAAAGTTCAATGCCGCCGTGGGTGGCGGTGCCGTCAGGCCGAAGGGTGCAGTAGGGGTTGAGCTTGAATGACCGCCGCCGCCACCGCCGCAGGAAATTAAATACGATAAACAAACGAACAAAATAAATAATCGAGGCAGCTTGAACATGATGCCCATCTCCTGCGCTGCGTTGGTGCTGATCCGGTTATCGCGTAGTATACGCCCGCAATTGCGCCGCAGCCGCAGCGCTTATTGCATTCGCCCGCACAGTTTTTGGAGTCGCGCGCACCGATGGCCCGTTGGTGTTACACCGCGTTATTTTATTTATTGTTGCCGCTGATAGTGCTGCGCCTGTGGTGGCGCGGCCGGCGTGCGCCTGCGTATCGGCAGCGTATCGGTGAGCGTTTCGGTTATTTTTCGCAAATCGTTACGCCGCATGGTATTTGGATTCACGCGGTATCGGTCGGCGAGGTGATCGCGGCCGCGCCATTGGTGCGCGCATTGCGGCGCAATCATCCCGAACTGACGCTGATCGTGACAACGATGACGCCCACCGGCTCGGAACGCGCGCGCGCGTTATTCGGCGCTGAAATTTTTCACGTCTATGCACCGTACGATGTACCGAATTGTATCGGCCGTTTCCTGCAGCGTGTGCGGCCGCAAATGCTGATTGTTATCGAAACCGAATTGTGGCCCAACACGATTCACGCCTGCGCGCAGCGCGGCATTCCGGTGGTGCTGGCGAATGCGCGCCTATCGGAAAAATCCGCGCGCGGCTATCGCAAATTCGCGGCGATTACGGCACCGATGCTGCGCGCGTTGACTAAAGTGGTGGCGCAGAATACAGCCGATGGCGACCGTTTTATTGCGCTGGGATTGCTGCCGCAAAATCTGGCGATTTCCGGCAGCATTAAATTCGATATCGCGCTCGCTGCGGAATTGATTGCGCGTGCGCAGCAGACGCGCACCCAGTGGGGCGATGGACGTTTTATCTGGATTGCAGCGAGCACGCATGCCGGCGAAGATGAAATCGTGTTGCAGGCGCATCGGCGGTTGCGTGCGCGGCGGACGAATGCGCTGCTGATTCTGGTGCCGCGTCATCCCGAGCGCTTTAACGATGTCGCGCTGTTAATCGAGAGAAATGGTTTTAATTTTCGGCGCCGTTCGCACGCGGAACCGATCGGCGATAATGTCGATGTTGTACTCGGCGATACAATGGGCGAGCTGCTGTATTTATACGGTTGCGCGGATTGCGCGTTTGTCGGCGGCAGTTTGATCGCGCGCGGCGGTCACAATACGCTGGAGCCCGCCGCGTGGGGACTGCCGATTGTCACCGGCCGCAGCGATTTTAATTTCCATGAAATCTCGGCGCTGCTGCAGCGTGAAAGTGCGCTCGTCATAGTGAATGATGTGGAAGAACTCGCCAATGAATTGATCGCTTTGAGTGACAGCATCAAGCTGCGGCGGCAGCGGGGTGCGGCCGCAAAACGCGTGGTCGAAAATAATCGCGGCGCGCTGCAAAAATTAGTACAGGAAATCGAGCGCTATATTCGCTAGAAAATCCGATTAAGTGTTTTACCGCTCCAATTACTGCACCGTTCTCGCAGCGGGTTGGCGCCGGAAGGGGTTCTCTTTTTCAGGACTTCCGTGGCTAGCATTCAAGTCGCTTCGGTGTGGTCGGCCTAGCAGAACTCGACAACTTCTCCGATGACGAATGGCACGCAGCTTCGATAAGATCACCCTTCTTGTCCTGAAAAAGAGAACCCCTTCCGGCGCCTCATGCTCTGCTACAGCGTGCCTTTAACAAAAACACTTAATCAGAATTTTCCTAGCATTTTTGCTGCGCTGCGGCGCTAACTCAATTTTCATTGCCGCTTTTATACGTGCTCGCTTTCGGTGAATCCGGCGCCACTAGCCATTCGTTCAAATCGAAAATATCCTGCGGGTTCAAAATTCCGGCCGATTGCTTCAGGCGCAGCATGTCGATCACGTAATCGTAACGCGCATTGGCGTAGTCGCGCTGCGCGGAAAAAAAGACGCGCTGAGTTTGCAAGACATCGACAATATTGCGCGTGCCGACTTCGTAACCGGCGTTGGTGGCATCGAGCGCGCTCTGCGCCGACACGATCGATTGCGCGCGCGCCTTGGTGCGTTGCACATCGGTATTTGCGGCGATATGTTGCGCGCGCGTCGCTTGAATCACCGTGCGCTCGGTATCGATTCTGCGTTCGAGCGCCGCATTGTATTGCTCCGCTGCCTGGCGCTGCGCCGAGCTGGTAAAGCCGCCGCTGTATATGGGCACGGTCAAATGCAATATCGCGGCTTTCGTAGTGGTGTTTGAGTCAGGTGGAAAATCAAACAGCGATAGCGGCGTGACGTCTTGAGTACCGGAGACGCGATCTTTTTGATAGCTCAAACTGCCGCTTAATTTCGGCGCATGTTCCATGCGTTTCGAACTCGCATTTTCTTCCGCCGCTTCCATCCCAAAGCGCGCGGCTTTTAACGAATAATTGTTGCTGAGCGCGAATTGCACCCACTGCGCGCGATCGCTCGGCGCGGGATCGGCAACCGGGAAATCCTTGTTCAATAACCACAGATTGGCGTGCGATTGTCCGGTAAAAATACTCAGCGTTTCATACGCTGTCGCCAGCGCGCCTTCGTCGGTCAGCCGCGCCGCATAGCTGGCGTCGGAGGCGGCACGCGCTTCCTGCACATCGGTGATGGCGATTAAACCGACTTCAAAACGCTGCTGCGCCTG
>DASXYH010000298.1:0-2416 GCA_036502545.1 Spongiibacteraceae bacterium
CGATGTTATCGATATCGGGCTGACGCCGACGCCGTTGATGTATTTTGCCACGCATCATCTGAGCGCGCAGAGCGGCGTGATGGTGACCGGCAGCCACAACGCGGCCGAATACAACGGTTTGAAAATCGTGCTCGGCGGCAAAACCTTATCAGGACGCGCGATTCAAGCGCTGCGGCAGCGCATTCAGGAACGCCGTTTTAGTAAAGGCAAAGGCGGTTACCGCGTCGAACATATCGCCGATCGCTACATCGATTACATCATCAACGATGTCGCCATTGCGCAGCCGTTAAAAATTGTTATCGATGCCGGCAATGGCGTCACCGGTACGATTGCACCGCGCTTGTTCGAGCAATTGGGCTGCGAAGTGATTCCGCTGTATTGCAATATCGATCCCACTTTTCCACATCACGATCCCGATCCCTCGGTCGCTGCGAATCTGCGCGACCTCGTGCAATTAGTGCGGGAAACTGGCGCCGATCTCGGCATCGCTTTCGACGGCGACGGCGATCGCGTGGGCATTGTCACCGGTAGCGGCGCGATTGTCGCCGCCGATCGCCTGCTGATGGTGCTCGCGCAGGACGTGGTTGCGCGCAATCCCGGTGCCGACGTGCTGTTCGATGTGAAATGCACACGCAGTTTAAATAACGTCATCAGCAGCTACGGCGGCCGACCGATTATGTGGAAAAGCGGCCACTCGTTCATGAAAGAAAAAATGGCGGAAACCGGCGCGCTGCTCGGCGGCGAATTCAGCGGCCATATTTTTTTCAACGAGCGCTGGTTCGGCTTCGATGACGGCATGTACGCGGCGGCGCGATTGATTGAAATTCTGAGCACCAGCGATCCCAATCTTGATGCACAATTGAGTACGCTGCCGGCGACAGTGAGCACGCCGGAATTGAAAATCGAAGCGACCGAGCAGGCCAAATTCGATTTGATAGAACGACTGCTCGCAAACGGGAAATTCGGCGAGGGCAAATTGACGACGCTCGATGGCGTGCGCGTCGATTTCCCCGATGGCTGGGGCCTGGTGCGCGCATCCAACACAACCCCGGCGCTGACCTTGCGCTTCGAAGCCGACAACGAGGCGGCGTTGGCGCGTATTCAAACATTGTTTAAAGATCAACTCGGCGCGATTGATCCGCGACTGTCGTTTGGTTTCTAATGCCGCTCATGCCGCGCGTCGATAAATAGAGATTGTCATGTCATTGAATCGCGAAGCCGCCACCAATGTCGCCAGCGTTCTGACCGAGGCGTTGCCTTATATTCAACGCTTCACCGGCAAAACCATGGTGGTGAAATTCGGCGGCAATGCCATGGTTGCCGATGATCTTACCGCCAGCTTCGCGCGCGATATCGTGCTGATGAAACTGGTGGGCATGAATCCGGTGGTCGTGCACGGCGGCGGTCCGCAAATTAACGATTTGCTCGAAAAGCTCAATATCAAATCGCAATTTATCGGCGGCATGCGCGTCACCGATGAAGCGACGATGAATGTGGTGGAAATGGTGCTCGGCGGCAGCGTCAACAAAGCGCTGGTGACTCTGCTGAATCGCAGCGGCGGCAAAGCGATTGGCATCACCGGTAAAGACGGCGGCATGATTCGCGCGCGCAAAATGCTGTTAACGCATAAAACGCCGGAAATGGCCGCGCCGGAAACGCTCGATATCGGCCAGGTCGGCCAAGTGCAGGCGATCGATACTGGCATTATCGATGCGCTGGTCGCCAGCAATTTTATTCCGGTCATCGCGCCGATTGGCTTCGACGATCAGGGCGCTTCGTACAATATCAATGCCGATCTGGTTGCCGGTAAAATTGCCGAAGTATTGAAGGCGGAAAAATTAATGCTGCTGACCAATGTTGCAGGGCTGCAGGATAAAGCGGGCAAAGTGTTAACCGGTTTGACAACGCGGCAGGTCGACGGCTTGATCGACGACGGCACGATATACGGCGGCATGCTGCCGAAAATTCGATGCGCGCTCGACGCCGTTAAAGGCGGTGTCACCAGCGCGCATATTATCGATGGCCGCGTACCGCACGCGGTGTTGCTGGAAATTTTCACCGATGAAGGCGTCGGCACGCTGATTACCAATCGTCGGAATTAATGCGCAAGGCGCGATCTCGATAATACGCGCGGTTACAATTTCTAATTCGTTGAGTTTTTATGCAATCGGCGCGGTTGCCGTCACTATCGGCAACCGCTAGGATGACCGCTTCACAACAATCATAAAATGCCATGAGCAAAGATCCTTCGCGCCGCCAACAAATCTTGCAAGCACTGGCCCATATGCTGGAAGCCGGACCTGGCGAACGCATTACCACTGCCGGTCTCGCCAAAACGGTTGGCGTCTCCGAAGCGGCGTTATATCGACATTTTCCCAGCAAGGCGAAAATGTTCGAGAGCCTGATTGAATTTATC
>DASXYH010000299.1:0-21677 GCA_036502545.1 Spongiibacteraceae bacterium
GTGAGAGTCTCCTGCGAAAAATGATTGAATCAGCCGATATCAGCATCGCCGCTGTCGCCGCGATATCTTGCGTAGAAGCAATATAAGGCTGACCAGACAACTGCCGGTCCGGTCAGCTCACACATTATTTTTTTAAATCAAAGGGCCTTTCTTCCGCCTAAATATTTACCCCCTTCCTGCACAGTAACAATTTCAGCATCCGTATCACGCTGCAGATTATGCTTTTCAACATACGGCCCCGGTTGGGCTACATAATCGACCACTTCATCGGTCATCTTGATTGTCCAGCGGCAGTGCGGTTCGTTTGCATCGCGGCGCGGAGGCAGCTTGAGAGGGTCGATGCGAATTTTCGGATTCCACCGCGCTGCGCCATGTCGAAAACCAAATAATTCGAGATGAGAGCATATTTTGTTCACCATGAACTTCATCACCTCAGGACCTTCTTTTTCACCGGTTTCCGGAACAAAGCATCGCGGTGTGTACATTTGTACTTCAGTGTCGGAGATCCTCTCGAACGTGAGTTCCATATGGCCAATCATCGCAGGCAAACACTGCCATACTTTCAGCGGCGTAGTGAGCTCATCCTGATCGGCAAACTTCATTACATCGGCGATAAAATAATTTTCCGTATCGCCCACGCCGCCGTCGGCAAACCAAACGTCGTGGTGGAGCGCATCGGCAACTTCAACGCCGTATTTTTTGGTAACGCGCTCATGCCATTGGCGGTCCAAATTGCCATAAATAACGCCGCCTATTTGCACCAGTTTTTTTAATCCCTCTCTGGAAAAGTCTTCCAGCGTGACGTTGTTACGAAACGGACCGCTGTAATCGTCCATTTGTTCTTTCATATTCGAGTCGCTCATCGCATTCTCCGCTATTTATTATCTCGTTTAAGATAATTACAGCTTTAATGTAATGTATAATTATCCCATACGCAATAATTATTGAGAGTGAGAGGAAAAGGAAATGTCTATTGAAAAAAGTTTGGAACCAATCCGCCGTACCGCCATTGTCACCGGCGCATCCGCAGGAATCGGCCGAGCAATTGCCATTGCCTTGGGCGCACGCGGTTGGACGCTCGCGTTAGGAGCGCGGCGGGTAGATGCGCTGGAAGAAACAGCCAACGCGGTTAGGGAGGCCGGCGGTAGCGCGTTTTGTTGCCACTTGGACTTGGCGGATGATGCATCGATTTCGAAATTTTTCTTTAACACCAAGGCTGCTATCGGGAGCATCGATGTTCTTATTAACAACGCCGGAGCAACCACGCCGAGCCCACTGTTGGAACTAACGCGCGAACAGTTTCGTTCAACCCTGGAAGTCAATTTGCTGGGGCCCATCAGCTTAACCCAGCATCTTATTAGCGACTGGCAACAACTTGAACATAGGGGCACTATCATTTTTATCTCCTCGGAACATGTGCGCACGGAATTTCCGCACTTGTTACATTATGGCGCCAGCAAAATAGCCATGGAGTTCGTAGCGAGAGGATTGCGCCGTGAGTTGCACGAGCATCCAATTAGAATCGGAATC
Source organism: Spongiibacteraceae bacterium (assembly GCA_036502545.1). Classification (GTDB taxonomy): domain Bacteria; phylum Pseudomonadota; class Gammaproteobacteria; order Pseudomonadales; family CAMLJR01; genus CAMLJR01. Next base: position 1,531 of record DASXYH010000299.1, read on the forward strand.
GTGCGAGTCGGTGCAACGGATACAGAATTCCGTTTTAATTTCTCGGCTGAGCAGGCATCCAAAATGGTACAAATGTGGGCTAAAACCGGCGTACCAACCCCTACGCAAAAGCGTATGACTGCGGCAGAGGTTGCTGAAGTCATTGCATTTGCGATCATGGCTGGCCCCAGTGTTAATATTGACTGCATTGACCTTCACCCCTCGTTTACGCTTTAAACAGTTTTTCGAAAAATGAACAAAGCAGAAAACACAAAACAACAAGCGCGCAGTACGCAATCGCAATTGGCTGTTATCGAATCCGTCGTGGCACTCATCGCCGAGAAGGGATTCTCTAACGCAACAACCGCAAATATCGCGAAAAACGCCGGCGTCAGTTGGGGCGTTTTGCAATACCAATTCGGCGGGAAGGATCAAATTTTTGCTGCGGTCCTGCAATCGTCGCTGCACAATTTAATGGGTGCGCTGCGCGTCGCAACAGTTCCGATAGACCTTCCGTTGGAGCAGAAGCTTATTACCGCGATCGATGCGATGTGGATTTATTATTCGGCACCCACATACCGTGCATCTACGGAGATCCTGCTCAACTACTCGCATAAATCCGAGGACTTTTTAAAAATAGCACGGCACTCGAATGCTGCGCTGACCAAGTTCATTAGTGCGATACTGCAACAAAGTGGATTGCAGCTTCCCCGCAAACAAGCGCAATCGATCGCGGAAATTATGCTGGCAGCGCTGCGTGGCTTCGCTCTTGCAAATGCGACTTTTCCTCAGCGCCGCTGGCATTTCAAAAACGAACGGGATACGTTGGCGAAATTTATCGCAAATTCTGCGCAGCATTTCGGCTGACATTTCAAGTTGGCGCTTTGGCCCAGCGTCCAACCTTCTTGTCCTCCAGGGAAAAGTTTGCGTCAAAATGAAAGTCCGGAAACAGTTCAAAGAACGTCTTGGTGGCAACAGTGGCGCGCTGTAGCACTCGGCGCGTAACTGTCGATAACTCCGGGCGAGCATGCTGCAGCGCCAAATTATCCCAGACGACAAAGTCGCCGTTGACCCATTCATGCCGGTAAATGCTGTCTTCGGCGAAGAGATAGGCCGCGAATTCACGCATAAGTTTTTCGCTCTCGCCCACTTCAATGTCGAGGATGCGGACCGCATGCTGCTCGATAACGTATAGGATCGGCGCGCCGGTCACCGGATGCGGCATGACGACGTCGCGAATGACTTGCGGCCAATGCTGCGGGATTTCGTCGCCGGGCTCGATTCTGCCGGCCATCATGGACGAATGAATCCTATGACTATCCGCCTTCGCTTTCAGCTCGGCGGGAAGCGCGCGATAAGCGCGTATGCCGCTGGCGAAACGCGTATAGCTCTCGCCCTCGACGACATCGAGCGCATGAAGCGAAATCCCGATTATTGGCTCCGCTCCAAAGGAATAGTCCGAGTGAAAAGAGAATTCGACGACCCCCTGCGCGCCAACCGCTTCCATCCGCCGCAGCTCGGCTTCGGGAGGCGTGATCGGACCGAGATAGCCGGTCACGCGGACCTGCTCATCCTCGCTCAATGTCTGCCGATGAAAGACCAACAGCGATTCCTTGAAGAACAGTTCCTTGAATGCCGCCTGTTCCTCGGGGGTCATGGGTTGGCGAAGGTCGTAATCGACCTCGACGCCAAACGGTGAAATGTCGCGCCAGCTCAGGCGCTGAAAGCTGCCATTACTCATAATCTCTACTCCAATACGATTGTTAGTGCACTAAGACCTTATTTACTTTACTGGGCCCTTCTATCTTAGAATCGATATGTCCCCGTCATGCCGACCTGACGCGGCGGGTTGGTGTTGACCATGTCGAAAGCCACTGGGCTGCCGGCGGCCAAATCGGGGTTGGTTGACGTGGAGTTAACTATGCGCGTGATCGCTCTGCGATCGAACGCATTTTTAAGCCACACACTGACATCCCAAGGACCCTTGTTGCTCGCGCGCAGACCGGTGAAAAAATCGACCGTGGCATAACCGCCCAAGGTTTCGCGTGTGACTTTATCGATCTGATCACTTCTCGCATTCAACAGCGTGTTGAAATACCAGTCGATGCCGGCGAACGCGGGCATCGAGAAATTGGAGCTCGCAACGCCCGCCCATTTCGATGCCATCGGCAGCCGTTTGCCACTTAAATCGCAGGTGGAATATTGATTGGTCGGTGTCAGAACGCTGGTGTCGCTCGGTGTGCACGGATTATTTTTAAAGTCGTTGAATTTCGCATCGATGTATGTCAACGACACGCCGAGCTGCCAGTTATCCAACACTAACGCGTTAACTTCTGTTTCAACCCCGCGAATTTCCGCTTCCTTGGCATTGACGACCACGGCCTGAAGGTTGCCGCCAGACACCGTGACATTTTGCACGTCCTGCTGGAAACTGGAGTAGATCTGATCGAACACCGCGACGGTGAACGACGCACGCTGATCCCAGAAGCTGCCCTTTAAGCCCACTTCAGCTGATTTAGCCGCCTCGTCTTTAATAAATGCGAAGTCGGTGGGCACGTTGCCTGTCACGTTGACGTTGGCGGCGCCCACACGATAAGCCCGATCCAGGGTGATATAGCCGGTCAAATCAACATCGAAAAAATACTGGGCTTTGAGCGTTCCGGTAATCGGCTGTGCGTAGGTCTTCTGAAACTGGGGATCGATACCTTCAGGCTTTACCTGCAGGCCAGTGATGTCGAGGACGCATACGCCATCGTCCGGTGTCGAGCTATGGATCACACACGCGCTGGTTGGTTGCGTGGCGGTGGCGCGTTGGCGCGCCGCGCGCAAACCGACAATTAAATTAAACTGGTCGGTGAATTTAAACGTGTTGTGCGTATACGCGGCCCATTCTTCACGCGAATTGATAATGCGCGTATCGACAGCAACCGCTACGTCAAAAGCGGGGGAATATTCCGTCACACGCACGGGCGTATCAAGGTTGGTGGTTTTATAAAAGCTCCCAACTTGCCAATCCCAGAAATCGTTATCGTCGGAGCTCAATCGCAAATCCTGCTCCACCGTTTTATGATTTTTAGCATGGGTTTTTTGTTGATTGCCGCCCACCAGGTTGTTATAAAAACCACCGGCCGGATTGGCTAATATTGTCGATGCTGTGCCATCGATATCCTGATCGTTTATGAGATCTTGATCTTCGTAAGACGTCACTGAAGTCAGGCCGAGATGATCATTGATGTTATAGATCAGCTCGAGAATCGATAACTGATCGCGCGATAAATTCCGGTCTTTGAAATTGGTGGTGGCTTTGTCGTCATAGTAACGAAAACCCTGGCCGTTCAGCGTGTAAATTGGTGTTTGTGAGTACTCGTTATAAGCGAAAGACGCGCGCGCGGAGAATTTGTCATTCGGCTCCCACAGCGCAGTAAAGCGCGCACCGCTCGCCCGATCTTGTCCGTCGCTGCCGTTGGTCACATTCTTAATACCGGTTTTCGATTCATCGTAAACCGCGGCGATACGCACGCCCAATTCGTTTTCGATAATCGGCACACTTACAGCGAACTGACCGTTGTGCAAATCGCGCTGGCCCAAAGAGCCTGACACGTAACCATCGATCGCGGTCAAATTCGGATTCTGCGTGCGGATATTGATCGTGCCGGTCGGCGAGGATTTGCCATACAACGTCCCCTGCGGTCCTCTTAATATTTCAAAGCGAGCGATGTCGTATTGGGCGGTGAACAAGTTTTGCGGCTGTTCGATCAGTGCACCATTAATATAAAAATTAGTGCGCATCGATACTTCCGCAAGGGATACTGTACTGGTACCGCGCAGGTGAATATCCGGCGTTGCGCCGGTATCGATGCTGAGACCGGCGGTGCTTCTGGCCAATTCGCTCAAGTTAAAACTGGCGGATTGTTGAAATTGATCGCCGCTGACAGACGACACCGCGACCGGTGTGTCCTGCGCGGTTTCGGATTTTTTCTGCGCCTCGACGATCACTTGTTCCAACACCGCTGCATGGGTTGTGATTGAATTCAACGCCAGCGCTGTACCAGCTGCGCCATACGAGCATACCGCCACCCACGTTCTTAATTTATCTCGCTTAAAAGCACGCATAAGCAATTCCTTCTCGAATGATTTATCGTTATTAATAGCTTGTTTACAAAGGGTTTTGTACAAATAACACCGACGAATATTCTTTGCTCAAGAGTTACCGAATTGGCTCGGCAACTTACTTGGTTCTCACGCAGTAAAGATCCCTCATCGTGGGTATTCGTGATCCAACGGGATATTATCTGGGCATCAGGATATCGCTCGGAGCGATGGCGGCAAACAGCGTAAATGAACAATTTAATGAGCAAAAATAACAGCGCCGCTTAAATGAATGGGCTATCGTGAAATCGATGGAAGGTCAGACCATTGACTAATGAATCATTTAGACGTATCTATGGCGCAATAATATTCTCGAAAAGACCGTTAATTAAACTCTGAATTTGATAGCAAGCCCATACACAATGATGTACGGGGCCGCGCGGAGGTCGTTAACAATGTCTGCTGAACTGCTCATTGACCGCTATGCCCGAATATATATAAAAGCTGCACGTACACGAGGCTACGATCTAGAAACCATTCTTAATAGTAGCGGCATACGACCCAAACCTATCACTAATGCACCTTTTTGTATGGGTGAGCTCCGCAAGCTCTCAAGCAACGTAAAATTGTTGTTACAAGATGAGTTCTGCGGACTCACCCGATCCCGCTGTAAGCTCGGCGCATTTAAGATGATGCTCGATTTGGCACGGTCGGAACCAACACTGATCGATTCACTGAAAAAGATTTTTCGGTTTTATTCATTACTATCCAACGACATACAATTCTCTGTAATAGCGCAAGGCGAAACAGCCGTCATAGATGTACAACTTGCCGAACCGGAACTGGACCAAGACAATTTTTTATGTGAGTGGTGGCTGCTGAATCTATGGGCTTTATCCAGTTGGCTGATCGGGGAAAAGATCCCGTGTCTGCGCTTCGAATTTCCGCATCTCCCTGAAATACCGGAGATGGAATATCACCAAGCGTTAGCGACTGAGTGCAGGTTTTCGCAGCCGAAGGCGCGCCTGTTATTTCAGGCTGAATATCTAAACAGGCCCGTTGTTAAAAGCTCCACGAATATAGCTGAGTTTTCTACGGGAGAAAGATTCGGTGAAATATCCGGGACCTTTGAAGCGCTAGGCCCACGCCTGCGCGGGATTCTCAGCACCTATTTCTCTCAGCACAAAGAGTTTCCGACGCTAAGCTATGTCGCCGAACAGTGTCATCTCGCCACTCATACGTTGCGACGTCGACTCATCGCGGAAGGCGCGAGTTTCAATAAAATCAAAGATGATATTCGTCGCGATATCATACTTAAGCTATTGCGTGCGCCGAATACTTCACTGAGTGAAATTACCTTAATAGGTGGATTCTCCGATCCAAGCACCTTGGGTAGAGCCGTTAAGAATTGGACCGGTTTGTATCCGATGCAATACAGAACCTCAATCAATCGCTTGCGTTGAAACAGTCCTGCGGACAATATTCGTATTGTCAAATTTGGTAAAGAATTAATATTTCGTTTAATAAACGAATTGAAAAAATCCTGCGCCTTCCAAAATACCGAAAGATTCCACTTTTCACCATTCTCACATATTTGCCGCTTTCAATTTGATAGAAGATATCCTGTTGCCCGGATTTAAACCCTTCTTTAGAGATGGACATATCTATCGATTAAGCCAGCCGATTCGCATCAGTTCTTTACGCCGCGCGAGTCTCTTCACAAGCAGTACCTATGGTGGCACAAGTAAATCATGAAAGAAGTCTGGTCCGCTCGCTGTGATGAGACGTTATGATTACGCCAAATCAAATGAGGTAAATTGTTATGAACGAGAAAGTAATTGCGATAACCGGTGCGAGCAGCGGAATTGGAGAGACCTTGGCACGGCTTCTTGCTAAGACAGGGGCCAAGCTGGTACTGGGCGCCCGCCGGATGGCTCAACTTACGGTCATCGCCGAAAGTATTGAGGCCGAAGGGGGCACGGCCATTCCGATTGAGCTCGATGTCACCAGCCGCGACAGCATGGGCGCGTTCGTTGACGCGGCCATCAACCGTTTTGGGCGGATTGATGTCCTCGTGAACAACGCGGGTGTAATGTACCTCGCGCCACTTTCAGATCTCCGTGTCGATGAATGGGATCGCATGATCGATGTCAACATCAAGGGGGTGCTGAATGGAGCGGCCGCTGCTTTCCCGCATATGCAGGCGCAGAACAGCGGACACTTTGTAACCGTTGGCTCGATCGCAGGGCATCAGGTCATGCCGATGAATGGCATTTATGCGGCCACGAAATTTGCTGTCCGCGCCATCGCCGAAAGCCTGAGGCTGGAGGGCGGAACGACAATCCGCAGCACGCTCATTTCACCGGGAGCGGTGGCTACGGAATTATTCGACAAGATTCCGCATCCTCAAATCCAGGAAATGGCGAAATCACGCCTTGCGGCAGCTCTGCCCGTCGAAGCTGTCGCGCGCGCGATTGCCTTCGCCATCGAGCAACCCGCCAATGTTGACGTGAATGAGATTATCGTTCGTCCCATGGCCAATAAATACTAACGCATCCTGTGTGGGGTAATTCCGGCGGAAGCAATTGAGGTGAAATACTTCTCCGGCGCGCGTAAGCAGGAAGAATCAAACTATGAATCATCTAATTTCGATCCGTGGTCTGAATAAAACTTATGACTCCGGTTTTCAGGCATTAAAGCATCTTGATTTCGATATTCATCGCGGTGAAATTTTCGCTTTGCTCGGTCCCAATGGCGCTGGCAAAACCACGTTAATCGGCATCATTTGCGGCATCGTCAATCCCAGCTCCGGGACAGTAATGGTCGATGGTCACGATGTGGTTCTCGATTATCGCGCGACGCGGAAAAAAATAGGGTTGGTACCGCAGGAGTTATCCACCGACAGTTTTGAAACTGTGTGGGCCACCGTTAACTTCAGCCGCGGCCTGTTTGGCAAACCGCGCGATCACGCCTTTGTCGAAAAAATTTTGCGCGATTTGTCGCTCTGGGACAAACGCCAATCAAAAATCCTAACACTGTCGGGCGGTATGAAAAGACGGGTGATGATGGCTAAAGCGCTGTCGCATGAACCCGACATACTTTTTCTGGATGAGCCTACGGCGGGCGTCGACGTCGAGCTGCGTCGCGATATGTGGCAAATGGTGCGCGAGCTACGCGATCGCGGCGTGACGATTATTCTCACCACACACTACATCGAAGAGGCCGAAGAAATGGCCGACCGCATCGGCATCATCAGCAACGGCGAGCTCATTCTGGTCGAGGAAAAAGCGGTATTGATGAGCAAGCTGGGTAAAAAACAACTGACGTTGCAACTGCAAAAATCGCTAACTAGCGTACCCGCAGGTCTCGAAAATTTTTCACTCGAGCTAATCGATGATGGCAGTTCACTGGTTTACACCTTCGATGCCCAAACCGAGCAGACCGGCATCGGTGCGCTGCTGCGTACACTGGCTGAACGCGGTATCGATTTTAAAAATCTTCACTCGAGTGAAAGTTCACTGGAAGATATCTTTGTTGATTTGGTGAGTACGCGCTGATGAATATTCATGGAATACGTGCCATCTACCGGTTCGAAATGGCGCGCTGGTTTCGCACGCTGACGCAGAGCATTGTGTCGCCGATCCTCTCCACCTCGTTGTACTTTGTCGTTTTCGGCGCAGCGATAGGCGCGCGCATGGGCGCGGTGAATAACGTCAGCTATGGAGCCTTTATTATTCCCGGCCTGGTCATGTTGTCGCTATTGTCGGAGAGTATTTCCAATGCATCCTTTGGTATCTACTTTCCGAAATTTACCGGCACTATCTATGAAATTCTATCGGCCCCGGTATCGGTGATCGAGGTGGTTGCAGGTTACGTGGGCGCCGCGGCCACCAAATCGGTATTGCTCGGTTTGCTCATTCTGCTTACCGCAAAGCTGTTCGTCGATTATCACATCGCACATCCATTCTGGATGCTGGCATTTCTAGTATTGACCGCGGTCACCTTTAGCCTGCTCGGATTTATCATCGGCATCTGGGCCGATGGTTTTGAAAAACTGCAAATCGTGCCGTTGATGATTATTACGCCTCTCACTTTTCTCGGCGGCAGCTTTTATTCCATCGCCATGTTGCCACCGATCTGGCAGAAGATCGCACTAATCAACCCAGTGGTGTATTTGATCAGCGGTTTTCGCTGGAGTTTCTACGATATTGCAGACGTCGACGTAGCGGTCAGCCTCGGCATGATCGCATTGTTTATGTTGCTATGCGTGGGAATGATTTACTGGATTTTCAAGACAGGTTACAAAATTCGAACGTAATTTATTAAGCAGCACTGTCATCAACAAAAAAGTATTAGTTCTTAATTAAATCGGCTAATGGAATGGAGAGGATGACCGACTCCGCAAATTTCGACGGTATTCCCGATGTGCGAGACGGGCTGACTAAAAAAGAACGAGTCATCCTGTACTGCCTGCAACAAGCACAGCAAGAGCTGGGCGGCCGCAATGTGCCGACGATTATGTTATACGGGCGCGTAGTGGAATTGGTCGATATCGGCCAAGAAGAATTTCAAATAATTCTTTCGCGATTGGTTGGGCTGACGCGCTCGCCTGGCGAATGACACTTGTCTGAAGAGTAATGGATAGCAAAGCCATGACGGACAATCACGTTTACATTGAAACTGATATTCCGTCGCGGCTCGATCGATTGCCGTGGGGACGTTTTCATACGCTCGTGATCGCGGCGCTGGGCATAACGTGGATTCTCGATGGTCTTGAAGTTACGCTCGCAGGATCCGTGGCCGGTGCGCTCAAATCGAGTTCGCAGTTGCATCTCACCGATGCGCAAATCGGCTTTTCCGCAAGTCTGTATTTGATCGGTGCGGTCAGCGGTGCAATTTTTTTCGGTTGGCTGACCGATCGGCTCGGGCGTCGCCGCTTATTCAACATCACCCTGGGTCTCTATCTGCTGGCGACAGCGCTGACGGCGTTTTCCACCAATTTTTATTGGTTCGCATTGTTTCGTCTGTTGACGGGTGCGGGCATCGGCGGCGAATACGCCGCCATCAATTCGGCAATTCAAGAATTAATTCCCGCGCGTTTTCGCGGCCATACCGATTTATTGGTGAACGGCAGTTTTTGGATTGGCGCGGCACTGGGTGCGTGCGGCGCGGTGATATTGTTGCGGCCCGGTTTGTTGCCGCCCGATATGGGTTGGCGCGCCGCGTTCGGCATCGGTGCCGCGCTGGGTCTCATCATTTTATATTTGCGCCGTTTCCTGCCCGAAAGCCCGCGTTGGCTGATGACGCACGGGCGCATCGACGAAGCGCACGCCGTTATGCACGAAATCGAATGCCGCGTGAAGGCCCCGCCCTGCGAATCGAATTTGCCGCGGATACGATTGCTGCAACGCAACATTAAATTGCTCGATGTCGCTCGCACATTATTTCGTACTTATCCGCGCCGCTCGCTGTATTGTCTGGTGCTGATGGCGGCGCAGGCGTTTTTCTATAACGCGATTTTTTTCACGTATGCATTAGTGTTGGGGCGCTTTTTCAATATCGCCGAAGATCGCATCGGGCTTTACATTCTGCCGTTTGCCGCCGGCAATTTTCTCGGGCCGTTATTGCTCGGGCGCTTGTTCGATGTGGTCGGCCGCAAGCCGATGATCGTCATTACTTACGCGGTATCGGGATTATTGTTAGCCGTCACCGCGTTGTTATTTGTGAACGGCGCATTGAATGCAACCACGCAAACACTCGCATGGTCGGTGGTATTTTTCTTTGCGTCCGCCGCGGCGAGCGCTGCATATTTAACTGTGGGCGAAAGTTTTCCGTTGGAAATACGCGCATTCACGATCGCCATTTTTTATGCGCTGGGAACTGGATTAGGTGGCGTAGCCGGACCGTGGTTATTCGGCATTTTGATCGGCAGTGGCGAACGCGCCGCCATCGCCTGGGGTTATGCATTCGGCGCAACGTTAATGCTGGTTGCTGCCGCCGTGACTTTTAAATTAGGCATCGCCGCTGAACGCCGTTCGCTCGAACAGGTGGCGCGGCCGTTGTCGAGTGCGGATTGAGGTTATAGACAGCGAACATGTTTCACTTACGCCAATCCACGGTGCCAAATTGCCCGCCGCCAATGAAGGCATAGTAAAGAGCAACTTCTCCGCGCTTTTGATTGCTGGCACTCAGATCGGAATAGGTCGCATCGCGTTGCGTCCACACGTACTTAATTCCGATCGCGTGTTGATCACAAACGCGCACGGTGAAAGACGCATCGGCGCGCGCAATATTGTCGTGGCCGCCGCGATTTTCGATGTTACCGTTAACGTAGTATTCGCGCGCACTCAAATCGAAAGCGGCTTTATTGTCGAAAATCAAACGCAATATAAGTTGCGCCTGCGGCGATATACCGTAGTGATAATCTTTTTCGCCGGTGCCATGCAGTGTACTGACTGCTGTGTAGCCGGTACCGCCGAGGACGCTGCCCTGCAGCGCGATCGATTGCGATAACCACCACTGCGCCGTCGTGCCCAGCGATAGCGCCGTGCTGGATACCGAAAAAAGTTGTGGCGACAAATAATCATAGCTACCGTAAATGCCCCATACGCCGCGATAGTTATTCCCTGCTTGGTAATCGGTTCCGTACAACAAGCCTCGACTCACGAGGTTTTCGATGGCGTCGGCACTGCTGCTGGTTACATTGAAATAAAAATAATCGAACGGCCGCTCGTAGCGATATCCGGGCTTGCCCGGCAAACCGTAATCCATCGCATAATCGGCAAAGATTTTATTTTGATCATGCTGCGTCGACGCGCCGGGACTATTTTTCGCGGCGGTGTTTGCGCCGATTTGAAAGCGGCTGTAGTAAGCCGGATCATAGCTTGGAAATATACTGTCGAAACGATCGCCAAACGCAAGACGATTAAATCCCGTCGCAGGAGAAATTGTCGCGGCGGCCAGCTCGCGCCAGAACTTCGGTAAGTCGTCGCCATTTTCCAGCAATAAATTCGCCATGCGAAATAATGGTTCACCGAGAAAACTACCCGCTATGCCGCTGGCAATTTGATCGTTCTTTGACGGCGGTGTGTTTTCCCCCGCGATTTCCCACAATGCGCTTCCCGCAAATGTATACGCGGACGACTCCCAATAACCGAGCCCTGCAGAGCGCGCAAAGCCGTGATACATCGAACCTTGATACGGATGAAAGAATTGATTCGTCGAAAACGGATCGTTGTCGGTGACCCAACGGGTGCGAAGGTTGTGTTTGATGGTGTCGCTAGTGACTTCATAGTCATGGCCATTGACGTGTTCGTTGACGCGATTTACCAAAAAGTCGAAGCCGACGATTTCAGCAGCGGGAATAACGTAACTTTTGCGCGCGTCGCTGTCCTGCGCAAAAGCGGAGTCAGGCAATCGCAGCGACGGCGACTGCTCGAACGCCTGCGCTCGCGATTTATTGGCTAGCAAAGCAAACTGCGGGAAGCCATCTATCGCGAACTCTTCGGCGCCAACGCCAGAAATCATTGAGTTCAGAAATACAGCGATGCATAGCTTTGAATTTTTCATTTTTTCGTCGCGAATTATTTGGCATCCTGATCAACGCGACGGTATAGAGAAGAGATGCAGCGATCTATGCGACGGCGTACGCTAAGAACGGCACATTTTCTGATTAAGTTCCTTCTCCCGCGGGGAGAGGGAAGAAGAGCCGTTTAATCAGAGATTCCTCAAATAATTTAAATTAGATATGGCCGCCGAGCACTGTTCGTTTGAACACGTGGCGCGATCGCTGTCGAGTGCGGATTGAAGTGTACGCAGAAGAATTTCAAATAGTTCTTTCGCAATTTGTTGGGCTGACGCGGTTGTTTGGCGATTAATAATTTATCGATTTAATGCATCTAAATATACTTTTGCGTGATGCCTTCTAAAGCTTGCGCGCATAGCGAGGGACAGCCCCGTTGTTAATAGTTGTTATGCGTGCAAGCTTTCTGAGACTTATTTAAGCCTCTGTTGAAGCCGGTCTTTTACACTTTTTGATATGCCTAGCCATTCCAATGCTTCTCCCTTGGTAAGCTCGGAGTCAGATAAATGTATGATTTTATTTCTCACATCTCGTATCTTGGAGACCAATTCCGCCAAATCTTGTTGAATAACACCTTCACGAGCTAACAATTTGATAATTTGAGGAATAGGCTCGCGCTTTGTTAAATTGCCTGTGGCCTGACGATAAAGACTGGTTAAAAGAGTTTCAATTTCTTGCCAAGATTTAATAAAGGCCCATTCAGGTTCTGATTCTACGCTGCGAACTGCATCTTGAGAAAATGCAGCCTCCGGATAATAAATTGTAATTCCAGCGGCCTCCGCTTCCTGCTTTACAAATTGAATTTCCTGTCCGAGACTTAATTCCACATCTTTATATTTGGCAGTACGAATTCTTCGAACGAACCCCTGTATTTCATTCTTGAACTGAGCGACGATAAAGATAGCCGCTAAAGGCCATGCTATATGCCCGACTATCTTTTCTATAAATTCCATCCAATTCATATAAATGATTTCTCAGAGATAAACACATAACACCACATTCAGCGGTTTTTCTGCTGCAATGCTTTGTTATGCACGACCTTCGCGCGACATTATTTTCCATCTCTTTCGTTGATATGCTTTTTTGTTTCCTCTGGTACAACGTCAGAATAAAGCAAATCAAGTTCTTTCGGCTTTGAAATCATCTCATCTGCGATAAAATTAAGAACATGAAACAGTTTTAAAGCAATATCGCGACCATCTTCGAGGTCAATTTGGCCAGGATGCACCGCATTATTGCCGACTACACGAAGCAAATCTAAGGCCTGCTGAATCTTTGGACTCAGCCCCTCTGCAACAAGCTCTTTAATATCATTGTTAATGTTTTTACCACATTTTCCGAGCTGCTTGAGCAGCAACTGCAATGCTAATCTCAGCAATGCAGTAGCCCCCTTGGGTGAATCGACTACGATAGCGGAGGCTTCTATATACAAATCCTGGATCGCTTGCTCCATGTCCACATTGGGTAGAGCAACAGGCGTTTTCTTCGGATAGACGATTTCTTTCTCTACCCAGATAGATATATCTTCACAAGATAAACAAGTGGCCACAGAAAAATGATCGGGGATAAACCCCGACATATGCCGTTTATTTGCTTTTGTTGCCTCCGCAAGGAAAGCTTCAATGGCACTTTGCTGATAATCTCTAATATCTTTCCTAAAGCTATAAAAAACATCACTTAGAATGCAATTTGCAGCGTCATATGCATTATTGACATCAAACCATTGCTGCTGTGACGCAACCTGACAATGAGGGCATTGAAAATTTTCGCCTCTGAATTTTGGGGATAGATCCAAAATTTAGCTCCTGTTCAATTAAGCGCATAACTAATTAGTAAACAGACTGCTCTGCTTTTGCCAGATGATCAGACTCTAGTAGGAAAGGATGCGCTCGGTATCATAAAGTCCTTTTCGTTTTTCGTTATTGTGCGACGCCGCAGTCTATATGGCTTTAAGAGTGGCTCACAAGTGCCTAGGATGAAGTGATTCTGGGGTTCGCGCAAAGGGAAATGGATAGTGTTACTGCCCCGGTCTAGACAACCGCAGCGTGCGCGACGTTAAAAATGTGTCGTTCACAAGAAAATTCAGCTGGAATTTCCCGCCGGTATAGCCCTGCACATTGGTTGTTTCCATGGCGAAACTTTTTGTACCTCTGTCCGCGGATATGGTAACCGGCACCTCGGCCAATACCATGGAATCTCCCGGAACGCCCAGCAACGTAACTAGCGTCGCTTCATCTTTCTCTACAAAAGCTTTATCAAAATTGCGATAGCTGATCTCCACCATAAAAACATTGCCGCCATCGCTCGGCACAAAACGATTGTCCATCATCGTGCCCGGCGTTATCGAAACCGAACGAATTTCCGGTTTCGATGAAGAAGCATTTTCGGTGTTGTTTTTAGCGACGGCTGCCGAGGAGTCAGTTGGAGTTGAAACACGTTTTTTTGACGAAATAGTTGTCGGTGGAGTAGTTGTCGATGAAGCGGTTGTCGATGGAGCAGCCGCTGGTGAAGTTGCTGTCGTTGCTGGCGTCGAGTTTTCTGGTTTAGCTGCAGGCTCATCTTTTACCGGGCGATGAACGCGATCCGTTCGCGCAGCCAGATATTTATAGCGCGCGCTGTCCGCCACCTCCGGAAATAATCGAGAAACGATTTCCAGCGATTTAACGGCGGTTGCATCGTCTCCTTCCAGCACAATGGTTTGAAGTTCGGACAGGCTGCGCTCCTGCAGTTGGTTGAGCGCGGTCCGCGCCGCCGAATTGTTCGGATCAGTGGCGAGTTGCGATCTGTAAACCTGCACGAGTTGCTCTAACAATTCGGGGTTGCGAAGAGACACATCGGCAATAGGGATGGATATGGCATTTGGCGTAGCAACCTCGGCGACTTTTTTCGGCGCAATCGTCTGAGAAGCACTCGCTGGTGACGGATTAGTAGTTGACGATGGACTAGTAGGCGACGCATGAGTAGCTGGCAACGAATCGCCGTCACGTACAACTTGCCCAGCCACCTGCGGGATCGTGCCGACAGCTTTCTGCAGGGGACCGAGATCGGTGAATACCAATGCCAGTCCGGCCGCGACAAGCAATAACAACACGAAAAAACTCATTAAACCAAAGCGGCGAGGTTTGCGGCGACGGGTGTTGTAATCGAGTATGTACCGATCGGTTGTATGGCCTGGCGCCTCTCGATGAGTTTGCTTGCCGTGGCCGAGCCCGGACACAGCGGCTATTTGCCGTTCGATAGCGGTAGGCCGCGTGGTCGTAGTTTCGCTCGCACTTTCTGAATTATCCGCACTGGAGCCTGCAGCCTTCTCGTCGAAGGCGTCTTTCGAGTCGGGATGTTCCATATTTTCCTACCCATCCAAAACATCGAACTTTCCGAGATGCAAAAGTAAAGATAAAGTTTGGGCACGCCAATTTTTTAATCAATGCCGCACCGCAATCATTTCGACCGTATGAACACCAATAGCAAAAAGCGATGCCATATACCGTTGGGTCTCTAACTTAACTAGCTAGAGTGGAGCAGCGCTTAACGACTTTGCTTCCATTTTAAATCCGCTCAAGCAATTATTTTTCGATTCCAAACACACTTCTACCGCCGTACTGCGGTGAAACTTCCATTTCGTGGTCAATAATTTCCTTCACGGTAGGTCCTTTGATGATTTGCCGTTCCAGGTTGCGCGCTTGCTCATCGAGCCGCCTGATCGCTTCGAGCTCTTCGTTCCGGCCAAGCTTGGCCTTCTCGATTGCCGATTTCATAACCCGAAGTGTTTCATCATAAACCTTAATTGGAACTGGAAACGGGTGGCGATCTTTACCGCCATGCGCTAATGAAAAACGCGCCGGGTCAGCCCGGAGGAAACTATTTACCTAATCCAAATATACCTTCCTTTAGAAGATAACTCAGGCGTTGCGTTTGCACCTTCCAAATTTGCTCCCATGCAAACGGATCTGGCCGCTCACTTCGGAGGTTTAACCGCCTTTACAAGAGTTCCAGCTGACGGACTATGGGAGGCCGATTCCAAAACTTTCCATTACGATAAAATTATTATCGTCGAGGTTTTAGCGGAAGCCTTGGATCGAACCTGGTGGCGGAAATACCGCGAAAAATTAGAAAAAGAATTTCTGCAGGAAACTATTCAAATTTTGGCGCAAGAAGTCCAAAAACTTTAGGCGGAACTGCCGAGCAGCAATAGTGAACGAGGTCGAGCGAATCAGCGTGTAGGCAATGTAAACAAAAAACTTTGCTTGTTGATAAAAATTGAAGAGCGAGCATGCGCTTCACTGTTTATCCAACACCAAAACTCTAAACGTATCAGCTACGCCCTGACGCTTGCCATCGGCGCCCATCGGTTGAAGGTCGGCCGTTGGTAGAAAAAGTTTGTGCGTTGCCCTATCAGCCGTAATGGTGCGCGCACCCGGCGCGGTAGCAATCGTTGCCACTGTCTCGAATTTTCCCGTTGGTGTTTCGCCTACCACGCTGATCGTACCGTCTCCACCATTGGCACTGAACGCATAGCCGTCCAACCAAACCGCCCCGTCAGGACCCGCACCAATGGGGGCTTGCCCCATCAGCTTCCCTTCCGGCGTGGTGACGACCAATAATTTATTCTCACAGACGGAATACAGACGCTGCCGATCGTCTATCGCCAATCCCGACGGACTCTCACACGGTTTAATACTGTGTCGTTCCACCAGCGTCATCGCTTTGGGATCGAGCGAAGCCACTTCATTCGTATCCTCGATATTGAAATAAATCTTGCCGTTCTTTCCAATCACAGCAACTTCCGGTTTTCCGCCGATTGCCACTGTGCCGATAACTTCAGAGCGATTGGCATCAATTACACTCGCATCTTTGGAACGACCATTGAAAGTGATAACGCGCCGAGTGATCGGGTCGTAAATAATTGCATCCGGGTTGGTGCCAACTTGAATAGTCGCACGCTGTTGCAGCGACGACAAATCGAACACCGTGACCGAGTTGCTCTTGCCATTACTCGTAAAACCCAGACCGAGATCGTTCGCAACAGCGATGCCGTGTACGCCCATCGTATCCGCAATGGTCCCAAGCAATTTATCCGTTTGCGTATCTATAACCTCTGTCTGCGCGCCATGCGAAACGTAGAGTCGGTGCTGACTGCTGTCGGCATAAATAAAATCCCAGCGAGGTTCGCCACCAATCTTGATCGTATCGGCCAATTTATAAGACGGAGTTGCGGCGAATGCACCGACATTGGCTGCCAAAAGCAATAGGAGAAAATATTTCATTGCTGCGCCTTTCAGTAGAGTTGCACGATAGGGAATTGCAGCAATTAAATTAAAAAGTCACACCAATTAAAGGAGCGCACGAATTAATTTCGCAGCGATTCGCATTGATATTATTGAGCGTGGATCAAAGTGGCAATCACTAGGACCGCACAGCAACGGAAAGTTTCTTTTCAAGGTCGAAAAAGACTTCTTATCTGGACGATATAAATTTTTAGGCGAGCTGACGCCGGTCAGTTGAGATGTTCGGCAACTATTCTGCTGCTGAACTTTGCTGTCAGGTTAGATTAATAATTGCTTGATCTTGTCTCGAATCGAGAACGATATTACCGAGTTTTTGATTATCCCGTATTTTAACCAGACGACGAAGCCGAACGTAATCAGGCAGCCAACGACAAAAAATAACAGCTCGTAACGCCAGGAGAATTGTTTCGAGAAAAATTGATTCGAGCGTGTGATAACCATACGACACCTCTTATTGTTATCTGTCTCGCAGATTTTGTGGCAAGAAATGCGCCCGGATATCAAAAATCACGCAACTCAGAGACTTACGAATGCCCGTGTTTGAAGGCATGCAGCGAATTGGAAAGGAGTTCGACGGTTCAGCGTATGAGGGTGGTGTAATCAGACACGCAAACGCAGGCCAAAGCGTTAATCGCCGGCGTTTGTTCCTGACGCGTAAATTTGGTTCTTACTTGCCTTGCAGCAGTCCCAGTTGCAGCAGACTTTCGGCGGTAGCGACGATAGCTTCCTCGTTTGAGCGCGGCACCCAGCCGAGCACACGCCTGGCTTTTTCGTTGCTGCCATCCTTAATTTTACTGAGCTCGGGCACGACCATCTGTTTGATTGCTTGATCACGCAACGCGGCCAGGCGCACCAGCCAGTCCGGCAACTGCCGCGTCGGTACTTTTTTTGCCGCGTCGCCCATGCGTGCCTTCAGCACCTTGGCGATATCAAGCATCGACATCGATTTGCCGGCGACGGCGATGAAACGTTCGCCGCGCGCGGCCGGATGCGTCATGGCGCGGACATGCAGATCGGCGACGTCGCGCACATCGACGATTGCGTTATACAACCGCGGGCAGCCCGGCACCGCCCCGGACATCAGGCGCTCCACCAGCATGATCGAGGTGGAATAGTCCTTTCCCAGCACGGGACCCAACACACCCACCGGATTGACCACCGAGAGTTCCATGCCTGCGCCTTCCTTCGCGATGAAATCCCACGCCGCGCGTTCGGCGATAGTTTTTGATTTGACATAAGCGCGTGCGTTGGGAGCCGTGAGGTCGGTCCAGTCGGTTTCGTCGAACGGGGTTTTGCGCGGCGGATGGCCGTGGCCGATCGCTGCGAACGAGGACGTCAACACGACACGCTTGACGCCGGCATCGCGCGCCGCGCGCAGCACGCGCAATGCGCCTTCGCGCGCGGGAACAATCAGCTCGTCCTCGTGCTTGGGAGCACCGGCCGGAAATGGTGATGCCACGTGCAGCACGTACTCGCAGCCGGCGGTGGCTTCCGCCCAGCCCGCGTCGTTTTCGAGATCGGCGGCGAAGAAGGATAGCCGATCACCCGGCTCCACGCCGCCCTGCCTCAGCGTGGCGCGGACATCGCCCTCGCGCTGCAGGCTACGCACGGTGGTGCGTACCTGATGGCCCGCCGCCAGCAGTTGGAGAATGCAATAGCTGCCGATGAAGCCCGAACCGCCGGTTACCAGAACTGTGCTCATTATCGTTTCCTTCATTAAGGTTCAGTCGTGAATCCATTAACCCCGACAGTTCATTGCCGGTTAATACTAAGCCTCGATCTGACAACAGGCTCGTATGCAGATACTCATCTTCTTCATGAAATCGACCCTCGACAACTGTCCTTCTTTCCAGGTCAGTCCGCACTGAAAAAGCACCTGTGAAACTTCCTTTGGCGTGCAGACATTTTTGCTTTTTTTGAATTCGGATGAATCGGCCAACGCTTTCGCGAGTTTGGTTTGAAACGCAGATTTATATTCGTCGATCTCACTTCCCGATACGCATCTGCCCGCTTGAATCACATCGAATGATTTTGGGGTAAACGTCGCGAGATGACGTCCGAACCAGGCATCCATGGCGCCCATCAAACGCTTGAAAAGCGAGGCGTCGGGTCGGGTCAACTCTTGCTGAACCAAATTCAGTCCGTCATCCATGTATTTTTGCATCGCAGCCAGCAGTATCTCTTCCTTGCTGGAAAAATAGAGATAGAGCCCCTGCTTCGATATCTGTGCCGCCTCGGCCAAATCATCGACCGATGTTTTCTTGAAGCCAAAGCGGCCAAAAACCGGAATGGCCGCACTCAAAATGTCGTCTCTTCGCTGCGAAGCAGCGGTCAAAGGTTGCGGCACGTTTACCCAGTAAAAAACAAAATCATATTTACTAGATTGACCGCAATAGTCGAAATAGTCAATAACGTGCCATTGCGATTGATATCACGGCGAAACGAAATTACCGCCCCGCTGAACTTAATAACTAAACAATGAACCAATAGTCTTCGTGACGGAAAGCTTTAATTTACACGAGCCTAATAAACGACATGTACGCTATCGAGCAGATCAAATACGCATTAAAGCGCGCATAATTGACTCAATTTTAGATACGCGCCTATTTAATTATTTTAGAAACCGGGTGCTGCCAAATTATTAAGGAGCATTGTATGAAACTCGGCATGATCGGTTTAGGGCGCATGGGCGCCAATATGGCGCAACGACTGTTGCACGGCTCGCATCAAGTAGTGGGTTTCGATCCGAAACCCGAGGCACGCCAATCTTTGCAAGATAAAGGCGCCGAATCCGCCGATTCGTTGGCCGCCCTCGTAGCCAAACTAACGGCTCCGCGCGCGCTATGGCTGATGGTACCGGCCGGCGAAATCACCGACGCAACTCTCACGACTTTGTTGCCGCTATTAAGCGAGCACGATACCGTCATCGACGGCGGCAATTCTCATTACAAAGATACGCTGCGGCGCGCGCAAACATTCGCCGAGAAAAAAATCGATTACATCGATTGTGGCACCAGCGGCGGTGTCTGGGGTATATCCGAAGGTTACAGCATGATGATCGGCGGCGATGCCGCGGCGGTCGAACAGATGCGGCCGATTTTTGCAACGCTGGCACCAGCACCAGATCAAGGTTGGGGCCGCGTCGGTCCAGTCGGCTCCGGCCACTTCACCAAGATGGTTCATAACGGTATCGAGTACGGATTGATGCAGGC
>DASXYH010000300.1:0-17652 GCA_036502545.1 Spongiibacteraceae bacterium
CGAAAAAGACATGGTGCGCTCGATGCTGTCGGAATCGCTGATGGCCGTCGTGTCGCAAACGCTGATGAAAAAAGTCGGTGGTGGCCGCGTCGCCGCGCATGAAATCATGATCGGCACCTCGGCGATCCGCAACCTGATCCGTGAAGATAAAGTGGCGCAGATGTATTCATCCATCCAGACCGGCGGCAGCGTCGGCATGCAGACGATGGATCAATGCCTCGCCGATATGGTGCAAAAACGGCTGGTGACGCGGGACGAAGCGCGCACGAAGGCGCGCTTCCCCGATAAATTCTAAGAAGCACGATTGCGTGCGCACACAAAATATTTAAGGCAAAAAATTTTAAGGGAGTACCGCGGTGGACATCGAAAAGCTTTTGAATTTGATGGTGGAAAAAGGCGCGTCGGATCTATTCATCACGGCCGGCGTGCCGCCATCGGTGAAAATCAACGGCCGCGTCGTGCCGGTCACCACCACGCCGCTGTCGCCCGAGAAAACGCGCGAAACGGTTTTAGGTGTGATGAACGAAACGCAGCGACGCGAATTCGTGCAGAACAAAGAATTGAATTTTGCGATCAGCGCGCGCGGTATCGGCCGTTTTCGCGTCAGTGCGTTTTACCAGCGCAATCTGGCGGGCATGGTATTGCGCCGTATCGAAACACGCATTCCGCAAATCGAAGAACTCGGCTTGCCGGACATCATCAAAGATTTGTCGATGACGAAACGCGGGCTCGTGATTTTTGTCGGCGCGACCGGTGCGGGTAAATCGACATCGCTCGCCTCGATGATAGGGCATCGCAATCGCAACTCGAAAGGCCATATCATTTCGGTCGAGGATCCGATCGAATACATCCATCAACATGAAGGCTGCATCGTCACCCAGCGCGAAGTCGGCATCGATACCGAATCGTTCGAAGTTGCGCTAAAAAATATGCTGCGCCAAGCGCCCGATGTGATCATGATCGGTGAAGTGCGCACTAAGCAGACAATGGAACATGCGATCACGTTCGCGGAAACCGGCCATTTGTGTTTATGCACACTGCATGCGAACAACGCCAATCAGGCGCTCGATCGTATCATGCACTTCTTTCCGTCGGAGCGGCACTCGCAAATGTGGATGGATTTGTCGCTGAATTTGCGCGCGATGGTGGCGCAGCAATTGATTCCGACGCCCGATGGCAAAGGCCGTCGCGCCTGCGTTGAGGTGCTGATTAATACGCCGCTCGCGGCCGATTTAATTCGCAAAGGCGAAGTGCATATGCTCAAGGATTTGATGTCGAAATCGAACGAGCAGGGTATGCAGACGTTCGATCAGCACTTGTACGAAATGTACAGCCAGGGCGAAATCACTTACGAAGATGCGATCGCGCACGCGGATTCGGCCAACGATTTGCGCCTGATGATCAAACTCGGCGCCGATTCCGATCCGAACGCGCTGATCAATGGCATTTCAGGATTAACCGTGCAAGGTGACGATGAGCAGGATCAAGGACGCATGATGCGGCGTTAAAATTATGGCGCGCGCGCGAACCAGCTTTCCAAAATTAAACGAGCGCTCAAACTATCTACTTTTCCATCTTTGAAATTACTGTCTTTATAATATTTGGGGCCGCGCGCGAGCATTTCGCCGCGCGCTTCGAAGCTGCTCAAACGCTCATCCCATAATTGCACGGGCAAACCAAAGCGGCCGTGCAAACGGTTCGCGAATTTTTTTGCGCGCGCGGAAATTTCCGATTCGCTGCCGTCCATATTGAGCGGCAGGCCCACCAGCAGTTGTTGTGGTTTCCATTCGATGATCAATGCGGCGATTTCTTCCCAGCGTGGAATACCATCTTTTGCATTTATTGCCGAAAGTGGTGATGCGGTATTGGTGATGCTTTGTCCGATAGCGACACCGATGCGCTGTGTACCGAAATCAAAGGCGAGAACGCAGATCGACATCGATCAGGCGTGACCTGCGCCGGGGGCGAGCAGGGCCAGGTCGATACCGAGTTTTGCAGCGGCGGCATCGAGGCGTTTTTCGATGGGGGTGTTGAACAGGATCGCGCTATCGGCCGGTATCGTCAGCCATGAATTCGCAACCAATTCGCTTTCGAGTTGGCCGGCACCCCAACCGGCATAGCCCAACGCGACCAATGCTGAATCCGGACCTTCGTTATGCGCAAGCGCATCGAGAATATCGCGCGAAGTCGTGAGGCTGATTTCCGCGCTGATCGACAACGTCGATTCCCATTGCCGTTCGACGGTGCGGTGTAATACAAAACCGCGGTCGGTTTGCACCGGGCCACCGGCCATTACCGGATCTTTGCCGTGGTTGCGCACATCTTCGATGTTGAGGTGTTCGAGAATTTCGCCGAGCGCGACGCCCATCGGCCGATTGATGATGATACCCATGGCGCCATGTTCATTATGTTCGCAAAGGTAGGTCAGACTATGCGCGAAAACGCCCTGCGTCAGCGATGGCATCGCGATTAGGAAGTGATCCTTGAGGCTTTCGAACGGAGTTGTCATGTCTTCATTATTGGAGCGCTGAGGCCCGAACTCAAGTGTGATTTGTTGCCTCGCATAGCTATTGGGAAGACGTGAGGCGATCTTTATGGAAACGCCAGGTGCGAATGATCTCTAACACATCGACTTGTCTGCGCATCTCGGGAGGAAATGCGTCGTAAGGCGATGCCAGTTGCACGATGCGGATAGCCGCTTCGTCGAGCAATTTGTGTCCGGACGATTTTAATATTCTTACTTCATGCACTTCGCCATTCGGCAGCAGCGCAACCATCAAGCGCAATTCACCAAAAATCTGTTGTTCGCGCGCACGCTCGGGATAATTGCGATTGCCGACCGCTTCGATACGTTCGCGCCAATTATTTAGATACAAGGCGTCTTCGGAGCGCCGTGCGGCAACCGACGTGAGCCGGCGAACACGCGGTCGCGCCGCATAAGCCTGACGCTGAATATCGAGTTTGGCTTCCAGGCTGGCGATTTCGAGGCTGCGCTGCTGAATCGTGATATCGCTTTGTTCCTGCTGCAGCGGCGTATCTTTATCGTTTTGCAGCGCCGTTTTTTGCTCCGCGCGATTGCGCGTCGCAAGCAATGCCTGTTGCGCGCTTTTTTGTTTCAGCGCGGCAGCCTGCTGCACAGGACTGATATCGCGAATCACGTTATCTTGAAAATCCGCTGTTTTACGCGTGGTCAGCAACGCTTTTTCGCTGAGCGTGCCGCTGCCTTCCTGATTGTGCTGCGCTAAAAAATCCGCGCGCTTGGGTGCTTTGTCGCTTTTGTATTGCGCCAGCGTGATCTCGAGTTTAGCGGCCGCGCGATTGCGCTCTTCGCGATTGAAGGTGACACCGAGAATAAATACCGCGTGCAGTGCCAGCGCCAGCAATAGCGTGAAACCGAGTAGATCGTGGCGTTGTTCGAACGGTTGCGCGGTATAGGCCATGCTTCAAACCCGTCGGTGCAATTTCGCAGCGATGCAATTCATCAATTGACCGCCGATGTCAGTTTCCCCTGTGCCCATTTGATAAAAGTGCGCGTCGATTTCACGTGCGCAGGTTGGACTGGTGACATTGATTTCAGTCAGGTAATCGCCGA
This sequence comes from Spongiibacteraceae bacterium, assembly GCA_036502545.1. Classification (GTDB taxonomy): domain Bacteria; phylum Pseudomonadota; class Gammaproteobacteria; order Pseudomonadales; family CAMLJR01; genus CAMLJR01. Next base: position 3,593 of record DASXYH010000300.1, read on the forward strand.
TCACGTCGAGTCCAACGAATAGTAGACCGCGCGCGCGCAAAGCGGGTCCGACTTGTGCAGCGATCCAGCGATCGCGTTCGCTCAGCGGTTGCGGCCGACCGGTGCCGCCAGCGGCGAGATTGCCGCGGCTTTCGCCGGCCATCGGCACACGCGCCAGACAATAGGGAACCGGTTCGCCATTGATCATCAAAATACGTTTATCGCCGTCGACGATCGCCGGAATATATTTCTGGGCCATGATGGTATTGCGGCCATGATTGGTCAGCACCTCCAAAATTACGTTGAGATTGGGATCGTCGGCGCGCACGCGAAATATCGAGCTGCCGCCCATACCGTCAAGCGGCTTAAAGACGACATCGCCGTGCACACGATGAAATTCCTTCAACAAACTTTTCTCGCGGCTGACCAATAATGGCGGACAGCATTGCGGAAACTGCGTTGCAAACATTTTTTCGTTACAGTCGCGCAGACTTTGTGGCTGGTTGACAACCAACACGCCCAATTTTTCCGCGGCTTCGAGAATATACGTGCTGTAAATGTACTCGTTGTCGAACGGCGGATCCTTGCGCATCAACACTACATCGAGATCGGCGAGCAGACTGACACGCGCCTCGCCGAGGTCATACCAATGCTGCGGATCGCGATGCACGCGCAACGAACGCATGCGCGCGCGCGGTTCGCCATCCTGCAGAATTAGATCGCTTTGCTCCATGTAAACCAATTGCCAGCCGCGATCCTGTGCCGCCCACAACAGCGCGAGGGTGGTATCTTTTTTGTAGTTGATGGTTGCAATAGGGTCCATCACCACCCCGAGAGAAATCGTCATTTTGCCACCTGCGTCAGAAATAGGACGAAACGTGCTTTATTTCCGTCGGCTTCTATACTATTTAACCAACGTCATCCCCGCGCGCTTTTTCGTAAACGCCGCATAAATCGGGCAAGACTGCCGTCTTCGTCTATATTTGCTGCGGTGGGGCGTGAATGGCGAGCACTTTAACAAACGAGCCGTAGACTTTTATATCAAAAATGGCGGTAACGCCGACCAGCCGCATTTGCCCTGATCCTATTTGGCAAAGAGTACGGGCAGGCAGAGAGGTCAGTCCCAACATGGAACCGAATTTTCAAGATTTGAAAGTAATGGTAATCGACGATAGTAAAACGATTCGTCGCACCGCTGAGACGCTGCTGAAGAAAGTGGGCTGTGACGTCATTACCGCGACCGATGGTTTCGACGCATTGGCAAAAATCGCCGATACCCGTCCCGATATTATTTTTGTCGATATCATGATGCCGCGTTTGGACGGATATCAAACCTGCGCACTGATAAAAAATAATACTGAATTCAAATCCACCCCCGTCATTATGTTGTCCAGCAAGGATGGATTATTCGATAAAGCAAAGGGGCGTATTGTCGGCTCCGATCAATACCTGACGAAACCTTTCAGCAAAAACGAGCTGTTGGGCGCCATACAGGCTCATGTGGCCAGCACACATTGAAAAAGAAAAATTAATCGCCCGAACAGGCGAACGGAGGATCAATCCAAATGGCGCGGGTACTGATAGTCGATGATTCACCGACTGAAACCTACAAGATGAGCTCGATTTTAAGCAAACACGGCTATGAAATTCTCACGGCCGAAACGGGCGAACAAGGTGTGGCTGCGGCCAAAAAAGAATTGCCGGATGTGGTATTAATGGATGTGGTGATGCCGGGACTTAACGGTTTTCAGGCGACACGCCAGCTCAGCAAAGATAAAGCGACGAGCCATATTCCAGTCATTATCGTAACCACCAAAGATCAGGAAACTGATCGCCTGTGGGGCCAGCGTCAAGGCGCTAAAGGTTATTTGACCAAACCGGTCGATGGCAAAGTGTTGGTGCAAACCATTGAGAGTGTATTGAAAGCCTAATGCGCCGGTGCCGCGCAGGAGAATTGGTAAGTGTCCATGGCTGAACCGTTAGAGCCTTTCGCCGCCCTCGTCGCGCTCGCGCAAAGCAGCGTTGAGAATGCGCGTGGGTTGCCGGCTCAGGCCGATATCAAGCCACACTGGACCGGCGTTGGCTTCACGCTGGCCGGTCAACGGCTGGTAGCACCAATGGCGGAAGTAGCGGAAATATTATCGGTACCAAACAGCACTCGTCTGCCGGGCGTGAAACCGTGGGTGCGCGGCGTCGCCAATGTCCGCGGCCGCTTGCTGCCGCTGCTCGATCTCGAAGCTTTTTTCGGTGGCACGCTCAGTGGAAATCGCAAGCAGCAACGCGTGTTGGCGCTGGAATATGGCGATTTATTTAGCGGTTTGATCGTCAGCGAAGTACACGGTATGCAGCATTTTCCGGTCGATAGCTTTCACACCGATATCGCCGAAGAGTTGGCGCCGATGCGGCCTTTTTTAGCGGGCGCATATCGGCAGAGTAATCGCGATTGGACCGTGTTCAGTCCGTTCAAGTTGGCGCGCGATGAGCGCTTTTTCAACGCGGCGGCATGATGGCGGAATCTAAATTCATTTCATTATCTCGGTAAGAAACGCTTCGGGTGGGAGTCCGAACCATGGCTAAACAAATCAGTCCATTAGCAAACCTGCCCGGTAATCCGGTCATTACAGTCCTGTTGTTGGTGATGATCGCCGGCTTGTTCGGCGCCGCCTTTAACGCGTGGTACGTATTGCGTTATGCCGGCTACGATCAGCACTATCTCGAGCTCACCAGCGAGTTACGTGTATTATCGCAGCAGATCGCAACGTCGGCGCGCGAAGCGACCGCCGGTAAAGCGGCGGCATTCGATGGCCTGAACAAGAGCCGCAAAGCATTCGATACCGTACTGCAGCAACTGGTCAAAGGCGACGATAAAGCGCCGAGTCCGCAAAATCTGCTCAGCAATGAATTGAACGAATTGAGCGGTTTGTGGAGCAAGGTCAACGGCGCTGCCGGCACCATCGTCAACAACCGCGAGCGCGTACTGTTCCTGCACGACGTTGCGAAAACGTTGAACGACTCCATCCCCGAGCTGCAACAAGAATACAACAACGTCGTCGAAATTCTGGCCCAGGGCGGTTCACCGGGGGATCAAGTAATGGTGGCGCAGCGTCAATCCTGGCTGGCGGAGCGGATCGCACGCAACGTCGACAAAATGCTCGAAGGTCAGACCGATGCGCCGCAGGCCGCCGACCAGTTCAACCTCGACGCCAGCACGTTCGGTACCGTATTGCAGGGCATGTTGAACGGCAACGCGGCGATGCGCATTTCACGCGTCAATGACCGCAACGCTCGCTCCAGTCTTGATGAAATCAACAAGCTGTTTCAGTTCGTCAGCGGCTCGGTCGACGAGATTTTCCAGGCCTCACCGGAACTGTTGAAATCCAGCCAGGCGGCGGCGGCGATCACCGTCGATTCGCCGAAAATCATGGAATCGACCAGCAAGCTTGCGGAGCACATCGACCGCCTTGAAGGTGAGCGCTTCCTCACCACCAAGACAACGCTTATTTTCGTCGCCATCGTACTCGCTTCATTAGCGCTGATCGGTGTGCAATTGTTCACCAATACTCGAGCGCGCCTGCGTGAAACCGGGGAGCAAAATGAGCGTAACCAAAATGCGATTTTGCGTCTGCTCGATGAATTGACCTACCTCGCCGACGGTGATTTGACCACCACCGCGACGGTAACCGAGGATTTCACCGGTGCGATCGCCGACTCGATTAACTTCACGATCGACCAACTGCGCATTCTGGTGTCGTCGATCAACGACACGGCGGTAAAAGTGTCGCAAGCGGCGCAGGAAACGCAAGGCACCGCGTTGAACCTTGCCGAAGCATCCGAACACCAGGCGCAGGAAATCGCCGGCGCATCGGCCGCGGTGAACGAGATGGCGGTAACGATCGATCAGGTATCGTCGAACGCATCGGAATCCGCCTCGGTAGCGGAGCGCTCGGTAGCCATCGCCAACACCGGCGCCGAAGTCGTACAGAACACCATCAAAGGCATGGATAATATCCGCGAGCAGATTCAGGAAACGTCGAAGCGGATCAAGCGTCTCGGCGAATCGTCGCAGGAAATCGGCGATATCGTATCGCTGATTAATGACATTGCCGACCAAACCAACATTCTTGCTCTGAACGCCGCGATCCAGGCGTCTATGGCCGGCGACGCGGGCCGCGGCTTCGCCGTTGTTGCCGACGAAGTTCAACGTCTCGCTGAGCGTTCATCGGCCGCAACGAAACAGATCGAAGCGCTGGTCAAAACGATTCAATCGGATACCAACGAAGCCGTTATCTCGATGGAACAAACGACCGCCGAGGTGGTGCGCGGTGCGCGTCTGGCGCAGGACGCCGGTGAAGCGCTCGAACAGATCGAACGTGTATCGCAAGAGCTTGCCGAGTTGATTCAAAACATTTCGAACGCTGCACGCCAGCAAGCGTCATCGGCAGGCCACATTTCCAACACCATGAATGTCATTCAGGAAATCACTTCACAAACTTCAACTGGTACCACCACCACTGCGCGGTCGATCGGTAATCTGGCATTGATGGCGCAGGAACTGAAGAGTTCGGTCGCGGGCTTCAAACTTCCGGATGAGGGCAAGCGGGCAGCGGGTTAAAGCTGACCGCCGCCTCGGAGCGCAATCATGGAGACATGGCTGCAGCCAGCTCTGCCGGCGATGACCGATCAGCAATTTGCCGATTGGCAACAGTTGATCGAAACTCGCACCGGCATCGATTTTTCCCAGCATCGACCGATTTTGCAGGGCGGGTTAACCCGCCGTTTGCGCCAGCTCGATCAGGGCGCGAATTACGATGCCTACTTTGATCAAGTAACACGCTGGCCCGACGGACTGGCCGAATGGCAATTACTGCTCGATCATATCGCCGTCAAAGAGACGAGCTTTTTTCGTCAACCCGCCGCGTTCGAGCTGGTGCGCAATTATTTGCGCAAGCGCGTCGCTAATGCGCAGACACTCGATCTGTGGAGCGTCGGCTGCGCCACCGGCGAAGAGGCCTACGGCTTGGCAATGGTAGCGAGCGATATCATTGAGCGAATTGAGCCGCGCTGTTTTCTCGGTGTGCTGGCGACGGATCTGTGCAGTGCCGCGCTACAGCAGGCGCGCGACGGCTGCTTTCGGGCGAAACGACTCGAGCAGATTCCCGATGCGTTGCGGCGTCGATTTTTTGTGACGGAAAACGAGCAGTTTTATCGCGCATCGCCCAGGCTGCAGCGGCGCATGTGTTTTGCGCAAACCAATCTGCTCGATATCGAGCATTTGCCTTCGATGCCGATGGATGTGATTTTCTGCCAGAACGTGCTGGTGTACTTTCGCCGCTGGCGCACGAAACAAGTGCTCGATGCATTGGTCGATCGTTTAAAGCCGGGCGGCCTATTGGTCGTCGGCCCCGGTGAAGCTGCGCATTGGCAGCATGCGGCGTTGGTGCGCACGGCGCATCAAGGCGTGACCGCTTGGCTGCGCCGCATCGACACGCAATCGCCAAAGCCACAAGACAGCTGGAAAAATCCGCGCGCGCATTCTTCTTCACACGAGACAGTAAAGATCACACAAGGTAGGGGTTTATGACCGTCGAGCGTAGAGATTACATCGCGCTGGAGTGGGTTGCCGGCGAAATCACCGAAACGCTGACGCAGTCCGCCGCAGCGCTCGAAGAGTTTCTGCAAAATCGCGACGATGTCACGCGCCTGCGTTTTTGTCTGACATACATCCATCAGGTTTACGGCACGTTGAAAATGGTGGAGTTCGCCGGCGCGGCACTGCTGGCGGAAGAAATGGAAGAGGTTGTACAGGGGCTGCTTTCGCACAAAATCAATGAATCTCAGCGCGAAGATGCGCTGCTCGCGTTAAAAGCCGCGCTGACAAAACTGCCGGGTTATTTGCAACAATTGTTGGCACAGCGCCGCGATGCGCCAGCGGCATTACTGCCGATGTTGAACGATTTACGTGCGGTGCGCGGCGAAGCGCTGATCACCGAATCGGCGGTTTTTACTCCTGAAATCCCACGCGCAACGACGGCAAAAAAAATGCCGGTCAACAACGACGGCGATCTGCCCGAAGTCGCGAAAAAATTGCGGCAGATGTATCAGATGGCGCTGCTGAATTATTTGCGCAATCACGAGCCGCGTGAAAATCTGAATTATTTGGCGAAAGTCTGTGCGCGCCTGGCGAAGCTGGCGGCGGGTCAGCCGCCCGAAGCGCTGTGGAAAGTATGCATTGCGTTGTTCGAGGGTTTGTTGAATCGCTCAATTCAGCCAACTGCGGCGGTGAAAACATTGCTGCGCCAAGTCGACAGCCAATTGAAATTATTTGCCGAGCAGGGTGCGGCGGCGCTGGCGCTCGATCCGCCGGAAGCGCTGCTGAAAAATCTGCTGTATTACATCGCCGCAAGCGGGGCTAATTCACGCTACATCGGTGAAATCAAACAAACGTATAACCTGACGCAGGCATTGCCGGACGCCGCGCAGTTTATCGACGACGCCGGCGCAGAGGCCGCGCAATCGATTAAAGCCGCACTCGCGCAACAGCTCGCCGCCATCGCCGACGATTTAGTGCACGGCGCCGGCACCGCCGCGCTGCTCGCCGAGGTCAAGCGCGCGCAGGACACCACGGCATTGCTCGGCATGAACAATGCGCAAATCAGTTTGCGTACGCTGGCGCAGCAACTACAAAACAACAGTGTCGATATCGATAATTCAGCGCGCACATTGCGGCAATTGGCCGAAGGTCTCGAATTAGGACAACGGCCGCAGATACCGCGCCCGTTGTTCAACGACAGCGAAGAGGCGCAGGAGCAACTCGACAAAGCATTCGATGCGGTGATGCGTGAATCGCGCAACAGTCTGGAGCAAGCGAAAGAGGCCATTATCGAATTTGTGGCCACCCAGTGGCGCCATCAAAGTCTCGAGGATGTGCCCGAATTGCTGGCCGGCGTGCGCGGTAGTTTTGCTGTTGCGGGTTTGCATCGCGCCGCCGCGGTGCTCGCGGCGTGCGAAAACTATGTGCGCAAAGATTTGCTGGAAGAGCGAAAAATTCCGGCGTGGCAGTTATTGGACACACTGGCCGATGCGATCGCATCGGTCGATTATTATCTCGAGCGCCTCAGTGAAGACGCCGATGCCGAATGCGAAAGTATTCTCGCGGTCGCGGAGCAAAGCGTTACCGTATTGATCAGCACGCCGAGCAGCACTGTCGCGCCGCCGCCATTGATCAGCGCGCAAGTCCTTCCATTCCTGCGCCCCGGCACTGCGCAGGAAGATGAAATACGTATCCATGACAACAGCGAATTTGCCGCGGACGACATAGATGAGTCAATTCATTTTATCGAATCGAGTGATACGGAAGAAAATCGCGCGCAAAATTACCAACAAGAAAATTTAGAAGAAAAAATAAATCAGCTCGAAGATGCAGATGCGTCTGCGGCCAACGAAGAGACATCAGTCGCTCCAGTCGCGAATGTTACGTCGACAGACGACGACATCGCCGATGCGGAAATCGTTGAGATTTTTATTGAGGAAGCGGGCGAAGTACTCGATACGATCCACGAATATTTACCGCAGTGGGCGGAACATCCGTCCGATGCCGAAACGCTCACGGTTATTCGCCGCGCTTTTCACACATTAAAAGGCAGCGGTCGCATGGTGGGCGCGATCGAGATCGGCGAACTGACGTGGTCGATCGAAAATATGCTCAACCGTGTCATCGACGGTACAGTCTTTATCGATACCAAGCGATTGGATACGATCGCCGCCGCCGTCGCATTAGTGCCGCGCATGGTACAGGCGTTCCAGCAGCATCTACCGGCGCCGATGACCGCCGCACAGGCAATTATCGAGCGCTCGTTTGCGTTGGCCAAAGAGCAATCGCCCGAACTTCCGCCGCTCGCTAGCTGCGAAGTTGCAACAGATAGCAGCGAAGTTTCAGCTGACGTTACCGCTGAGCGCGCGCGCGCGCAGACTACGGTTGAGCCGCCAGCCGATTTTTCTGCGCCGCTTGGCGAGGCTGAAGAAAACGATGCATTGCTCGATATTTTTGCCAACGAAGCCAACACGCATATTCAAGCGGTCGAAGATTTTATCGCGCATGCCGAACAGCTCGCCGGTCCACCAGTGCTGTCGGACGATTTGCAGCGCGCATTGCACACATTGAAAGGCAGCGCCCACATGGCCGACGTCGGGCCGATGGCGCAGGTAGTAACGCCGCTGGAACATCTGATCAAAGAATTGCGCACTGCGCAAATCAAGGCCGATCGCGATGTAATGGCGGCATTGCGGCAAGGCGCGCAATTATTCCGCGCCGGTCTTGCACAATTGGCGATCGATCCGCATCGCGCGCTGCCCGGCGCGGAAGAATTCGTCGAATGGGTGGAGATGCTGTATCACACGCATCTCGCGCAATTCGAAGACGATCACGAGCCGCCTATCGATACTATTTCGCCGGCCGCGTTGAATCATTTCCTCGCCGATTCGATCGAGCTTATTTCGGCGGTCAGCGATGACTTGAATTTATGGCGGCAGCAGCGTCTGGACGACGAACGTCAACATACCTTGGCGGCAACGATCAGTCAGGTCGCGGACAGCGCCGAAATTTTGAATTTGTCGCCCGTGGTCGATCTCGCGCAGGCATTGCAGGCATTGCTGCGGCAGGGAGCCGATCGCCGCGTCGATGATCGCTTCTTCGATGTAGCTGGTCGCGGTGCCGATGCGCTGATCGATATGCTCGATCGCCTTGCCGCCAATCAACAACCGCAGACCGAAACCGAATTGCTGAATGCATTGCAGGATTTCGAATTCGGCGCCGAATCGGCGTGGCAGGCATTCGATATTCCTGTGCTCGACGACGTTGTCGAAGCTACCGCGATCGAATCGAATTTCGAAATTCCAGACGAATTCAACGCCGATAATAAAATCGCGTTCGAATTGCAACACGAGAGTTCGTTCACTGCGACGGTTGACGAAAACAACGCGTTCTTTGCGGCGCCGGCCGAAGCGATCGAACTCGACGCGGCGGATCTCGGTATTGAAGAGTACACCGACTCAGGATTTGCGGCGTTCAACGATTTCGCCGCCGAAATTTCCGCGCCAGAATCGCCATCTGCGAACGCTGAAGCTGTGCTTGCGGTCGATGCCAAAACGACAATCGATGTAAATGAAAATGATAGTTTTGAGCTAGAGTCCGACGCGATCGCGCCGCAGGCTATTATCGACGACGGCGAATTTGTATTCGATGAAGCCGAGTTTGCCGATGCGGAAGATGAGCAGCCGATTACAGAACTCGTTTTCTCGTCAGAGTTGGAAGCCGATGATGCGGAATTAATCGATTTCGGTGCTGAAGCAGTAAATGAAATTATCGATGAAACGGCGGTGGACGCTGCCGATACTGCAGATATCGCACCGCAATCCGCAGATTCCACCGCAGACAGCGATACAGCGCCTGAACCGAAAGTGGTGGCAGCACAACCTTTCGCTGCGACGCCATCACGCGACTTCCAGTTTTCCGACGACGAAGAAATCGACGCCGAAATTCTCGAAATATTTCTCGAAGAGGCCGGCGATTTACTGGAAGCGATCGACGAAGCGATCCACAACTGGACCGATGATCGCGGCAACAGTTTTTATCTCGATGATTTGCAACGTTTGCTGCACACGCTTAAAGGCGGCGCGCGTCTCGCCGGTTTAAAAAATCTTGGCAATCTGAGTCACAATTTCGAAACGCTGTTGATCAACGCGCAGCAGCAGGGTCGCGCGGTCGATGATCCATTCCTGAATGAAGTGCAAATTTATCAGGATCAACTGATGCATTTGGTCAGCGCCGTCAAAGCCCATGGTCATGGCGCCGATCAGGCGCTGAATGACGCAGCGGAGACCGCGCAACCGTCGGCTGCGGAGCTGCAAGCAACGACCGAAAGCGGTGAAACCGAATCGAAAGCCGACACAGCGTCGGGCGAAGACAGCGATACGAGCGCATCGATTACAGCGAAAGTGCAAGTGCCCGCGCAAACTTCTGCGCGCCGCCCCGAGCCCAATGTTATTCCCTTCGTAAGGCCGGAGCCCGCGCCGTTTCAAGTGCCGGCTACCCGAGAAACCGAAGACTTGCCGGAAGTCGGCGGTGTCGCGCAACAGTTGCGCCGCGGCCCGCAGGAAGTCATCAAAATTTCGGCGCAATTGATCGAACAGTTGGTCAACCTCGCCGGTGAAACCAGTATCGCGCGCTCGCGTTCGGAAGAGCAGGTCAACGAGTTTGTATTTTCGCTCGATGAAATGCAGATCACAGTCGATCGTTTGCACGAACAGGTGCGTCGTCTCGATCTGGAAACTGAAGCACAAATGCTGTTTCGGCAGGAACAAGTAGAAAGCGTAGGCCTGGAAGGTTTCGATCCGCTCGAATTCGACCGTTATTCGCTGTTACAGCAATTGTCGCGTTCATTGCTTGAATCCGCTTCCGATTTAATCGATATCAAAAATACGCTGTCGGAAAAAGCGCGCGATATGGAAACGCTGCTGGTGCAGCAGTCGCGCATCAATACCGAATTGCAGGAAGGCTTGATGCGTTCGCGCATGGTGCAATTTGCGCGCATGGTGCCGCGGTTGCGCCGCATCGTGCGTCAGGTTGCAGGCGAGCTCGATAAACAGGTCGATTTCTTCGTCGATAACGCTGAAGGCGAGCTCGATCGCACCGTACTCGAACGCGTGGTCGCGCCGCTCGAGCATATGCTGCGCAACGCCATCGACCACGGCATCGAACCGGTCAACGAGCGCGTTACCACCGGCAAATCGCCGCAGGGTACGGTGGTATTAAGCCTCGGGCGCGAAGGCAGCGAAATCGTCATGACGCTGGCCGACGATGGCCGCGGCGTCGATCTCGAAGCCGTGCGCGCGAAAGCGATCGATCGCGGCTTGATGGCGCCCGGCGCCAATCTCACCGATCACGAGATCATGCAGTTCATTCTGCAATCCGGTTTTTCGACCGCGAAGCAGGTCACGCAAATCTCCGGTCGCGGTGTCGGCATGGATGTGGTCTACAGCGAGATCAAGCAACTCGGTGGCACTGTAGAGATCGATTCAGCTTGGGGCCAGGGCACGCGCTTCACCATCCGGCTGCCGTTCACGGTATCGGTCAATCGCGCGTTGATGGTCAGTGTCGCCGGCGATATTTACGCGATTCCACTCAATTCGATCGAGGGCATCGTGCGCGTCAGTCCATTCGAACTCGAGGCGTATTATCAACCCGAGGCGCCGCTGTTTGAATACGCCGGTCAACCGTACCTGATGCGCTACATGGGCGCGCTATTGCGTACCGGCGATAAACCGAACCTCGAAGGCGTGACGATGCCGCTGCCGGTGTTGCTGGTGCGCGGCTCGGATCACGCGGTCGCGGTGCAGGTCGATGGCTTGATGGGTTCGCGCGAAATCGTGGTGAAAACGCTCGGTCCGCAATTCGGTCTGGTGCAGGGCTTGTCGGGCGCCACCGTGCTCGGCGACGGTTCGGTAGTGGTGATTCTCGATCTGCTCGCGATGATTCGCGCCGATGCGTCGCAACTGCATCGCGATCTGTTGCTCGGCCAGGAAGAAATTACATTCGAACGCTCGCGGCCATTGTTAGTCATGGTAGTCGACGATTCGGTAACGGTGCGCAAGGTGACTTCGCGCTTCCTCGAACGCCAGGGCATGGAAGTGGTGCTGGCGAAAGACGGCGTCGATGCGATCAGTCTCTTGCAAGAGATGGAGCAGATTCCCGACGTGATGCTGCTCGATATCGAAATGCCGCGCATGGACGGTTTCGAAGTTGCAAGCCGCATTCGCCATACCAGCCGTTTACAGGAAATTCCGATTATCATGATCACCTCGCGCACCGGCGAAAAACACCGCGAACGCGCGTTCTCGCTGGGGGTGAACCGTTATCTCGGCAAGCCCTATCAGGAAATGATGCTACTCGACACAATCCATGAGCTGACCGGAACGACGGCGCCGGTATGAACCGGCCGCTGAGTCCGCAGATCGGCATTTTGGCCGGCGCCGATTTGAATCGCCACATATTGAAAAATCTGCTGTTGGATTCGGGCTACGGCGCGCGCTGTGTCGATCCGCAGCAATTGCTCAGTTGTTTGCAACAGACCACCAATCGTCCGGACGCGTGGCTGCTTGATGCCAGTGATTCAGAAGTGGAAACGCTGGTCGAGCAGATCCTGCAATATTCCGATACGCCATTTTTGATCAATGACGAATATCCGCCGGCACGACCCGAAGCGCTGGCAGATTGGCGTCGACGCATGCTGGCCAAGCTGGAAGAGCTGGTTGCATCGGCCGCCGCTGTTCCACATGCCGGCGCTGAGGCGCCCGAGGCAATCTGGGTGTTGGCGGCATCGACTGGCGGTCCGCAGGCAATCAATGATTTTTTGGAGGCGCTGGCACCGGGTCATCCAATTGCAATGGTGTATGTGCAACATATTGAAGCCGGTTTCGACCGTACATTGACCGATGCATTGGAGCGGCACCGGCATTATCCGAGCATGCTGTGCCGCGGTGAGCAGTATTTGCGTAAAGGCAGTTTGCTGATAATTCCGGCGGATCAGCAGATCCGCTTTCTGCCCTTTTACCGCGCGCTGGAAACACGTCGCGGTTGGGAAGGCCGCTACCAACCGGCCATCGATCAGGTGGTCGGAAATCTTGCACGGCTGTATCAGCATCGCGTCGGCGTGATCATTTTTAGCGGTTTATGCGACGATGGCGCCCTTGGCTGTCGCGTCGTACAGGCCAATGGCGGCGAAATCTGGGCGCAGACGCCAGCGTCCTGCGTAAGCCCGGATATGCCGGATGCGGCACTCGCTACGGGAACCGTTAGCTTGCAGGGAACACCGCAGCAACTGGCGCAAGCGTTGAACAGTCGCTACAGTCAATAATGATTGGGGCAATAATGAATCGAGCTTATGAAGGGATACGTCGAGACGATCGTCCCGCGCGATAAGCTGAAATACTTTGGAGGGGATAGGGTGAATAGCATGTTGCAAACGCAGCCAGTGGCAACGCAAATCGCCACTCTGCTGATTCCGGTCGGCGGCAAACAACTGGTGCTGCCCAACGTCAATGTGGCGGAAATCATTCCCTATAGCGAACCCACTCCCGAAGAAGACGTTCCCACTTGGTACCTGGGCTGTTTTACCTGGCGCGGCACACGCGTGCCGCTGATCTCGTTCGAGGCGATCAACGATGAGCCGTTCGCCAGTCGCGCCATCAATCGCCGCATCGCCATTCTGAACAATGTCATCGGTGACGCTGCGCTGCCTTTCTGCGCCATTCTTACCGAAGGTCTGCCGCGCTTGATGCGTTTACTTCCCGATGAAGTTGCCGAAGATGCGGATGCCATCATCGGCCCGGCCGAACTTGCGCGCGTGCTGGTCAACGGCGAGCGCGCCAGCATCCCCAACGTGATATACATCCAGCATCAGCTATTGAAGTTGTTGTAGCGTAATACCGCACTGACTCTGTCGATACATCGCCAATGCTGCACAGAACGACTAGTCGGCTAAATCGCCCCACAAAAATTGAAAAACACTGAGAGCCGCCAACGGTGCGGTTTCCGTGCGCAATACGCGCGGACCCAACCGCAATGCGCTGAATTCGTATTTTTCCGCAAGCGCGATTTCAGCCGGCGCTAATCCGCCTTCAGGTCCGATCAGCAATGCGACGCTGCGCGGCTTTGCATCGATCGATGCGAGTGCAGTTTTGCTGCGATGATGCAGCACAAATTTTTTATCGGCCTGCACGCTCTCCAACCATGCCGGCAGCAACAATGGCGCCGCGATAACCGGAATGCGATTGCGCGCGCATTGTTCGCACGCCGCTATCGCGATCGCCTGCCAGTGCGCGAGTTTTTTTTCGCCGCGCTCAGCCTGCAAACGCACTTCGACACGCTCGCTTAACAACGGCGCAATATGCGCAACACCCAGCTCGGTCGCTTTTTGAATCGCCCAGTCCATGCGCTCGCCTTTCGAAATGGCGATGCCAAGATGCACCGTTAAAGGCGATTCGCGCTCGCTCAAATCCGCCGCATTCACTGTGACTGCCACTGA
>DASXYH010000301.1:0-2098 GCA_036502545.1 Spongiibacteraceae bacterium
TTATTTAACCGATGTCATCACTGCGATCGAAGCGCGCCGCAAACCTAAAATCGCAACCAAGCGCGTGAAGCATCGCGCGCGCAAAAAATTTATTTATGATGATTTCGGTGAACCGATACGTTGGGTGTGGGAAGAGTAAAAATATTTGAATCAGGAATGACGACGCATGCTCGACGCTCTTGCATATAACGAACAACTCGATATCGCATTGCGTTTGCTCGCCGCGGCGGTTGGCGGGGCGGCGATCGGCTTGAATCGATTTCTGCGGCATAAATCGGCCGGCATGCGCACGCATAGTTTGGTGGCGCTCGGGGCGGCGATGGCGACGTTGATCGGCATCGAAATCGGTGATTCCGATGCCGCCAGCAGAGTCATGCAAGGATTGGTTACCGGCGTCGGTTTCATCGGCGCCGGCGTTATTATGCGCGACGGCGAATCGCATGTGCAGGGACTGACCACCGCCGCATCGATTTGGGTATGTTCGATTATTGGTATCGCCTGCGGAGCGGACAAATTAATTCTCGCCGCCAGCGGTGTGGTATTGACACTGACCTTGCTCGTTCTTGGGCGGCCAATCGAACGTAAAATTGCGCGCATCGCGCGCGACGAAAATGCCGCGAACGATCACAGCGATTAATTAATACGAATTTTTCGCAGTGGGTCGCTTCCTTATTAAACCAAACCCCTCTGTCTCGCAAGCGAGACATCTCCCCTTATCAGGGGAGAATTTTGCGTGCAGCTTCGATCTAGCGCCAAAGCGCATCCCCTTGATAGGGGGACCGAGGGGTTTTTCTTTCTTGGTTTACCAATTCGAATCATGCGCTATTTTTTTAGGGTTTTTTCGGAAAAACAACTTTCATTATTGCAAGCGCAGGGTCTGATTTGATGTTTAATCGAATGCTAACTTGTGTGTACTAAATAGCTCTATTAAAGTTCGACCTCGATCATCATTCGAGCGAAATACCATGCTGCACACCATCATGCGCTTCGATATGCGCGCCCCAGCATTTTCCGTTGCGCGCCCACAATTGTACAAAGCCGCGCTGGAAATGGCGGAATACGCCGATCGCAATGGCTTCAGTGCATTTTCGCTGTCCGAACATCACGGCTCCGATGACGGCTATCTGCCATCGCCGATCGTGCTCGCCGCCGGCATCGCCGCGCGCACACAGAAAATGCAGATCATGCTCGCAGCGATGATTGTGCCCCTGCACGATCCGCTGCGCCTCGCCGAAGATCTCGCGGTGCTCGATCAGCTCAGCAATGGCCGCGTGACGTTGGTTGCAGCCGGCGGTTACGTTGCGAGCGAATACGCGATGTTTGCTAAAGACATGAGCAAACGCGGCGCACTCGTCGGCGACACGATTCAAACCTTGCGCAAAGCGTGGAGCGGCGAAGCATTCGAATATAATGGCCGCAGCGTGCGCGTGACGCCGACACCGGTGCAAAAACATCTGCCGATTTTCATGGGCGGTTCGGTACCCGCCGCGGCTAAACGCGCGGCGCGCTTAGCCGATGGTTTTCACACGCACAATGCCGAGCTGTATCAAATTTATTTCGACGCAGCGAAGACGCTCGGCAAAAATCCGCGACCGTTTCATCCATTGGGACCCGGCTTCGTGCATGTCGCGGAAAATCCTGACGCCGAATGGAAAAAAATCGCACCGCACGCGATGCATGAAATGAATGCCTACGGGAAATGGGCGGCCGAGGGACAAACTGATAGCCCTTATCGTCCCGTAACCTCGATCGAAGAATTAAAAGCAAGCGGCGGCTACGTGGTGGTAACACCGAATGAATGCATCGAACTCGGCAAAAAATTCGGCGCGATTTTATTGCATCCGCTGATGGGCGGGCTCGATCCCGAGGTGAGCTGGAAAAGTTTGGAATTATATGTGGAGAAAGTTCTGCCGGCGTTTAAATAAGCGCGCACTGCCGATAGTTGGAGCATAACAATGAACGATGTAGAGCGATTGCTCGCGATCGAATCGATCAAACAAACCAAGGCGCGCTATTTTCGTTTTCTCGATACAAAAGACTGGGTCGGCTTCGCCAGCGTATTTACGACCGATGCGCAGATGGATATGCGCGAAGAAAC
>DASXYH010000302.1:0-6312 GCA_036502545.1 Spongiibacteraceae bacterium
ACAAACAAAATTTTCGAATCAACGCCTGAATAATTGCGATAGCCGGTTGCAACTGCGTGATTTCAACATATTCATCCGGCTGATGCGCCTGGTTGATGGAACCCGGGCCAAACACGACGGTATCCATTCCCAACTGCTGCATAAATGGGGCTTCCGTGGCGAAGCCAGCCGTTTGCGCGCTATGTCCCGAAAGTTCCTCGATACTTTTAACCAGCGGCGAATCAGCCGTTTGCTCGAATGCCTGCACGCCGGGAAACAGCGAGCGCAATTGAATATTGATGCGGCGCTGTTCGGCCAGCGGCTGCAGGCGCTGTCGTATCGATGTGCGCAATTCATCGATATGCATGCCGGGCAGCGGGCGTAAATCAAAATGCAATTCGCATTCGCCGCAGATGCGATTGGGACTGTCGCCGCCGTGAATGCAGCCGAGATTCAACGTCGGCACCGCCACCTGAAATGCCGGATTGCGATAGCGCGCTTGCAACTCGTCGCGAAAATTCAACAATAGTTGCATCGCCGCTTGCATCGCTTCCAGCGCATTATTGCCGAGACTTGGATTGGATGAGTGACCGCTGCGGCCGGTAATGGTGATCGCCTCCATCATGATGCCTTTATGCAGGCGCGCGGGTTTTAAATCGGTCGGCTCGCCGATCACGGCGAAACGCGCTTGCAATTGCGCGCTCTCGACCAATTGCCGCGCGCCATCCATCGAAGATTCTTCGTCGGCGGTGGCCAGAATGATCAACGGCTGTTTGAGCTCCGCATCAACAAACGCTTTCACCGCTTCGATCGCAACCGGAAAAAACCCTTTCATATCGGTCGCGCCGAGCCCGTACCAGCGGCGATCGCGCTCCACCAATTTAAACGGATCGCTCGACCACTTATTATCGTCGTAGGGAACGGTATCAGTGTGACCGGCCAACACCAGACCGCCTGTTCCGCTGCCGAGCGTGGCGATTAAATTGGCTTTCGAAGCATTATTGGCGAGCGGCAGAATCTGCACCGCGAAACCGAGCGCATCGAGCCAGCCTGCGAGCAGATCGATCACGGCGCGATTGCTCATATCGAGCTGCGGCACGCTGCAGCTCACCGATGGCGCGGCGACGAGCGCGTGCAACATATCGAATAATGCGGGTACTTTGGCATTCATCGCGACGACTCCTGTGTTCGACAGCAATCGACTATTCCGACCGCGATCCGGATAGGCATTCTAGCGCCGCCGCGAAAATGATCGCAAAAGCAAAATTTCGCCTGCGCGCGACAATTTTCCTACGAGGCACGGAAATGGCGGCCATAATTAGGCCGATTGATTGCAGCTCCGAGTGAATTGTCATGGTCCAGCTCAATGCTCTGCCCGCCGAACGCATGCTCGAAAGCCGCTGGCTGCTCGACGAATTGTTGCGCGAAGGCCGCATCAGTAATGACGATGCCGAGCGTATTATTCGCGTGCCGCGTTTCGGCGACGAGGCAAAGCTGCATCCGGTCGAATGGATTGCCGCGCAGAAGCCGCAGGATTTAGCCAGCCCCGGCAAATTTTTAACACCCGAGGTGATTCTGAATTGGCTCGGCAATCGCGTTAAACAGCCTTACTTTCATATCGATCCGCTCAAAATCAATGTAACCGCGATTACCGACGTGATGTCGTTTGCCTTCGCGCAACGGCATCGCATCCTCGCGCTCGAAGTTTCGCCGGAGCGGGTGACGATCGCGAGCGCCGAGCCGTTTATCACAAAATGGGAGATGAATCTGGAGCAGGCGCTGCGCCGGCCGTTGCGCCGCGTGCTGGCCAAGCCCACTGAAATCGATCGCTATATCGTCGAATTTTATACGCTGGCGAAATCGGTGCGCGGCGCAACCAGTGCCGACAGCAAAGGCAGCTCGGTGACGAATTTCGAGCAACTGCTCGAACTCGGCAATTTAAAGGATCCGGATGCCAACGATTCGCACATCGTCAATATCGTCGATTGGCTATTGCAATACGCATTCGATCAGCGCGCCAGCGATATTCATATCGAGCCGCGCCGCGATGTAGCGCATGTGCGCTTTCGCATCGATGGCGTGCTGTACAACGTTTACGAATTGCCGGCGCAGGTCGGCACTGCCGTCGTTGCGCGCATCAAAATTATCGGCCGCATGAATGTCGCCGAAAAACGGCGTCCGCAGGACGGCCGCCTAAAAACGGTCAGTCCCGAGGGCAACGAAATTGAATTGCGGTTGTCGACATTGCCCACCGCGTTCGGCGAAAAAATGGTGATGCGTATTTTCGATCCCGACGTATTGCTGCGCACGTTCAAACAATTGGGTTTGGAAAACGATGATTACGAACGCTGGCAGGGCATGATCAACAAGCCGAACGGCATCGTGCTCGTCACCGGGCCGACCGGTTCCGGCAAAACCACGACGCTGTATTCGAGTTTGAAACAGCTGGCGACATCCGAAGTGAATTTGTGCACGATCGAAGATCCGATCGAAATGGTCGAAGACGCGTTCAATCAAATGCAGGTGCAGCACAATATTGAACTCGATTTTGCCAGCGGCGTGCGCGCGCTGCTGCGGCAGGATCCCGACATCATCATGATCGGTGAGATTCGCGATCTGGAAACGGCGGAGATGGCGATTCAAGCCGCGCTGACCGGGCACTTAGTATTATCGACACTGCATACCAACGATGCGCCGAGCG
The DNA here is from genome assembly GCA_036502545.1 of Spongiibacteraceae bacterium. Classification (GTDB taxonomy): domain Bacteria; phylum Pseudomonadota; class Gammaproteobacteria; order Pseudomonadales; family CAMLJR01; genus CAMLJR01. The sequence goes on from DASXYH010000302.1 coordinate 2,681, forward strand.
CGATTACACGTCTGCTCGAATTGGGCGTTCCTTCCTATTTGCTGAAAGCCACCATTCTCGGCGTGATGGCGCAGCGCCTGGTACGCACGCTGTGCCCGCACTGCAAGCAGCCCGGCCCCATCGACGAGGCCGCGTGGCAGCAATTGGTGTCGCCGTGGAAAGCCGCTTCGCCGAAAGCGGGTTATCACCCGAAAGGATGTCTAGAATGTCGCAACACCGGTTATCTCGGCCGTCAGGGAATTTATGAAATCCTGCTGATGAGTGAACAGGTGCAGGAGCTGGTGAATGAGACCACCGGGCTCGATACGATCAGACGTCAGGCAATGAAAGAGGGCATGCATACGCTGCGTTTATCGGGTGCGCATAAAGTAGCCGCCGGCGATACCACGATCGAAGAGGTGATGCGCGTCGCGCCCGCTATGCAAAAATAAGGTGTAAACGAAAACAATCGCGTCGGTACGCAAGAACATGGCCAATCGCGCCGGCAATCGGCCATACTAGCGCGGTTCGTCAACTTGCCGCTGCGGAGCCCGGAAGCCGCGATGCCCACATTGTTTCCCGATATCAAACCGTACAATATGCGTCAGCTCAAAGTGACGCCGCCGCATAGCTTGTATGTCGAAGAGTGCGGTACGCCGGAAGGTGTTCCCGTGTTATTCGTGCACGGTGGACCCGGCGGCGGTTGCACGCCGAAACATCGCTGCTTTTTCGATCCGCTCGTGTACCGCATTATTTTGTTCGATCAGCGCGGCTGCGGTCGCTCGACGCCGCATGCGGAATTGAGCGGCAATAATACCGCTGCGTTGGTCGACGATATCGAAATGATTCGCCGCGAACTCGGCGTCGAAAAATGGTTGTTATTCGGCGGCTCGTGGGGCTCGACCTTAAGCTTGGTGTATGCGGAGCGCTATCCCGAGCGCGTCTTGGGACTGGTGCTGCGCGGCATTTTTCTGTGTCGGCAGCAGGATCTGATGTGGTTTTATCAGGCCGGCGCCAGTCATGTGTTTCCGGATTATTGGCAGCAATTCATCGCGCCGATCGCGCAACCCGATCGCGGCGATATGATGGGCGCGTACTATAAATTGCTGACCGGTTCGAATGAATTGGCGCGCATGGGCGCGGCGAAAGCGTGGAGTGGTTGGGAAGCGCAATGCGCGACGCTGAAGCCCGATCAAAATCTCTACGAACAATTTACCGATCCGCGGATGGCATTGGCGCTCGCGCGCATCGAGGCGCATTACTTCGTCAACGATGCGTTTCTGCGGCCGAATCAAATTATCGAAGACGCACATAAATTGAAGGGTATCCCCGGCATTATCGTGCACGGCCGTTACGATATGGTGTGCCCGTTCGACAATGCATTTGCGCTGCATGAAGCGTGGCCCGAAGGCGATCTGCAAATTGTCCGCGATGCCGGACACTCGGCAATGGAACCGGGCATTACCGATGCGCTGGTGAAGGCGACCAATCGTTTCGCGCGCGAATTAAAATCCGAGGAATAATGTAAACCCATCCAAATATGCGCAAGCACTCTACAGCCAGCGCTTGTGTCGAAAAAAAACTAACAATAGCACCGCGATGCTGACCATCATCGCCACCGTATTGTAAAAACCATTGCGCGAATGCAGTTCCGGCATGTAATCGAAATTCATACCGTACAGGCCGGTGATGAAATTGAGCGGAACAAAAATCGCGGTGATCACTGTCAACAAGCGCATGGTGTTGTTGAGGCGATGCGAGCTGGTTGAAAGATAGCCGTCGATCAAGTCGCCAGTCACGTCATAAAACATATGCGCGAGACCGTTCAAGCGGTCGTATTGTTCGTACAGGTCATTTAATAAATGATTGAGATAGCGGGTCTGTTCGCTATCCTCGTAATGGTGACGCAATCCCTGAAATACGCGCACATGATAATTAAAGATGCGGCTGAGATGGCGCAGACTGGTGCGGTTGGCGGTCAATTGATTCAGCAATGTGTCGCGCGGGCGACGAAACATTTTTTCTTCCATTTCCCACAGGCGCGGCTCGAAATTGTTCATCAAATCGAGATACCGCGAAGCGGCATAGCGACTGATATACCAGCCGATCAAATGCGGCTCGGGCGGCAGTGCATCGGCGTCCTTTTTACAGCTATCCCAGTAGTGATTGATGCTGGGCGACAGCTTTTCGTGGCGCGTGATCAAAAAATTTTTGCCCATGAATAACGCGATTTGAATCGTATCGACATCGATCGAATCGCTTTCCGAGCTGAGGCCGCGCAGCAGCACGAACATGACATCGTCAAACACTTCGAATTTCGGCGGATGGCGCGGCCGTTGCGCATCCTGAATCGCGAGCGGATGGATGCCGAATTCGCGCAGCCACGGCGTATCTTCCGGGCCGTCCTGCGGAAACAGGTCGAGCCATAAAAAACCTTGCGGCTGCTGCCGCCAGCGGCGCACCAGCTCATCGCCACCGGTTTCGATGCGGTTATTATTTTCGATCAGCATTGCGCGCAGCATGAAATCGATTCCAAGCGTGAATTTCGCGCGAGTTTAGCGAGTTCGCCGTTTTTTTTATATGTGGTGTTAATTATCGGTGGTTTTAGCGATCGATCAGTTCGACTTTAATCGCCAGATCGGCGAGTGCATTGCTGTTGCTGCCGCCGTATTGGGTCAATGCGCGCTCATCGTCGGCGCGCGAATTATTCAAGTTGCCGAGCGGAATCCAGCTGCCAACAGGGCCGCGCACCTGTGTCCGCAAACTTTGCGTAGCGATAGCGCGGCCCTGGACATGATCGTCGTGCTGGTCGATATCGACGATCACTTCGTTATCGACAACGCGGGCGACGGCATAAAAACCGCTTTCGACCGGCGTCAATTCGCGCTCGCCGTACGCTTCGCTGCGCACGGCGAACGCCGAACCGGCGCTGATAAACGCCGCCATTCCTTCCACTGCACGCACTTGCTGCGAACCATCGCTGCCGCTTTGGGTACTGCTGCGATTGATGATCACACGCGTTTGCGAGCGTTGCTGCCAATCGTTGCCGCTTTGCACTTGCACTGCGCCATCGCCGACGCGGCCTTGCACGCCGTAGCGTTCATCTTCATCCGTTTGCTTACTCTGCTTGCGCACGCTGATGAGCAGCGAGCGTGGCGCGGTATCGAGTTGCGCCAGTAGCTGCTGAATAGTGCGATATTCCGCATCGGTAACGTTGAGAATCAATTGCTGGCGATACGGCGTGACGCTGCTGCCCGATGATAGTTGCGCGGCAAGTGCAGGCACCACCTGCTCGGGCAGGGCGCGCTGCAATGTGTAAGTGCGCAGGTGGCGCTCCTGCGCAATCGCGCTATTTATTAATAACAGTGCAATGCACAAGCAGCGCAGTAGATAATTCAACGGCAGCCTCTGAGCGAAATGCTCAATGATGCAGACTGATATTAAGCTGATCGATCAACACCGCCCAATCGGCATCCTGCTTCCAGGCCTCGCGCAGAAATTGCGCTTGCGCGGGTGTCCAAAAATCCGCGTCGGGCAAGCGCTCGTGTTCGGGCAGCGAATGTTTCGCGATGAAATCGCAAATAGCGGCTTCATTGTTGGGCAATCCCAATTGTGCGAATAGGTCGCTGAAATTGTGTTGAGAGCTATCCATG
>DASXYH010000303.1:0-11017 GCA_036502545.1 Spongiibacteraceae bacterium
AATCGCCGATACTGTCGCGAGCGCGCCGTTTGCGCGATTTGCTGTATCGCGTTAACGAGAAATTATCGCTGCAGGCCGCCGATTACGGCACCATTGCCGAAGAAGCCTATCGCATCGAGCCCATCAAATTGGTCGGTACCGCATAATTTCGTTAAGAAAGCTCTAATTAAGTGTTTTAATTACCGCACCGTTCTCGCAGGGGGTTGGCGCCGGCAGGGGTTCTTTTTTTCAGGACAAGAAGGTGATCTTATCGAACTGTGGTGCCATTCGTCATCGGAGAAGTCGTCAAGCACTGCTAGGCCGACCACACCGAAGCGTCTTGTATGCTCGCCACGGAAGTCCTGAAAAAGAGAACCCCTGCCGGCGCCTCATGCTCTGCTACAGCGTGCCTTTAAAAAAACACTTAATCAGAGCTTCCTTAATTATTTACTTGAAAATTTATTGCGATCCTCTGCCGTTGCTTCGTCGCGACATTCACCGCGAATGACATAGCTGCCGTGCTGATCGTACTGCTCCAACACCATGTAGCCGGCGCGGCAATAATGATTCTGTGCCAGCATCGCCTGCACGCCATTTTTCGCTGCCAGCGGCGCGCGCGTACGCTCAGCATCGCGCTGACGCACAGTATTTTCCCGGTCGGCCGGCGAAGCATAATCCTCGCGCGGCGCACCGCCGCGCGCAAATCGCTGCGAATAAACAAACAGTTTCGTGTTGTCGGCGAGAATAGAAGTGGTGAAAGTAGCATCGGGCGGAATGTCATCGGCCGTCGGTGTATGCGAGCATGCCGCCAAATAGAAGAGCACGGCAATCGATACACCCGAACTTCGGATTAACGCGGTATTCATCGTGACGCCCACTTTGGTATTGCACATCTCGGCATAAGATTATCCATTCACAAAATATTTATTAGCGAGTTCAGCGCAAGCGATTTAATTTTGCGAAGAATCGTGCGCAGCGATCAAATGAAACTGCGCATCGATTTTGTCGGCGACACGCAAACCGCCACCGAGCACGCTATAAGGCTTCAACCCGAGCTGCACTTGCGAGAGGCTGACCGCACCATCCGCAATCAACGTATTTTCCAACTCGGTCATGTGCACAGACAACGGCAATTGACTGGTAAATTCGCGCAGTTTGATTTCGACGATCAACTGTAGTTCCGGCCATTGGCCGCTGACGGCGATAGTGCGCAGCATTATCTGCGGATACTGTTCGGCCGCCAATAATTGTGGGCCCAGCATATGTTGGCGCGTGCCGGCAATTGCTTCAGGCGGCAGCACACCCGGAAAATCCGCACCGGCTTGCGCGCGATCGTCAGCCGAATCGACCAGCAATCCAGCCGCCGGAAAACTCAGCTCGACATCGGATTGAGCGATATTGGCTTCGCGAAAAATCGTACCGCGCAATTGTGTCGCTGTGATCACGTGATTGTGCCCGAAGCGCGCCAGCGCGCCGTCGCGATACACCCGCAACACGACGGTCGAGCGTTCGGCATCAATGGCATAACGGGTTGCATGCGCATGCTTGTGCTCAGGCGCCGGGGCGCTCGCGGGTATTTGCGGCTGCGGTGCCGGCTGACATGCCATTAATCCCAGCGCGATTGCAACGATTGCGGTACGGATCGTAAAAGCCAATTGCTGCATCTGAATGCTTCGACCAAAAATGTGGTTATTGTGGGGGAGTTTCCGCAAATGAAACCTTCGGCAAAACCTCAAGAAAAAAGTGCGGGTGCAATCGCAAATTCATGCGCATAATTCACCACAGCAAATAACGATGCGCCATTCAGCGTAGCAATTTTGCAACAGGCGAAGCCATGTCACTGCAGATTTTTTCTCCCTTCGAGCTGCCTGCCAATGCGATCGAAATTCAGGCGATCCGCGCGCAGGGTGCCGGCGGCCAAAACGTTAACAAAGTATCGAATGCCGTGCATTTGCGCTTCGATATTCGCGCCTCCGGCTTGCCGCTGCCTTTGCAGGAAAAATTGCTCGCCATGCGCAATCAGCACATCAACAAAGAAGGTTACATCGTTATTAAAGCGCAGCTTTATCGCAGTCTGGAACAAAATCGGGCCGACGCGCTTGAACGCCTGCAACAATTATTGCAGCGCGCCAGTCTCACCCCAAAAATGCGGCGTGCAACCCGACCGACAGCGGCTTCGCGACGGCGACGCAGCGACGAGAAAACACGCCAAAGCAGGCAAAAAACGTTGCGCCGCATCCCTGTCGATTAAGTTTGATTGGTCGGATTGTGAATTAAATCAACGCAAGCATTTGTTCCACACACGCATTGATGCCTTGCGCCGCCTCACCGATACGCTGCGCCAGCATATAGGCCGGCGTTGTCACCAGTTTATTACGTTTGTCGACCACCGCTTTCTCCACCGTGCAGATCGTATGTTCTGCGCCCATTGCGGTGATTGCGGCAGCCGTTTCCGCATCGCTACCGATGGTGCATTCAACGCCTTCGCCAAAAATTTTTGCCGCCATCGTCGGCGCTATACAGATTAATCCGATCGGCTTATTCGTTTTATGCATCGCTTGCGCGAAGCGCAGAAAATCCGACTGCACCGTCATCGCGCTGCCTTTGACCGCAAAATCGCATAAATTTTTCGCCGCACCAAAACCGCCCGGAACGATCAGCGCGTCAAAATCTTCGGCGCGTGCGGTCGCCACATCTTCGACTTTGCCGCGCGCGATGCGAGCTGCTTCGACCAGTACATTGCGCTTCTCGCCGCCGCTTTCCTGACCGGTGAGATGATTAATCACGTGCATCTGTGGAATGTTCGGCGCGAAACATTGATAGACGACATCGCGCTGATCGAGCGCGAGCAATGTCAGTACCGCTTCGTGAATTTCCGTACCGTCGTAAACGCCGCAACCTGCCAGCACCACCGCTACCTTCGTCATGTGTTTGTCCTCATTCGCCCGCGCGCCGCCGCCGTGTTCGATAGTCTGCTTCAATCGGCGCAATTGCCAATACTTTAGCACCGCGTGCAATGCGATTGTCACCGCACGGCGTACGCTATTATTATCGGGAAACGGAGTGTTATGATGCGTTCAATGCAAAAATCGATCGGCCCTTGTAATCGCGAGCGCCACCCCAATTTACTTTTCGGTTAGCCAACTTTTAGCGGCAAATTTCGGAGAAATATTATGAGCGATAAGATCGTTCACGTTACCGATGACAGTTTTGAAGACGAAGTGCTCAATGCGGGCATGCCGGTGCTGGTGGATTTCTGGGCCGCCTGGTGCGGACCGTGCAAAATGATTGCACCGATTCTCGACGATGTCGCCGGTCAATACGCCGGCAAAGTGAAAGTGTGTAAAGTCGATGTCGACGCCAACGGCGATACGCCGGCCAAATTCGGCGTGCGCGGTATTCCGACCCTGATTTTGTTCAAGAACGGCAATGCCGAAGCGACCAAAGTGGGCGCGCTTTCCAAAACTCAACTGACCGCTTTTATTGACGGCGCATTGTGATCGTAGCAGCACGGGGCGCACACAGGTGCCCCGTTTGCTTGCGGAAGCCGATTTTCGGTGTTACAGTTTCTACCAATCCCGACGCGCATAGCTTTATAACAACCAATCCGGTTTTCTAATTCCTTTTATCATCCATCGTATTTTTAATGCATGCGCCCCGCATGTACTCCCGTTTTTCATCCACTAACGCTCATCTCGCCAGCCACTTATGAACCTTACCGATCTAAAGACTAAACCTTCCGCCGAGCTATTGGCGATCGCAGAAAGTATGGGCCTTGAAAACATGGCCCGCTCCCGCAAACAAGACATTATCTTCGCGATTCTGAAACGTCACGCGAAAAGCGGCGAAGATATTTCCGGCGACGGCGTGCTCGAAATTTTGCAGGACGGCTTCGGTTTTCTACGCTCCGCGGATTGCTCTTATCTCGCGGGACCCGACGATATTTACGTATCGCCGAGCCAGATTCGTCGCTTCAATCTACGCACCGGTGATACGATTTCCGGCAAGATTCGACCGCCCAAAGAGGGCGAACGATATTTTGCACTGCTAAAAGTTAACGATATCAATTTCACTAAACCCGAAAATTCCCGCAATAAAGTTCTGTTCGAAAACCTCACTCCACTGTTTGCCAACCAACGCCTCCTGTTGCAGGCCGGCAACGGCGCTACCGAAGATTTAACCGGGCGTGTAATCGATTTAGTGGCGCCGATCGGCAAGGGCCAGCGCGGCTTGATCGTGGCGCCGCCGAAAGCCGGTAAAACCATCATGCTGCAGCACATTGCCAGCAGCATTCTGCGCAATAATCCCGAGTGCTACATGATCGTGTTATTGATCGACGAGCGCCCGGAAGAAGTGACCGAGATGCAGCGTTCGGTCGGCGCACGTGGGGCCGAAGTGGTGGCATCGACCTTCGACGAGCCGCCCGCGCGGCACGTGCAGGTCGCCGAAATGGTGATCGAAAAAGCGAAACGTCTGGTCGAACACAAACGCGATGTCGTGATTCTGCTCGACTCGATCACACGATTAGCGCGCGCTTACAACACAATTATTCCGTCGTCCGGCAAAGTATTGACCGGCGGTGTCGATGCGCACGCGCTCGAACGGCCGAAGCGTTTCTTCGGCGCCGCGCGTAACGTTGAAGAAGGCGGCAGCCTGACGATTATCGCCACCGCGCTGATCGATACCGGTTCAAAAATGGATGAAGTAATTTACGAGGAATTCAAAGGCACCGGCAACATGGAATTGCACCTTGATCGCAAAGTGGCGGAAAAGCGTGTGTTTCCGTCGATCAATATTCGTCGCTCGGGCACGCGTCGCGAAGAATTGATCACCAGCGAAGAAGAGTTGTCGCGCATGTGGATTCTGCGCAAACTGCTGCACGGCATGGAAGATCTGCCCGCCATCGAATTCCTGATCGATAAGCTGAAAGACACCAAAACCAATGAAGAATTTTTCGATACGATGAAGCGCAGATAGTCTTTTTCCATTTAGGACAAAAGCGCGCGTATGAAATATCGAGATCTCAGAGACTTCATCGGTGAACTGGAAAAACGCGGCGAATTAACGCGAATCGCCGCGCCCGTCGACCCCAAACTCGAAATGACCGAAATTGCCGACCGCGTGCTACGCGCAGGTGGCCCCGCTCTTCTTTTTGAAAACCCCATTGGCTATTCAATTCCGGTGCTCGCCAATTTATTCGGCACCGAACACCGCGTCGCGCTCGGCATGGGTCAGGACAATGTCGGCGCATTGCGCGACGTCGGCGAATTGCTGGCGTATTTGCGTCAGCCCGATCCGCCGAAAAGTCTGCGCGATGCGTGGGACAAAGCACCGATTTTAAAACAGGTGCTGAACATGGCGCCGAAAGTGTTGAACAACGCGCCGTGTCAGACGCATGTGCAAACCGGCGCCGCTGTCGATTTATTCAAATTGCCGATTCAAACGTGCTGGCCCGACGATGTCGCGCCGTTGATAACGTGGCCGCTGGTCGTCACGCGCGGACCGCACAAAGAGCGGCAGAATCTCGGTATTTATCGACTGCAATTGCTCGGCAAAAATAAATTGATCATGCGCTGGCTCAGCCATCGCGGCGGCGCGCTCGATTTTCAGGATTTTAAGCAAAAATATCCCGGCGAAAAATTTCCGGTGGCGGTTGCGCTCGGCGCCGATCCTGCGACGATTCTCGGCGCGGTCACGCCGGTGCCCGATGCGATCAGCGAATATGGTTTCGCGGGTTTATTGCGCGGCGGCAAAACCGAGGTCGTGAAATGTTTGAGCTGCGATTTGCAAGTGCCGGCGAGTGCAGAATTTATTCTGGAGGGTTTTATCGATCCGAACGAAACCGCCGCAGAAGGTCCGTTCGGCGATCACACCGGCTATTACAACGAAGTCGAAAAATTTCCGGTGTTCACGGTGACGCATCTGACGCATCGCGAAGATCCGATTTATCACAGCACGTATACCGGCCGCCCGCCCGATGAGCCGGCAATTTTAGGCGCCGCGCTGAACGAAGTGTTCGTGCCGATTTTGCAGAAACAATTTCCGGAAATTGTCGATTTTTATCTGCCGCCCGAAGGCTGTTCGTATCGAATGGCGGTGGTGACGATAAAAAAACAATATCCCGGCCACGCCAAGCGCGTGATGTTCGGCGTGTGGTCGTTTCTGCGTCAATTCATGTACACGAAATTTGTCATCGTCACCGACGACGATGTCAATGCGCGCGATTGGAAAGATGTGATCTGGGCGATGACGACGCGGATGGATCCGGCGCGCGATACGCTGATCGTCGAAAATACACCGATCGATTATCTCGATTTCGCCTCGCCCGTTTCGGGCCTCGGCGGCAAAATCGGTTTCGATGCGACGAATAAATGGCCCGGCGAAACATCGCGCGAGTGGGGCCGGCCGATTGCGCGCGATCCAAATGTAGTGGCGCGAATCGATTCGATTTGGAAAGAATTGGGGCTTGATTAAGAATCACTTTGATTAAGTGTTCTTAGAAGGCACGTTGTAGCAGAGCATGAGGCGGTGTAAGGGGGTCTCTTTTTCAGGACTCCGTGGCGAGCATTCCGGTAGCCTTGATGTAGTCGGCCTAGGTGGTCTCGACGACTTCTCCGATGCCGAATAGCACCGAGCTTCATCAAGATCACCTTCTGTCCTGAAAAAGAGACCCCCTTACACCGCCAACCCGCTTCCAGATAGGTGCTTTTAGCCAAACAAAAATACAGAGTTCTCTCAGTCATGCTGATCGATATCACACCGCTAAAAAAATACCGCGATTTCCGCCTGCTGTTTATCGGTCAGCTGATTTCGTATCTCGGCACGATGGTCAGCTACATGGCGGTTCCGTATCAGATTTATCAGCTCACCAAATCCAATGCCCTTGTCGGCGCGCTCGGACTCGCGCAACTCGGTCCCGTGATTATTTTTGGTTTGCTAGGCGGCACCTATGCCGATCGTATCAACCGCCGCAAATTGATTCTCACCTGCGAGTTGATCATGGCGTCAGGGATCGTGTTGCTGTTATTGAACAGTCTGCTGCCGCAGCCATCGGTAGTTGCGATTTTTATTCTGGCTGCGACGATGCAAGCCGTCGTCGGTTTTCATCGTCCCGCGATGGAAGCGCTGACACAAAAAATGGTGGAGCCATCCGATTATGCGGCAGTTGGCGCGCTCAATAGTTTTCGTTCATCGACCGGCGCCATCGGCGGACCGATGCTGGGCGGCTTATTGATTGCTGCGTTTGGTCTCACCGGCGCATATATTTTCGATGCGCTGTCGTTTATCGGTGCCATTATTTGCGTTGCACTGATGACGCGTGTGCCCAATCCCGGACCGAGCGTGCACTCGCCGTTCGCGGATGCCGCCGCCGGTATTAAATTCGCGCTATCGAAACCGGAATTAATCGGCACCTATCTGATCGACATCGCCGCCATGCTATTCGCGTTTCCCGTCGCGTTATTTCCCGCGATGGCGGAACAATGGGGTGGTGCGCATGCGGCGGGTATTTTATTTTCGGCAATCGCCATCGGCAGTTTAATCGCCACATTATTTAGCGGCTGGAGCTCGCGCGTGAAGCATCACGGTCGCGTCGTCGTGATAGCGGCAATGGGTTGGGGTGTGTTTATCATCGGCGTCGGCTTTGCGCGAAGTTTATGGGCGGCGGTGCTGTTTCTTGTACTCGCGGGCGCGGCCGATATGATCAGCGCGTTATTTCGCAGCGTGATCTGGAGCCATTCCGTGCCCAATGCGATGCGCGGACGTCTATCCGGTATCGAAATGATTTCGTATATGATCGGCCCTCTGCTCGGCAATACGCGTGCGGGCTGGGTTGCGGCGCAAAGCAGTGTATCGTTCAGCCTGTGGAGTGGCGGCGTGTTGTGTGTGCTGGCTGTGATCGCCACCAGCTTTTTGTTGCCGAAGTTTTGGGCGTACCGTTCCGACTAATGTATTGTTCCGATTTCATACGGGTATTTTTCATAAAAGGTTAATAGGGATGATTGACGCAAAAGCGATTCCGCTCAGTTTGTATGTACATGTGCCGTGGTGCGTGCGCAAATGTCCGTACTGCGATTTCAATTCGCACGCGCAAAGTGAAGCGTTGCCGGAACAGGAATATTTGGCGGCATTGCTCGCCGATCTCGATTTGGATCGACCGGCCGCGCTGCACCGCGAACTGGTTTCGATATTTTTCGGCGGCGGCACGCCGAGTTTATTGTCGCCGCATATTATCGGCGAATTGCTCGAAGCGATCAGCGTACGTTTCGCATTGGCACCAGCTATCGAAATTACGCTCGAAGCCAATCCCGGCACTACCGAGCAACAACGCTTCGCGGATTTTCGCAGTGCGGGCGTCAATCGCCTTTCGCTCGGTATTCAAAGTTTGAATCCGCAGCATTTAAAAACTCTCGGTCGCATTCACGATCGCGAACAAGCCATCGCCGCCGTGCAGCAGGCACGGCGCGCCGGTTTCGATAATATCAATCTCGATTTGATGCACGGTTTGCCGCTGCAAACGGTGGAAAATGCCGCGAGCGATTTGCAACAGGTGCTCGCGCTCGAGCCGGAACATTTATCGTGGTATCAACTGACGATCGAACCGAACACAGAATTTTATAAACGCCCGCCGCAATTGCCCGAAGACGATACGCTGGCGACGATTCAGGAGCGCGGTTTTGAATTGCTTACTGAAGCAGGATTCGAGCATTACGAAGTATCCGCATTTTGCCGACCGGGACGTGCGTCGGCGCACAATTGCAATTACTGGCGATTCGGCGATTACATCGGTATCGGCGCCGGCGCGCACGGTAAATTAACGCAGCGCGACGGCGCAATCGCGCGCACGCGCAAAACGCGTTTGCCGAAAGATTATCTGGCGAGTGATGGTCGCTGCGAGCGCAACGCAGAATCGATCGACAGTGACGCGCTGCCGTTCGAATTCATGATGAACGCGTTGCGCTTGAATGCCGGATTTGCGCGCGCATTATTTTCGCAGCGCACGGGTCTGCCGTGGCAAACCGTTGCCAATAAAATCGAGCGGCTAATTGCGCGTGGTTTACTTGTTGAAACTGACGATACAATTGCGCCCTCTACAATGGGTCAGCGTTTTCTCAATGACGTACTTGCAGAATTCCTCGATTAATCCCAATTGGATTCTTATTTGTTGAGGCACCAGCATCATTCGCTCGCTCGGAGCTGGTGGCGCGGCGAGGGGTTCTTTTTTTCGGGACTTCCGTGGCGAGCATTCCGAAAGCTCGGTTTGCTTGGCCTAGCAGAAGTTGTCGACTGCTCCGGGGACGACATGCACCGCAGCTCCGATAAGATCACCTTCTTGTCCCGAAAAAAAGAACCCCTCGCCGCGCTTACGGCACCGAAGTCCAGCGGTTTTAAGATTTAAAAATCCTTTTTCCAGAATTCAAACGGCTTCCTAGGATTCAAACGGCCTCAAAACCGCCCTGTGGTATCCTAACTACCCTTTAAAAAGCCGTAATCCGAGGTGCATCATGCCCGACTATCGCTCGAAGACCTCCACCGCTGGCCGCAATATGGCGGGCGCGCGGGCGCTGTGGCGCGCGACTGGAATGAAGGATGGCGATTTTGGCAAACCGATTATCGCCGTCTCGAATTCGTTCACGCAATTCGTGCCCGGGCATGTGCATCTGAAAGACCTCGGCCAGCTCGTGTGCCGCGAAATTGAAAAAGCCGGCGCGATTGCGAAAGAGTTCAACACGATTGCAGTCGATGACGGCATCGCGATGGGCCACGACGGCATGCTCTACAGTTTGCCGTCGCGCGATATCATCGCCGACTCGGTCGAATACATGGTCAATGCGCACTGCGCCGACGCCATCGTCTGCATTTCCAATTGCGACAAAATCACTCCCGGTATGTTGATGGCCGCGATGCGGCTGAACGTTCCGGTGGTGTTCGTTTCCGGCGGCCCAATGGAAGCCGGCAAAACGAAATTGGCCGAACACAAACTCGATTTGATCGACGCGATGGTTATCGCCGCCGACAGCAATGCCACCGATGAAACAGTCAACGAAATCGAGCGCAGCGCATGTCCCACCTGCGGCTCGTGCTCCGGCATGTTCACCGCCAATTCGATGAATTGTTTAACCGAAGCGCTCGGTCTCAGCCTGCCGGGCAACGGCACCGTGTTGGCTACGCACGCCGATCGCAAAACACTGTTCGAACGCGCGGGACATTTAATTGTTGAAATCACGCGCCGCTATTACGAGAAAAACGATACCTCGGTATTGCCGCGTTCCATCGCAAATTTTAAAGCGTTCGAGAATGCGATGAGCCTTGATATCGCGATGGGCGGTTCGACCAATACGATTTTGCATTTGCTCGCAGCCGCGCAGGAAGGCGAAATCGATTTCACGATGAAAGATATCGACAGGTTGTCGCGCCGCGTGCCCCAATTATGCAAAGTCGCGCCGAGCACGCCGAAATATCACGTCGAAGATGTGCATCGCGCCGGCGGTGTATTCAGCATTCTCGCGGAGCTCGATCGCGCCGGTCTGCTGCATAGCGAAGTGCCGACGATTCACAGCCCGACCCTGCGCGCGGGCCTAGCGAAATGGGATATCAAACAAACCGACGATCCCGCCGTATTCGAATTTTATAAAGCCGGTCCCGCCGGTATTCCGACGCAGGAAGCATTTTCGCAAAGTACGCGCTGGCCGAGCCTGGACGACGATCGCGCGCAGGGCTGTATTCGCGCGCTCGGCCATGCCTACAGCAGCGAAGGCGGACTCGCGGTATTGCACGGCAATATCGCCGTCGATGGCTGCGTGGTGAAAACTTCCGGCGTCGACGACAGTATTTTGGTATTCGAAGGCCCGGCACATGTCTGCGAAAGCCAGGAAGAGGCCGTCGAACATATTCTCAACGATAAAGTGAAGCCCGGTGATGTTGTCGTGATTCGTTATGAAGGCCCGAAAGGCGGCCCCGGCATGCAGGAGATGCTATACCCGACGAGTTATCTCAAATCGAAAGGGCTCGGCAAAGTGTGTGCATTATTAACCGATGG
>DASXYH010000304.1:0-3088 GCA_036502545.1 Spongiibacteraceae bacterium
TTGCACCCGCGCCACCAGCGACCACACCGTTGTTTCGGTAGGGCCGTACATATTCCAGACCTCACCGACGATTGGACATAGTTCGTCAGCGAGATTTTGCGGCAGCGCCTCGCCACCGGTGAGTACTTTGAAATTGGCCGCACCTTTCCAGCCCGCTGCAAATAACAACCGCCACGTGCTCGGCGTCGCCTGCATCACATCGATTTTTTGTTTTTGCATCCGCTCCAGCAGACGGAAGCCGTCCTTGATATCGTCGCGACTGGCTATCGTCAGATCGGCGCCGACAAATAGTGGTAAAAATAATTCCAACACCGCGATATCGAATGAAATCGTCGTGACCGCAAGCAAATGATTGTTCGCGCCGAGCCCCGGCGTCATCGCCATGGTGCTGAGAAAATTGACGATGCTGCCGTGCGGCACCGCGACACCTTTCGGCCGCCCGGTCGAACCCGATGTGTAAATGACATAGGCCGGCGCCGACGACGCTTCAACGGTGGCGGAAAACAATTCGCCCTCTTCCGGGACCGTCGTTACATCGATTGCTTGTTGCAACGTCGCCGACGCTACGCCGGCCGATAATTCGGCGCGATAGAGTAAAACTGTTAGACCGGAATCCTCGATCATCAATTGCAGGCGTTCGGCCGGGTAATCCGGATCGAGCGGCACGTAGGCCGCACCCGCTTTTAGTACAGCGAGCATCGCTATCAACATATCGAGCGTCCGCGGCATGCAGATACCGACGAAATCGCCGCTCTGTACACCCTGCGCGCGCAGATGTGCGGCCAAGCGACCGGCGCGTCGGTTGAGCTCCGCATGGGTGATACGCTCATCTTCGAAATACACGAAAGCATCGGCGCGCTCGCAACTCGCGGCCAGCAAATCGTGTACGCTTTTATCGCGCGCGTAGCCCTGTTTGGTGGCATTCAAATTTCGCCACAGCGCAGCGTCCTGCTCCGTCGTCATTCGATATTGAGCGATTGGCAGCGCCGGATCGCGTGCGATTTGCTGCAATAAATTTTCGAACAGTTCAAGCCAATGCTCGATCGCCGCTGCGCTATAGAGATCGGCGTTGTACTGGCATTCGAGCAACACCTGTCCGTTGCGCTCGGTGGCGTTGAGAAATATTTCAAAACTTTCGGCAATGCGCGGATTTGATTCGGCGTGTGTTGCAAGCCCGCTGAAATTCAGCGCGCCAATGCCCTGATCGATGTTGTACAGAATCGGCACCAGCGGAATACGCGAAGGATCGCGACGCATGCCGAGTCGCGCCACCAGGCTACCAAACGTGAGCCGCTGATGATCGTAAGTTTCGAATAAACGATCGCGCTGCATTTGCAGATTTTGCGCGAAAGACAGCGCGGGATCGACACCGCAACGAATCGGTAGTGTGTTGACGCAGTGGCCGATCAAGCGTTCCATATTCTCGATCGATTGTCCGGCAGCGGGCATACCGATGACAATCTCACGCTGTCCGCTGAGTTTGTGCAGCAGCACAACAAAGCCTGTCAGCAGCGTTGCTACAAAACTACTTTTATTGGCAACGCCGGTTTTTTTAATTGCAGCAATCAGTTCTTTTCCGAGCAAACGATCGTGACGCGAAGCCGAAAACGTGCGCAGCGCCGGTCGCGGATTATCGCTCGGCAAATCGAGCACAGGTTGATCGGCGCGATATTGCTCGACCCAAAAATTTTCGTCGATGACTGCAAGCGCACGATAATCGTCGCTGCGCATGCGCTGCAGATATTGCAAATAAAATATCGGCGCCGCGAGTTGCGGCGGACGTCGCTCCGTTTGCGCCGAATATAATTC
The DNA here is from genome assembly GCA_036502545.1 of Spongiibacteraceae bacterium. GTDB lineage: Bacteria > Pseudomonadota > Gammaproteobacteria > Pseudomonadales > CAMLJR01 > CAMLJR01. The sequence goes on from DASXYH010000304.1 coordinate 1,810, forward strand.
GGCGAGATCTTCGAGCATCACCGCGATCGACCAGCCGTCGCAGATAATATGATGCGCGGTGAGAATTGCCGCAAAATGTTTTTCGCCGAGTTTCAAAACTACCGTACGGAACAGCGGGCCGCGATGCAAATCGAAAGGTTCGCTCACCGCCAATGCACGCTCTTCCGCGAGCGCAGCCTCCGGCGCCGCGCTCGCATCGCGATAGCGGTACGCCGGACCCAATTGGCGATGAATACAGAACTGAGTGCCGTATCGATTGAAGGTGGCGCGCAATGAATCGTAACGCAGCACAAGCTGCTCGAGTGCCGCGCGAAAAGCAGTTTCGTTCAATACGCCGTCAAAACTCAGCGTCATCGATTCATTGAACGCGATGCTGGCGGCAGCTCCGCCGGCATCGATGGCAGTAAATATTTCGCGCTGCGGTTCGCTGCTGTCGATTACCGCAGCGATTTCCCCCAGAAAAGAAGGCGTGTGCATATCTATTTTAGCAGCAGTATTCGCCGCATTGTTTTTTGCTTCAACCATGATACAAAACTTTCCCAATCGTTAGGCGATTATCAATCGCCCGGCGCCGCAATTAAAGCGATAAAAAAACCGTCTGTCGCCGCGCTACTCAAAACTGGCGCTCACTTGACGCTGACCATTCGGTGCCGAAGCATCCTCGACAAACCACGCCGGATTGCCCTGCGCGTCGATGCCAAGTTGTGCACCGCTGACCGGCGGTGCCAGTTCGCGCCCTTGGGTATCGCGCGAACTGCCGGGAATAAAACCCCATTCCTGCATACGTGCGAGCGAGCGCATGAACGCGCTGCGAATCTGCGCCATATCCTCGTCGGTATGCGCGCATGACACGAATATGGGGCGGCCATACCAAATGTGAATTCCCTGGCGGCGCATATCGCAAAACAACAATTCGCCCCACGGCAAATCTTCGGTGAATTTAAAATACATCATCGAGCAAAACTGCTCGATTTCCATCGGTGCGTTGACGCGCTTGAAGTGTAGATTCAAATCATTGGCGAATTGCGCGGCACGCTCGTTGACACCGCGCTGCAATTGCGGCCCCTGCTCTTTTAAATGCAGCAGCACCGCTTTCGCGGCGGCAAGAGCCAATGGATGACGCACGAAGGTACCGGCAAAATAAGTCACGCCGACTTCGGGTTTCGAATCGTCGCCGAATTGCCATGCGCCGCCATCGAGCGTATCCATATATTTTGCGAACCCGGCGATGATACCGAGCGATACGCCGCCGCCAATCACTTTGCCGTAGGTGCAGATA
>DASXYH010000305.1:0-4312 GCA_036502545.1 Spongiibacteraceae bacterium
CAGGACTACCTTGGCGAGCATTCAAGTAGCTTCGGTGTGGTCGGCCTAGCAGGGCTTGACAACTTCTCCGATGACGAATGGCACCGCAGCTTCGATAAGATCACCTTCTTGTCCTGAAAAAAAGAACTCCTTCCGGCGCCAACCCGCTGCGAGAGCGGTGCGCTAGTTGGCACTGAAAAAGAAAAATTCAAAAGCCTCTAAAAACGCGAGTATCAATATAAAAATTGCTGTTCGCTGTCGGGGCATTCGACGCGGTGATTCATTTCCAGCGCCGGTTGCGCGCAACTCGGTTTGCCGACGACTTTCGCCGGCACGCCGGCGACAACTGTATGCGGCGGCACTTCTTTTAACACCACGCTGCCTGCGCACACCTGCGCGCCTTCGCCGATTTTGATATTGCCTAACACTTTCGCTCCAGCGCTCAGCAATACACCGTCGCCGACTTTCGGATGACGGTCGCCGTGTTCCTTGCCGGTGCCGCCGAGCGTCACCGATTGCATGATCGAAACGTTATTGCCGACCACCGCCGTCTCGCCGATAACGATGCCGGTGGCGTGATCCATCATCACGCCGCGGCCGATGCGCGCGGCCGGATGAATATCGACACCGAATTCACCGGAAATGCGATTCTGAAAAAACAGCGCGAGCGATTCGCGCCCCTGCCGCCACAGCCAGTGCGCGATGCGGTACGCCTCGAGCGCGTGAAATCCTTTGAAATACAAAAACGGCACCGAAAAACCGATGCACGCGGAATCGCGTTCTTTGATCGCGCGAATATCGCAGCGAATCATTTCGCCGATGGTGTTATCGGAATGCAATGCCGCTTCGATCACCTCGCGCACCAGCAATGCGGATGCTGTCGCGCTATCGAGCTTGTGCGCGAGATGAAAACTGAGTGCGGCTTCGAGCGTATCGTGATTTAAAATCGTCGCGTGCAAAAAGCTAGCGAGAATCGGCTCGTGTTCGGCTTCGCGCGCGGTCTCGTTGCGAATCGCTTCCCACAGCGGATCGACGACGGATTTGCGTGGTGCGGGTTTGCTGCTCATGTTCAGGCCTCGGTTGGTGCGATGATTATAATCTCCCATGATAAGGGGAGGTGCCGCGTAGCGGCGGAGGGGTTTTTGTTTAACCGGCAACCCCTCCCCAACCCTCCCCTTGTCAGGGGAGGAAGTATCTCTAAAAAATCGCGAGCGGCGGTTCGTTCAAAGCGAAGAGCTGCTCGCGCAGTTCCAGAATATGCTCGGCCCAATAGCGCTCGCTGCCGAACCACGGAAACCCGAGCGGAAAAGCCGGATCTTGCCAGCGCCGCGCGATCCATGCGGCGAAATGCATTAAACGCAAGGTGCGCAGCGCTTCGATCAGCGCCAGTTCGCGCATATCGAAATCGTAGAATTCGTTGTAACCCTCAAGCAGTTCCGACAATTGCGCGACGCGCTCGTGGCGTTCGCCCGAGAGCAGCATCCACAAATCCTGAATCGCGGGCGTCATGCGGCTGTCGTCGAGATCGACAAAAAAACAATTTTGTTCGCGACTTAAAATATTGCCGACGTGGCAATCGCTGTGCGTGCGAATTTTTTTCGGCCGCACTTCCGCAAATATTTTTTCGATGCGCGCGAGTAAATCTTCGCACAGCGTCGAATATGCGCGCAGCATTTCGCCGCGTAGACAGTTCTCGGCGATAAATTCGTAACTGTCACGGCCGAAGCTTTTGATATCGAGCGAGGGGCGGGTGCGATAATTGTCAGTGGCGCCGATCGCGTGCACGCGCGCCATCAAACGGCCGAGCATCAATTGATTGTCGGGATTATCGAGATCGGGAGCCTGTCCGCCGCGGCGTGGAAACAGCGCGAAACGAAACTCCTGAAACCGAAACAGCGTTTCGCCATTTTCGTTGATTAGCGGCGCCACCACCGGCAATTCGGCCTCGGCTAATTGCAACGAAAAGGTGTGCTCTTCGAGAATCTGCGCATCGCTCCAGCGTTCGGGGCGATAAAATTTAGCGATGATTGGATCGGCGCCATCGATGCCGATCTGATAGACGCGGTTTTCGTAGCTGTTCAGCGCGAACACCCGCAGATCGGATAAACGACCGGTGCTCTCGACCGCATCGATAACCAACTCGGGCGCTAGCTTTGCAAATACATGCTGGTGCGCGAACGGATGCAGATCGGTACTCATACAAAAACTCCTGCGATAGCGCCTCACTCTAACACGCGCGCCGGTTTGATCCCTACCACCAATAGTGGACAGTCAGGGCGTGCGCGCCAGACACCAGATCTGCACCGAAGCGGCGCCGCAGGCGAGCAATATTTCCGCGATCGCATTTGCCGTTGCGCCGGTGGTGACGACATCATCGACCACGGCGATATGCATTCCGTTCAATTGCAACCGGCAACTAAAGGCGTTGCGCAAATTGCTGCGACGGGCATCGGCGCTCAGGCTTTGCTGCGGTGCGCTTGCTCGCGTTCGGTGCAGCCAGCGCGTTTGCATCGGCAGATGCAGACTCCGACTTAATTCATCGCCGATCAATTCGGCCTGATTGAAGCCGCGGTTCCAGCGCCGGCGCCAATGCAACGGCACCGGTACGATTACATCGGCTGCCAGTGCCGATTCTTCACACAACCTTTTCACTAGCAGCGTGGTAAGAATGCGGCCATTGTTGAAATCGCCGTGGTATTTGAACGCGCCGAGAAGATGGCTGACCGGCGCTTCGTACCGCAGTGGGCTGATGCAGCGTGCAAACCGGGGTGACGCCGTCAGACATCGACCGCAGATGCTGTCGTGCTCCAGCGGAACGCCACAATGACTACAGGCATTCTTGATGCGAGGTAAGTCGCGATCACAGGCGGCGCAAAGGTCTAGCGAGCTACTGAAACCGCATAGTGCGCAATGACGGGGCGTGTTGAAAACGAAAAAGCTGTTAACCATGGGCATCCTTGCTGGTTGACAGGTACGGGCGAGCCGCTAAGATGACGATTCGAACAGTTTAGCCTTTTTACCCAAGGATTTTGCCATGAATGCCATCGCTCCGGCGCACCCGGATCACATCCGCCACGATTGGACGCGCGCCGAAATCGAAGCGCTATTCGCGCTGCCGTTCAACGATCTGTTATTTCGCGCCGCGAGTATGCATCGCCGGTATTTCGATCCGAATGCGGTTCAGATCAGTACATTGCTGTCGATCAAAACCGGCGCGTGCCCGGAGGATTGCAAATACTGTCCGCAATCGAATCGCTACGACACCGGCCTCGAACCCGAGAAATTAATGGAAGTGCAGAAAGTTATCGACGAGGCGCGCGCGGCGAAAGAGCAGGGCAGTACGCGTTTTTGCATGGGCGCCGCATGGCGTTCGCCAAAGAAAAAGGACATGCCGTACGTGACGGCGATGGTGCGCGCCGTGAAAGATCTCGGTCTCGAAACGTGCATGACGCTCGGCATGCTGACACCTGATCAAGCCTCCGAGTTGGCCGCAGCTGGTCTGGATTATTACAACCATAATCTCGATACCTCGCCCGAATTTTACGGCGAAATTATTACCACGCGTACTTATCAGGATCGTCTCGAAACGCTCGACCACGTGCGCGGCGCCGGCATCAAAGTGTGCAGCGGTGGCATCGTCGGCATGGGCGAATCGGTGCGCGATCGCGCCGGATTATTGCAGCAGCTCGCGAATTTGCCCGAGCATCCGGAAAGCGTGCCGATCAATATGTTGGTGAAAGTCGAAGGTACGCCGTTGGCGGAGCAAGAAAACATTGATTCATTCGATTTTATTCGCACGATCGCAGTGGCGCGCATGCTGATGCCGCAATCGCACGTGCGTTTATCGGCAGGTCGCGAGGCGATGAATGAAGAAATGCACGCACTCGCGTATTTCGCCGGTGCGAATTCGATTTTCTACGGCGAGAAATTGCTGACGACACCGAATCCCGAAGCGAATAAAGATTTGCAATTATTTGCGCGGCTCGGCATTCATCCAGAAGAGCGCGTTGCCGAAGCCTTCGAAGATGATGTAGAAGAAAATCTGCAGCAGCGTATTGAGCAAGTGCAAAGCGATAAGTTTTTTTATGATGCAACGCGTTAACCCCCCCTCGATCCCCCCTTGTCAGGGGGGAAGTTGGTGCGCAGCGTTGGCCCCCTTTCAGAGCAAGAGTTTGTGCGTGGCGCTGTTTCATCCTCCCCTGACAAGGGGAGGTGCCGCGCAGCGGCGGAGGGGTTTTGTTTTTCCGCACCCTATTATTTTGTACTTCAGCGCTCAATCGTGAATATAGATGAAGTATTGCAGTCCGCCCTCGCCGAACGTCGCGCCCAGCAA
>DASXYH010000306.1:0-10268 GCA_036502545.1 Spongiibacteraceae bacterium
AACGGCGTCAGCGCATCCGGCACGCGATGATCTGGGCGAACGCCAATTGCCGTTCACGCGCGAAATCGTTATCGATCGCGATGATTTTCGCGAGGAAGCGAACAAAAAATACAAACGGCTGGTGCTCGGCAAAAAAGTGCGGCTGCGCAATGCATACGTGATTACCGCCGATGCAGTGATAAAAGACGCAGCGGGAAATATCATCGAAATTCGCGCGACGTACGATCCCGCTACGCATGGCGCCGACCCTGCCGACGGCGTCAAACCGAAAGGCGTCATTCATTGGGTGTCGGCGACGCACGGCAAGCGCGCGCAGGTGCGTATCTACGATCGCCTGTTTCTGCACGAAGCGCCCGATCGCGGCGGCGAGGATTTCATGCAGCATTTGAATCCGAACGCGCTGCAAATTTTGAACGATTGCTACATCGAGCCGGGCCTTGCCGATGCCGCGCCGGAAACGCGCTTTCAATTCGAGCGCGAAGGCTATTTCGTCGCCGATCGCTACGATCATTCGACGCAGCAACCGGTATTCAATAAAACGATTGGGTTGCGCGATACATTTGTGGATTCGCAGGATTCTGCGAATTAAATCCCTTCCCCGCGGGGAGGGGAGTAAATAAGCTCCGAGGTTTTTGAAATTTTATGCCTTTATCTATTTACAACACGCTGACGCGCAGCAAGGAATTATTCACGCCGATCGAATCCGGCAAAATCCGCATGTATGTGTGCGGCATGACGGTTTACGACTACTGCCACCTCGGCCATGCGCGCGTGCTGGTCGCGTTCGATGTGATCACGCGTTATTTGCGCAAACGCGGTTACGATGTCACGTACGTGCGCAACATCACCGATATCGACGATAAAATTCTGCGCCGTGCCGCCGAAAACGGCGAGGCGTACACCGCGCTCACCGCGCGGTTTATCGACGCGATGCACGCAGACGAGAAACGCCTCGGCGTATTGCCGCCGAGTGCGGAGCCGCGCGCGACCCAGCATATCGGCGATATTCTCGCGCTGATCGCAACGCTGATCGAAAAAGATTACGCGTATCGCGCCGACAACGGCGATGTGTATTACGCCGTTGTGAAGTTCGACGGTTACGGCAAATTATCCGGTAAGAATCCCGATGAACTACTCGCCGGTGCGCGCGTTGAAATCGATGAAGCGAAACGCGATCCGCGCGATTTTGCGTTGTGGAAGGCCGCGAAAGCGAATGAAGAAGCGGTGTGGAATTCGCCGTGGGGACCGGGTCGCCCTGGCTGGCATATCGAGTGCTCCGCGATGTCGACGTGCTGCCTCGGCGATACATTCGATATTCACGGCGGCGGACCCGATCTGCGGTTTCCGCATCATGAAAACGAAATCGCGCAGAGCGAAGCGGCGACCGGCAAGCATTACGTCAATTACTGGATGCACGCCGGCGCGGTGCGCGTCGACGGCGAAAAAATGTCGAAATCGCTCGGCAATTTTTTTACGATCCGAGAAATTCTGGACAAATACGATGCGGAAGTCGTGCGCTATCTATTGATCAGCAGTCACTACCGCAGCGAGATCGATTATTCGCAGGAGAGTTTGCGCGAAGCAAAAAGCGGCTTAGATCGTTTTTATACCGCGTTGAAAGATTATGGTGGTGTGATGCCAGCGACGCAGGTTGAATTAGAGCAAAGCGCTTTCTACGATCGCTTCATGCAGGCGATGGATGACGATTTCAACACGCGCGAAGCATTATCGGCGATGTACGATCTGGTGCGCGAACTCAATGCCGAACGCGATGCGGATGTTGCTAAAAAAATGGCCGCGCAATTGAAAGCGCTCGGTGCAACCTTGGGAATTCTGCAAAAAAATCCGAACGATTATTTTCAGTTGGGCGCGGGCCATAGCGCGGAAGCAATCGAAAGTTTGATCGCCGAACGTATTCAAGCTAAAAAAGATAAAAACTTCGCTCGGTCGGATGCTATTCGCGATGAGCTAAAAGCCAACGGTATCGTGCTCGAAGATAGTAAAGAGGGTACCAGCTGGCGCCGCGAATGAGCCATCGAGAATTACTATGCGACAGTTGCAGTTCCGATACGATATCTATACTGTTTCTTAACTAGGAAAATTCTGATTAAGTGTTTTTGTTAAAGGTATGCTGTAGCAGGGCAAGAGGCGCCGGAAGGGGTTCTCTTTTTCAGGACAAGAAGGTGATCTTATCGAAGCTGCGTTGCCATTCGTCATCGGAGATGTCGTCGAGCGCTGCTAGGCCGACTACACCGAAGCTACTTGAATGCTCGCCATGGAGGTTCTGAAAAAGAGAACCCCTTCCGGCGCCAACCCGTTGCGAGAACGGTGCAGTAATCGGAACGGTAAAACACTTAATCAGAGTTTCCCTATTATATTTTTCATAACAGTCGGGCACGACAAGGGCAGTACCTCATGCGAAGGCTATCGTTCCGCGCGCTGTGTTGTGCCGGTCTCTTCGCAATGTTTTGTTTTTCGGGCAACGCTTTTCCAGTAAACGGTTCTTCAGAAAATAATCCTTCGGCAAATAGCTCTTCGCCAGACAATTTTTCGGTAAATAGCCTTTCGGAAAACGATTCATTGCAACCGGTCAAGTCGGATTGCGCCAACGTCGGACCGGGCTTTCAATCGGCAGATTTATTATCCGTCATCCAAATCGCTCGGGACCGCAATGCCGCTTGGTCGCTGACGACCGCCGCACAACAATCCTTCCAAACACCGCCCAGTAAAAAAGTCGGCTTCACCGCGGGTGTGGTCTGGACGCGATTATGCATTCACAATAGTGATACCGTCGATCGCATGCTGGTACTGGATAGCGCCGATAAATATTCTACGCATGTCGGTTTATTTATCGTCGAGCACGGCAATTTGAATTTATTGTCCAGTGCTGAGTACGGCACCGCCGTACCGTATGCTAAGCGACCGATACATGCACGTAGTGTGGTCTTCCCGTTAACAATCGGTGCCGGTCAAACGGTCGATATTTATCTGAGCCAGCGCGGCAAAGCGCAAATAATGGTCGGGCCGAAGCTGTACGACGAAACGACTTTTCTGCGTTGGCAACACGATGACGATGTGGTGGTCTACATTTTTTATGGCGCACTCGCCGCATTGTTTATTTATAATTTATTGTTGGCGCTGGGCTCGAAAGAGCCGGCCATTTTTGCGTGCGTCGCACTGATCGGCTCGTGGGCATTGTTAACGGCCGGTTGGGATGGCACGCTTTATCAGTGGTGGCCCGAAAGTATTGGCTTTTATCGTATTAACTATCTCTATTTAACCATCGCGGCGGCGCTGATTTCGCTCGCGGTATTTACCATCGAATATCTGCAGTTAAAAACAATCAGCCGTTATCTGGTGTGGCCGCAATATTTACTTATTGCGCTGACACTTGGTTTTATACCGTTGATCTGGATATTGCCGACAGCGTTATTGCGCAATTATGTCGTAGTGCTTGGTGCGTTGGTGGTGGTCTGCGCGAATATTACCGGTTGGATTGCATTTCGTCGCGGCCAAACTCATGCCGGGATTTATTTGATCGGTTTTCTGGTGATGCTGTTTACGGTGCTTATTTCAGGGCGCTCGGTGTATTCGCCGCAACACGGTTACAGCGAAATTGAAATATGGGTGCGCTTAACGATTCTGCTGCCGATTGCGATATTTTGTTTTGGTATCGGCTATCGCATTAATCAATTGAAAATTTCTGCCACCGAAAGCCGTCAGCGCGCCACATTAGCGCACGCCGAGGCCGAATTTAAGAGCCGTTTTCTCGTTACGATGAGCCATGAAATTCGCACGCCGTTGAACGGCGTCGTCGGCATGATCGAATTGTTGCAAGGCACGCCGCTGAACGATACGCAGCAGCGTTATGTCGACGTCATTCACTCGTCGGGGCGTGCGTTGATGGACGTGATCAACGATGTGCTGGACTTCTCCAAGCTGGAGCATGGCAAAGTCAATCTGGAGATTATCGGTTTTAATCTCGAAAGAATGGTGGATGAATGTATCGATGTATTTGCTATCACCAAAAAAAGTGGCGCCGTCGTATTTAACGCCTGCATCGAGCCTGATACGCCGCGCTTAATTATGGGCGATCCAACGCGCACCAAACAGATACTTATCAATTTAGTTGGCAATGCATTTAAATTTACGCAGGTCGGCGAAGTCAATTTAACAATCTGCGCAGTATCGCTACCGGGACAAGAAAAGCCCAGTTTGAAATTCGAGGTGACCGATACCGGTGTTGGTATGAATAGCGCAGTGCAGCAGGAACTGTTCAACGCGTTTACGCAGGCCGATGGTTCGATAACGCGTAAATACGGCGGCACCGGTTTAGGTTTGGCGATCTGCAAACAATTGGTTGAGTTAATGGGCGGCACCATCGGTGTCGAAAGCCGGCCGAGTGTGGGTTCCACATTTTGGTTTACGCTGCCATTGATATTGCCGCGCGCCGGCGATGTCGTCGAACCGCTAAATCGAGAGCCGGTGCTTACCGGCAAGCACATACTGGTCATCGACGATCACGATGCATTTTGTCATACCATGCGCGTGGCGCTGGAATCGTTTGGCATGCGGGTCGATGTTGCGCAGACTGCGCAGGCCGGCCGCGAATGTATACAGCACAGTCGCTACGATGTGCTGATGATCGATCGCTGCCTGCCGGATCTGGATGGTTTAGAGCTGGCGCAGAATTTATACAGCACATTTAAAACCGCGACGCCGCCTATTTTATTGGTCAGCGTGGCAGTGGATATTTTGGAGGATCATACCCTTGCGCAGGCAGGCATCACCGCGCATATGATCAAACCGATTTCGTTGAATAGTTTGCACAATCGATTGGCGCGTTTATTCGGCGCCGAACAACAGCATGCGATACCTGTCACGGCATTGACCAACGCAGCCGGTTCGCCATTGCGCGCATTGGTGGCCGAAGATAATCACATTAATCAAGTTGTGTTAGGCGGCTTGCTGAATAAATTAGGCGTCGAAGCGGTATTCGCCGACGATGGTAAGCAGGCGGTCGATTTATATGTGACTTCGTTGGATACAAAAGAAAAGCCGTTCGACGTGATTATCATGGATTGCGAAATGCCGCACTTGGATGGCTACGCGGCAACGCGGCATATTCGTCTGCTCGAAGCGAAATACATTCCATCTCGATCGATTCGAATTATCGGTTTGACCGCGCATGCAATCGATGAATATCGCGAGCGCGCATTTGCAGCGGGCATGCAGGATTTTCTCACCAAGCCGGTGCACTTCGAGACATTGAAGCGGGCGCTGGCATCAGTGAATTCCTCGACAAATAAATAAAATAAGCTCTTAAGTTCCCTCTCGCGCGGGGAGAGGGGAGACACTTTAGAGTTTTTGCAAAGCCGCTTCGATCGCATCTTTATCGTAACCGCGAATCACTTTATCTTTGATAATAATCAGAGGCACGCCGTTGCCGCCGAGCTTTTCGTATTGCGCTTCGCCTTCCGCCGATTTTTCGATGTCGTATTCGCGAAACGGAATTTTACGTTCGCTAAATAATTTGCGCGTGCGTGCGCAGTAGCCGCACCATTCAGTGGCGTACAGCACGGCCTGAAAACCGGCGGGTACGGTAATCGGCGCGGGCGGTCTCAACCAGTTTTGAATATCGTCGCGATGCTGCAATGCAAACACAGCACCCAGCGCGATTATCCAAACTCCGTACCGCATCGCTTCGCCTCTGTTTCAGCTTCAGCTCAGGCTGCGTTCGCCCGATTCCACCGATTGTAAAATCAATGTATTGATCGTCATCGGCCCGACGCCGCCCGGCACCGGTGTGTATGCACTGGCGCGCTCTTTCACCGCACTTAATTCGATATCGCCGACGCCGCCTGGGTGATAACCGGCATCGACCACGACCGCGCCATCTTTGATCCAATCGCCTTTGATAAATTCCGGTTTACCGACAGCGCCGACCACGATATCGGCCTGCTTGATCAATTCAGCGAGATTTTTTGTTTTCGAATGACAGATCGTTACGGTGGCATTGGCCTGCAGCAACATCATCGCCATCGGTTTGCCGAGAATCGGACTGCGCCCGACCACGACCGCGTGCTTGCCTGCGATCGCAATTTCGTAATGACGCAGCAAACGCATGATGCCCTGCGGTGTCGCGCAGCCAAACGCGGATTCGCCCATCGCCATGCGGCCGAAGCCGAGGCAGGTCACGCCATCGACATCCTTATGCAGCGCGATCGCATCGAAACACGCGCGCTCGTCGATTTGCGGCGGCACCGGATGCTGCAACAAAATGCCGTGCACGTTCGGATCGTTATTTAATTCGTTAATTTTCGCGAGTAGTTGCGCGGTGGTGGTTGAGCTCGGCAATTCCACCGCCAGCGAATCCATGCCGATGCGGCGACAGGCATTGCCTTTCATTTTGACGTAAGTGGCGGAGGCGGGATCGTCGCCAACCAGAATGGTGGCGAGAATCGGCGTTTTACCGCCGGATTTCGCTTTCAGCTGCGCCACACGCTGCGTTAATTCCGCTTCCGATTGCGCCGCTGTCGCCTTTCCGTCCAATACCAAAGCTGCCATTTCGTCTGTCGTCTCCAAACACGGTTTTCGCGGGGCGCTATTGTCGCACGCGTCTGCGGAGCCGAACCAGAAGCACAAAAATTTGTCGATGCATAACAACGGTTTGTCCTACGATCGCGCGGCTTTTTCGTTGACGCACCGCAGGCGCGCCAGTATCATGCGCAGCCTGTATCGGGGCACTTACTCAGTAGTAAGAGCGTCGATGCGAACGGGGTATAGCGCAGTCCGGTAGCGCGTCTGGTTTGGGACCAGAATGTCGGAGGTTCGAATCCTTCTACCCCGACCAATTTAAATAGAGCGGTGCGCTGTTCCATACCCATGGGCTTCTGGGGTTTTAAAGTGCTAGGGCGCCCATAGCTCAGTTGGATAGAGCAACGGCCTTCTAAGCCGTGGGTCGCAGGTTCGATTCCTGCTGGGCGCACCAATTTAATACTGATCATCTGCAATTTAGTAACATGCAATTTCACAACGATTAATGGTGGCTGTAGCTCAGTTGGTAGAGCATCGGATTGTGATTCCGATGGTCGTGGGTTCGATCCCCATCAGTCACCCCATTTTTGTTGATACAAGCTCAGCAAACAAAAAGGCGCCTTAGGGCGCCTTTTTTGTTTTCGATGGGATTATCGATTATTGTGTGTCGATTATTGCCGCTACCCGATGTCGTTTTTTAAAAAATAAGAATGGGCAAGCCCCGAGTACCGTATCCATACCTCTCGGAGATTAGCGTGACAACAGAAGAGATAACAGATCCGGACGACCTCTGCGACATAGCCGAACAGCATCATCAGGCTGGGCGTCTCGCTGACGCCGAGGCGCTCTACCAAAACATTCTGCAAATTGATCCCGGTCATCCCGGCGCACTGTATTTTTTAGGCGGCATTGCCTATGGAGACGGCAGATACGAGTTTGCCTTTGAGTTGGTGAATCAGCTTATTTTCGATGAACCCAACGATGCGGAAGCGTTACATCTCTTGGGATTGATTGCTGCCAAACTCGAGAAAAACCCGCTCGCAGTCGAGCTTATCCAGAAGGCGTTAGCGCTCCAACCAGCGTTTCTGCAGGCCCATTATAGCCTCGGAGACATATGGCGAGCGCAAGGCCAGCTTCATGAAGCAGCCGTTAGTTTTCAGCGTGCACTAACTTTAAATCCGCAATTTGCGGAAGCACACTGCAGCTTGGGGAATGTATTCGGAATCCAGGGTAAGCTCGCCGAAGCAGCCGCCAGCTATCGCAAAGCAATTTTAATTAAATCTGATCTGGACTTGGCACATAGCAATTTGGGGCAGGTTTTGCAGGCTCAAGGCAAGCTCGATGAAGCTATCGTCAGCTACCGGAATGCACTTTCATTGAGTCCCCACTCTGTCGAGCGACGCAGCAATCTCGCTGCTGCGCTGTTAAAGCACGGCCAGCTCGATGAAGCCATCATATGTCTTGAGCAAGCAATTTTACTCAATCCTGATTCAGCCAGTTTATATAATAATCTCGGGGGAGCACTGGTCACGCAAGGGAATCTCAGCAAAGCAGAGGCCTGTTACAGGCGAGTACTCACCCTACAACCAGATAATTCAGGGCACCTGCTCAACTGTGCCAGCGTATTAATCCTACAAGGCCAACTGCAGGAAGCTATTGACAATATCCAACACGCGCTGACATTGGAACCAAACAATGTTGCGGCTTACAGTACCTATTTACTCGCCCTGCATTACCTGCCGAATTATTCGCGAGAAAAGCTGTTCGCCGATCATATGCAATTTGGAGAACGTTTTGAAACACCGTTGAAAACCAACTGGCCGATACACGCCAAAGTCGGCGGAATACAGCGCCGTTTAAAAGTTGGCTTTGTATCGGGCGATTTGTACACGCACCCGGTGGGCTTTTTCTTAGAGGGCGTGCTTAACAATATCGATCGACAAGCGATCGATATTACCTTATATCCCTACAGCACAAAATCAGATGCATTGACCGAACGTTTGCGCGCGTCGGAGCTTACTTGGACACCGCTCACCGAATTGTCCGACGCCGATGCAGCGCAGCGCATCAGTGCCGACGGTATCGATATCCTGGTCGATCTTTCCGGTCATGCCAGCAACAATCGTTTATTGATATTTGCGCGCAAACCGGCCCCTGTACAAGTGACTTGGCTGGGTTATTGGGCGACAACGGGATTGCGTGCAATCGATTATATTCTCTGCGATAAACCTAGCGTTCCCGTCGATGAAGTCGATTTTTACGTCGAGAAGCCCTGGTATCTACCCCACACACGATTGTGCTTTACACCACCGACGGACAACATCGCAGTTGGTGCGCTGCCGGCCACAAGCGCGGGATGCATAACTTTTGGCTGCTTTAACAAGCTCATTAAAATAACCGATCCGGTAGTTGCGCTGTGGGCAGAAATATTACATGGCGTAAAAAATTCGCGCTTGTTTTTAAAATCGAGATCACTAGGCAATGTGGAGATGCAACAGTCCGTGTTTGCGCGCTTCGGCGCACACGGAATCACTGCTGATCGCCTGATACTGGGGTCGCACTCAGCGCGCGCAGAATATTTTGCGGAGTACCATCGCGTCGATATTGCGTTAGACCCTTTTCCGTTTACCGGGGGCACCACCAGCATTGAAGGACTATGGATGGGAGTGCCGCTGATTACTATGCGTGGCGATCGAATGATCGCTCACCAGGGCGAAAGCATCTTGCACAATATGGGATTGCAGGATTGGATTGCGACCGATGATGCTGCCTATGTCGCGCAAGCGATTGCCCGTGCCAAGGACCTAACAAGCCTGGTGGAGTTGCGTGGTCAACTGCGCAGCAGATTATTGGCATCGCCGCTATGCGATGCGCCGAAATTTGCACGCGATCTAGAACACGCGTTCAAAAATATGTGGAAAGAGTATTGCATGAGCAGTTAGTTCTGCTTAATTTAGAAATGAGGCAAATAGTGGCGCGGCGCGAACCGAAAAGGGTTTGTGATTTCTGTGGTCGTGGGTTCGATCCCATCAGTCACCCCATTTTTTGCTGGTAAAAAGCCCAGTAAGTAAAATGCATCTTAGGGCGCCTTTTTTGTTTCTGGTGTTATTTTCAACCATTGCGCGCAAGCCGTTTGCCACGATAAATATCTCAACAAAAATAAATAGCCGATAGTTTAAAGCGCTGCGCCCTTTAAATAAGGATATTAGTATGACCACGCTTGATCGCTTGCAGCAACTGCATAGGTTATTGAAGGGTCATCGACGCCCGGTGCCATTGAAAAAAATTGCCGAACGGCTGGAGTGCTCCGAGCGCACCGCGCGGCGCGTCATCGAAGACATGCAAAATTATTTCAATGCGCCGATCGACTATTCGAAAGCCGACAACGGTTGGCAATACGCGCCGGGACAGGAATTCGAACTGCCCGGATTGTGGCTGACCAGCGCCGAACTGCAATCGCTGACGTTATTGCTGCATGTACTGGAAAATTTCGGCAGCGGTTTGCTCAATGACGAATTGGCGACGGTGGAAAGGCAAATTCACCGGCTGCTCGAAGCGCGCGGCATCAGCCCCGGCGCATTCGTCGAACACATCAAAGTGCTGCCGCTCGCCAACCGCCATGTTCCGAATAAAATTTTTCAGGAAGTCGGCGAAGCGCTGCTGCAGCGCCAACAATTAATAATTCGCTACAAAAGTTATACGCATCAAATCAGCACGCGCAACATCAGCCC
>DASXYH010000307.1:0-2483 GCA_036502545.1 Spongiibacteraceae bacterium
AGTCACGCGCGTGCTATTGGTCGCGGTGCTCGGCGGCTTTCTCGGCATTCTGTTGATGATTCCATTGCGGCGCACGTTGATCGTCGCGCAGCACCATGAATTGAAATATCCCGAAGGTACCGCGTGCGCGCAGGTATTGATTGCGGCCGAAGCGAGCAAAACACAAGGCGATATTGCCGCCGCGCGCGATGACAGCGAGCGCGCCACAATTATTTTCCTCGGATTTTTCGTCGGCTTGATTTACAAAATCGGCAACGTCGCGCTAAAAGGCTGGAAGGAAGTTGCGTCGTTTAATTTCGCTGCGCCATTGCAAGGTGGTTCGATCGCCGCAGAAATTTCGCCGGAATTGCTCGGCGTCGGTTACATCATCGGGCCGCGTATCGCCTCTGTGATGTGCGCCGGCGGTGTGCTCGCGTATTTACTATTAATTCCGCTGATCAAATTTTTCGGCGATGCGTTGGCGTTGCCATTGGCACCTGCGACGAAATTAATCCGCGACATGAGTCCCGGCGATATTCGCAGCGCGTACATTTTATATATCGGCGCCGGTGCGGTGGCGACCGGCGGTCTCATCAGTTTAGTGCGCGCACTGCCGACAATCTGGCACAGCCTGCGTGAAAGCCTGCGCGATTTCGGCCCTGGCGGAGCGAATACGCTGCGCACCGAGCGCGATATTCCAATGCGCTGGGTCTTGCTCGGCTGTGCCGCGATCATCGTTGCGATCAGCGTCGCGACGCCGCTGCATATGAATATTATTGGCGCGCTGCTGATTTTGTTGTGCGGATTTTTATTCGTCACCGTATCGTCGCGCCTGAGCGGCGAAATAGGGCAGTCGAGCAATCCGGTGTCCGGCATGACGATCGCGACATTGCTGCTCACCTGTCTGGTTTTTTTATTGCTCGGCTGGACCGCGCCGCCGTATTACGTTACCGCATTGTCGGTCGGCGCAATCGTATGCATCGCGTGCGCCAACGGCGGTGCAACATCACAGGATTTGAAAACCGGTTATCTGGTCGGCTCGACGCCGCGCCTGCAGCAATACGCCATTTTATGCGGTGCGCTCGCATCCGCGTTATTGCTCGGACCGATTTTATTGAAATTGAATGCCGCGGCGACAGTGTATGTGCCGATTGCAACGGTAGCGCCGGGTCTGCACACCGATGCACGGCAATTGACGCAGCGCGCGGCATTGGCAGGACCGCAGGCGGCGGACGATCGCAACACGTATTTCGTCTGGCATAAACAGAACGAAAACGGCGGTCCATCCGGAAAATATTTAGTCGACGCCAACGGCGCGGCGATTTATTTTGTCGATCCCGGTATCAACGGCACGCACACGACACGCCCCGACGGCAGCGAAGTGCGCAAATTCGACGCGCCGAAAGCGGTGCTGGTTTCATACATCATTAAAGGCATTCTCGATCGCCAGTTGCCGTGGGCGTTAGTATTGTTTGGCGTCGTCATCGCGCTCGTGCTGGAAATGAGCGGCATTCCATCGCTGCCGTTTGCAGTCGGTGTTTATCTGCCATTGTCATCGTCGGCGCCTATTTTTATCGGCGGCATGATTCGCTGGTTCACCGACAAACGCCGCGCGCGCGATAAAGCGTTCGCGAATTTAACTGCCGAGCAGCGCATCGCCGAAAGTGATCGCAGCCGCGGTGTGCTGCTGGCATCGGGTTATATTGCAGGCGGCGCGTTGGCGGGAATTGTGATTGCGTTCAGCGCGGGATTATTTACCGAATTCGATAGCGCAATCGGCAGTTGGGCCGCGCGGCATAATCCGTTTTTTAACGGTAGTTATGCGAATGTGTTGTCGTTGTTGCCGTATTTGGTGTTAGCGATTGGATTACTTTTCGTAGGGCGCAATAAATGAAATGCATTGCGCCGCTTTATGGTTTGAAAGATGGCGCAATGCGCGATGCTTATTGCGCCCTACGAGCTAAGGATTGTCCTTTAAAGCTTGTGGGTAAGATATTTCTACAGTTGCTTTCGCAGGAGAGCTAAGTTCCACAGTGACCCCCTTGGGAAATGCCATTCCGTCAAAAGCAAGCTTCTTGGGCGTGCGACGCTCCTTCTCGGCTAGATCATTTTCCGTTTGATCGTACGCGGAGTTACAGTTTTCAAATTGTCTTTTCAGGTTGGCTTTTAGAATAAGCTTTTCAGGGCGTGAATTATCTCCATCTTCTAGACGAGACAGTTGATAATCGTTTAGCTGAATTTGAGTGTCTAGATTGTAGCATTGATAAAATAGTGAGTCACGGCGGGTCATTAAATTTTCTTTATCGTTTGTTGAACTGTTAAGACAGCTTTGCAAAAGAGAAAGGCACGAAACTATTACTGCCAACAGCGAAAACCAGGTATTAGGATTTCGGAAATGTCCATAATCCGGATTATCTTGCCTTTTAATTGTTTTTGAGTGTTTCATTTCAAGTGTCATCGAGTGGTGCTGCTATTTATTGTTACTTGCGTTGCGCATCAAAACT
>DASXYH010000308.1:0-10329 GCA_036502545.1 Spongiibacteraceae bacterium
GCCGTTAGGTCCAGACTCCGATAAATCTCTGCTCGATACCATTCCTGATTTGCAAGTGTCCGATCCTGCCGAGCTGCTGCAAGATGAAGACATGCGCACCAGCATTTCCGAATGGTTGGGGGAGCTCACCGAGAAGCAGCGTGAAGTCGTCGCGCGCCGTTTTGGTTTGCGCGGCTACGAAGCTAGCACGCTGGAAGAGGTAGGCCGCGAAATTGGTTTGACGCGCGAACGCGTACGCCAGATTCAGGTTGAGGCGTTGCGTCGTCTTCGCGATATTCTGGAGAAGCACGGCTTGACTGGCGAATCCGTATTTAATTGATACCGCAAAAAAATAAAAAAGCCGCTCTCAGAGCGGCTTTTTTTTGTCCGTTTAACTCTCGCTATAGCTCGTATCATCGGCCATGAAACGCGGCAAACAAAATGGAGATCGATATGTAATATGGCTTGTAGCCTTTTTGCGGAGTTGAGGGAGAAAGTGCTCAGTTTGTGTATCTAATGGCAACCTTTGAATTTGCCTTCGAGTTAACAGGAGTTCTCTGCATGCATTTAGGAAAAATGTTATCGGCGCTGGCTCTGCTGTGCGTCATTGGCTCGCAATCCGTTTTGGCTGCGCTGCCTTCCATCGATGGCGACGGCCGCCCAGTTCCCAGCATTGCGCCGCTGTTAAAACAGGTCAGCCCCGCCGTAGTGAATATCTCCACGGTCGGTATGCAGACCGTACAAAATCCATTATTGAACGATCCGGTATTTCGGCATTTCTTTCAATTGCCGCCCGGCGCCGAAACCCAAAAACGGCGAACGCAAAGCGCCGGTTCCGGCGTAATTATCGATGCCGCGAATGGCACGGTATTGACCAATCACCATGTGATCGATGGCGCCAATGAAATTAGTGTCGGCCTGCAGGACGGCCGCACTTTGAAAGCGAAGTTGATCGGCTCCGATCCGGAAGTCGATATCGCCGTATTAAAAATCGACCCGGTGAAATTGACTGCGTTGAAGCTCAGCGATTTAAGCAACACCGAAGTCGGCGATTTTGTTATCGCGATCGGCAATCCGTTCGGACTCGGGCAAACGGTAACAACCGGTGTGGTCAGCGCGCTGGGACGCAAAGGACTCGGCATTGAGGGCTATGAAAATTTCATTCAAACCGATGCATCGATCAACCCCGGTAACTCGGGGGGCGCGTTGGTAAATTTCAAAGGTGAGCTGATCGGCATCAATACCGCCATCATTGCACCGGGTGGCGGTAACGTCGGCATCGGTTTCGCGATTCCCGTTAGCATGGCCAAAAACAGCGCGGATCAAATTCTTAAATACGGTGAGGTTAAGCGGGGGCAGCTCGGCGTCGTGATTCAGGATTTAACACCGGATCTGGCGCAGGCATTCAATATCAGCGACAGCCAGCGCGGGGTGGTCGTTGCGCAAGTGCAGGCCGGTTCCGCGGCGGCGAAAGCCGGTATTCAAGCGGGCGACGTGGTGATTAGTGTTGACGGCAGGGCGATCGACAGCGCGGCGGAGCTGCGCAATGAAATCGGCTCGCGCCGTATCGGCGACAGCGTCAAGCTGACATTGCTGCGCGATAGCAGCAGTAAATCGGTGGAAGTGAAAATCGGCGAACCGTTAGCCGATGTCGCCACCGCGTCGGCAGTGCATCCATTTCTCGCCGGCGCGAAATTGGAGCCGCGCACCGATGGCCACGGTATTCGCGTGGTCGGCATCGAACCGGGATCGGCGGCGCAAGCGTCGGGGTTGCAGCCGGGCGATGTTATCCTGTCGGCCAATAAAATGGAGGTGCGCACGCTCGACGATCTGAAAAAAGCCGTCAAGGTTTCGCCGAATCGTTTGCTGCTGCAAATCGTGCGCGGCGGCACAGGTTTGTTCCTGGTGTTGCAGTAATCGCGCTCAGTCGTCTGATTAGATGACGCCTGTTCAGGTATGGCGCGGCTATAGTGAAGATCGGGAGCCGCGAATTTTTCGCTGCAGATTGATAATATAACCAGCCAGACCTGAGCCCCCACAGGCCCGAGCAATGTGAGGAGATATCGATGAATGCACCGTCGTCATTGAAAGCCGCGCCGTACAAAATCGAAGCGAAAGCAATCGAGGAGCGCTATGCGCGCGGCTGGCATTGTCTCGGTTTGGCAAGCCGTTTCACCGAACAGCCGGTATCGCTAAATTATTTTGGCACCAAACTCGTTGCCTACCGCGGTGAAGATGGCAAGGTCATTATTCTCGATGGTTTTTGTCCGCATATGGGTGCCGACTTAACGATGGGCTGTGTCGAAGGCAATTCGATTCGTTGTCCGTTCCACGCGTGGCGCTGGGGTGCGGACGGGGTGTGCGATGACATTCCTTACGCCAAGCGTATTCCGCCGAAAGCCGTTATCAAAGCGTGGCCGACGCTGGAAGAAAATAAATTGTTATTCGTTTGGAACGATCCTGAGGGCAATCCGCCGATTCGTGAACAGACACCGCCGCGTATCGACGATTGTTTCGATCCGCTGTGGAGCGAATGGGCGATCGAAATGATCCATATTCCGATCAATGCGCGCGAACTGGTCGATAACATGGCGGACGTCGCGCATTTCAGCACCGTGCACGGCGCCGGAGCCACCAGTTTTAAGAACATTGCTGAAGGTCATACTTACATTCAACAAATGACCAGTCGCTCGGAAACGCTTGCCGAAGATAGCGAATTGCACAGCGAGGCGATTTATTGCGGCCCGGCGTACATGCACACCTACATGACGGGCCAAATGGGCGGCATGGAAATCGCATCGCGCCTGCTGGTCGCGCATGTGCCGGTCGATACCAATTCATTCGATTTGTATTTCGGCGTCAAAATCAAAAGGAATTCGAATTTAACCGCCGAGCAAAATGCTGCAATTGTTCACGGTTATGTCGAGCAGAGCCGTATCGCATTTTTTCAGGATGTCGATATCTGGAAAACGAAAACGCGCATCGATAATCCATTGCTGTGCGATGGCGACGGCCCGGTGAATTTGTTGCGGCAATGGTATGCGCAGTTCTATCAAAATCTCGCCGATGTCGGCGACAAGTGGAAGCAGCGCAAAGAGTTTGTACCGAATTATCACAAGCCTGAAGTAGACGGATTATTGAACAATAAATAACGGCTCTTCAGGGCCCAACTCTCTGCGCCATCAGTAAGTTTCGCCGCGCACGTATTTTTCTAACTGAATTATCATGGCTTTTTGGTCTTCAATAATATTCTTAACTAAATCCCCGATTGAAATCACGCCGATCAATTTATTGTCTTCCAACACGGGCAAATGGCGTATGTGTTTTTCGGTCATCAATTCCATGCAGTATTCCATCGTGTCTGATGGGCTGACGCAAATTAAATCTGCGGTCATGACTTGTCTGATCTCGGTAGTTCGCGAGGAGCGCTCCATCAGCGCTATCTTGCGGGCATAATCGCGCTCGCTAAAGATTCCTACCAGCTTGCCATTTTCCAGCACAAGCAGTGCGCCAACCATTTTTTCAGCCATTAATTTCAGCGCTTCCACGACCATCGCACTGGGCTCAACGCTATGAGTCTTTGCATCACCTTTGGAATACAGTATATCTTTAACGTTTTTCATGATCTCGCCTCACGTAAATCAAAGTTCACCAAATTTCACTACCTTCACATCCACCAACGGATGCGAATCCGCTTCCACCCAACGCCATAACATGCTGCCCTGATCGTGGCCGGTGGTGTACAGCCAATTGGGATATTTCGGTCCGGGGTCGTGCTGCGAGACAACGATTTTTACCGAACCATCGTTTTCATAAACTGCCGTATGTTGGTTGACGCTGATTTTGTGATAGCGATAATCGAGCGATTCCATCCAGTAATTCGATAGCTGAAAATTCCAGGTCTTGCAGTTGGGAAGTTCGCACGCATGGATCAACAGCACTTCATCGGATGCCAATTTCCAAAAGCTATTTGCGTAATGAATCATGGCGTCGCCGCCGGCTGCTTGGCAGCGTTGCTGATCGTCAGGTGGTAATTGGTTGATATGGTGTCGATAAATTTCCATCCAGTTAACGAACATATTCGCGGTGTTGTTGACGAAGCGCACGGTGTTTTGCAACTGCTGCGCGAACAGCGCGGGGTTCAATCTGTTTTCGCCTTCGGCATTCAGGCATTTTATGTTTAATTGCGCCGGTATTTCGCGCCGACGATCATTGAATGATTGTCGCACGATAATGCTGTGGCTGTCGGCGCGCAGCGGCAACCAATTGCCCGGCTTCGGTGTGGCGCTGACGGTGATTTCAAAACTGCCGTCGGCACTGATCTGCAAATCCTTGTCGTTGAGCTGTCCGGTTGGTTCCATTTTGCCGTTGGTTGCATAGCTGCCGGTCTTGGTGCCGAAACTCAAAAAATTCACCGTGCCGCGCGTACCGGTGATCAGATAATCGTACGCGCCGCTGATGTTGCTGTTTTGATAATAATTGTCCGGGTTATCGTTGCCGATTTTTTTGGTTTCGTCGGAAAGCTGAAAAAATTGTGGAAAACGCGGATCGCTGAATTCGACATTATTTTCGAGTCCGGCACGCAACAGACGCGTGAGATAGCGAAAACCTTCGGCACGATTAAAAGCATCGGCCGGCGTTTCGCTGCGCAAAATAATATTGCCCGCTTCTTTCAAGCTGTCGCAAAAGCCGGCCCAGGCGCTGCCATCGACAATGGCCTGTTCGTTGAGTTTGTCGCTCATGGCAAAGCCTCGATATTGTTGAAGTATGCGGAAAAACAGCGGAACGATTCAACCATGTTTCTTCGAGAGATGCCATTTGCATGTTGAGCATGGACTTGCGTTGACACGCAGAACTGTGGGTAAGCGATCCGATCGGCTACACTAATCGCGCTCCTCGATCGAGACCGCTATGTCCTCAATAAAGTTTTGCGTTCAATGCGCAACCCAGCTGCAAATTGTTATTCCTGACGGCGACAATCGCGAGCGTCTGTACTGTCCGGCATGCGGCTATATTCATTACCAAAATCCGAAAGTACTAGTCGCGTGCATGATGTCGTGGCAGGACAAGGCATTGTGGATGCGCCGCGCGAATGCGCCGCGCGCCGGTATGTGGGGCATGCCGATGGGCTATATCGAAGAGGGCGAAACGCCGCGTGTCGCCGCGGCGCGCGAATTACTCGAAGAAACACTGGTGACTGTCGATCCGGCCAACTTATCGCTGTACATTGTCGGCGCATTGCCGCGCATGAACGAAATTCATCTGGTATTCCGCGGCGAAATGCCGAGCGCCACTTACGGCGTCGGTCCGGAGGCGTTGGAAGTCGCGTTGTTTACCGAGCAGGAAGTACCGTGGCCGCAATTCGCCTATCCCGAAGTGGAGGGGCCATCGCGACGCTATTACAGCGAATTGCGTACCCGGCAGTTCGGAACGTATCTCGGTGAAATCACCGCCGCTGCCGGTATGCGCCTGTATGCGGCGAACGATGCGTCGCCGCTCTGATTCCGATTAGACGCCGTAGCCGCCCGATACGGAAATCATTTGGCCGGTGACGTATTCTGCGGTGGCTAGAAACAGCGCCGCATGAGTAATCTCTTCCGGCTTGCCGAAACGCTTCAGGCAGAGATTTTTCAATACCGCGTCTTTCCATACCTGATCGAATACACCTTGCTCCCACAGGCGCAGGAAAATGCCGGTTTCAATGACGCCGACAGCGATCGAATTCGCGCGAATACCGTATTTGCCTTCCTCTTTTGCCACACCTTGCAGCAGCGCTTCAATCGCCGCTTTAGGCGCCACCGATAGCACGTCGCCGTCGGGCCAGCGCTCCAGACCGGCGGAGCTCAAATGTACATACGAGCCGCCGCCGCCTGCTTTCAGCACCGGCAGTGTGTAATGCAGCACGTTGAAGAAACCGTTGACGTCGGCATCGACTACTGCGCGCCATTCGGCCGGCTGCAGTTGATTAATCAGCGGTTGCTTGATGTCGGAACCGTTCGCGAGCACCACGGTGTGAACCCGTCCGAGCGCGGCGACTTCCTTGACAGCGGCGGCGACGCTTTGCTCGTCGCTGATATCGAGCTGGTGAATCGTGACTTTGCGGCCGGATTCGCGGATTTCGGCGGCGACTTTTTCGGCGCGTTCGCGATTGCCGCGATAGGTGAGCGCGATGTCGGAACCGTTCGTGGCGAAGGTTTTACAAATGTCGGCACCCATGCCGCCACTGCCGCCGATGACCAGCGCGACGCCGGCCGGAAAATGATTTTTGGACATTTGATTCACCTTAATTTGGAAGAGGTTGAGGTGGCGATATTGATGTTATTGAGTAGCGAGAAATTAGGAGTATTCGACGCGGCCGGCATCGTCCATTCAAACGATTCAGTCCGTACCGGTGCGTGTATCCGCGCGCCGAATCGCGTTAATTCCAATTGAAATCCGCCAGTGAGCGGCCGGCGAATTGTACTTTATGCAGACCTTCTTCCAGCGTCATCATTTCAACGGAATGGTGCTGAAAGTGCGTCTCGGCAATTTTCCAGCGGCCGTCGATGCACCGGTATTTATCCTCGTAATAACCCGCCAATTGCATTAACTTATTGCTGGTGGTGTCGATTTGAAAAAAATAAAGACCCCAACTGCCTTCGGCATGCTCGTCGTCGAGCACGCTGATTTGTGGATTGGCGCCCAAATGAATATCGAACACATGATCATTGCAGGCTATTTTTTCGAACACGGCGAGCAGCTGATCGCGATGATTAAAGGTGCCGACGGGACCGTAATCGATAATAACATCGCCCGCGCAAAAACAGTCCCGCACCACCTCGATCTGGCGGCGATCGCAGGCTGTCAAATAGCGCGCTTTGAGCTGTTTTATCGCGTCAATCGCTTCGAGGCGCGCGATGCGGCGGTTGAGAGCGTTGAGATCGGTCATTATCGATAACCCGGGCTGAGCGAAACAATGCGCAATGTAGCGGATAAACCAGTGTCTCGTCACACCGCTTTCATATAGCGCAATTAAAGTGCCGCCTCCGAATTCCTATTACCGGTACCCATCCCTATAATGCCCTCACTATAAGATCATGACATTGCATCGGAACGAGGGAGCCGGATTGCCGACACAGGCGTTCAACGATAATTGGGAGCGGCTGCAGCACAGCAGTCAGCGTCTGCTGCGTCCGCTATGGCAGCGTTTGGCTGCGGTTCCGGGGCGGCGCTGGCAGCTATTGTTGATGGTATTGCTCAGCGCCGCAGTGCTGGCCGATCTCGCGCGGCTGGTATGGCTGGCAGTACCGCAGCGGACACAGGCCGCCGCCCCCGTAGTAACACCGATCAACGCGCCAACGGCTGCGATCAATAAATCGGCCGGTGCGGTCGATATCGAGAAAATGGCTGGGTGGCATTTGTTCGGCGAAGTGGGCGCGCAGCCGCACGCGGCCGCGGCCATTGAAGAGCAGGCGCAGGACACCACGCTGAATTTGCAATTGCTCGGCGTTATCAGCGCGAGTGAGCCAGCGCAGGCGCGGGCCTTTATTGAGGCCGAAGGCCGCCAGCAACAATTCGCCATTGGTGAACAACTGCCCGGAGCCGGCAAGGTCGTGTTGAACAAAGTACTGGTCGATCGTGCAATTATCGACAACAACGGCCATTATGAAACACTGTGGTTGTACGATCCGAACAGCGCGACACAACAGCAATTGCAGCAATCCACTGCGGCTGCGCCGTCGAGCACGGTCGATATGCGCGGTAATCAAAACATTACCCAACTCGCACAGGGCTACCGCAATCAGCTGTATCAAAATCCCGGCAGCTTGGCGGATATTATTCAGGTGGCGCCCGCCACCGAGGGCGGCAAACTGATCGGGTATCGCGTCAATCCCGGTCGCGATCAAGCGCAATTTGCAAAATTTGGTTTAAAGCCGGGCGATATCGTCACCATGATCAACGACGTTAAGCTCGACGATCCACAGCGCGCGCTTGAGTTGTATAACCTCTTGCGCAGCCAGCGCGAAGCCGCGATCACCGTGCATCGCGGCAACGAGGATGTGGTGCTTATGGTCTCGCTCGAAAATACCGGCAATGCCGATTAAATAAAAATTTATCGTTAAGGAATAGAAGTGAGTAAATTGTTGCGAATTTTGTACGCGCCTCTGATTGCAGTTTTATTGTTATCGACTTCGTTTACGTTTGCGGAAGAGCAGACATGGACGATCAATTTCAAAGATACCGAGCTTGAAGAAGTGGTGCGCTTTGTAGCGCAAGTCACCGGTAAAACGATTATTGTCGATCCGAAAGCGAAAGGCCGCGTGCAGGTCATTTCATCGCAACCGCTCAATCAACAACAACTTTACGATTTATTTTTATCGATTCTCGATGTCAACGGTTTTACCGCGATCGAATCCGGCGGCGTGATAAAAATTCTGCCATCGCGCGATGCGAAATCGTCGGCCGCACCGGTAGTCGGTGCCAACCAGCGCGACAATAGCGCGATCGTCACCGAAGTCATTCAGCTGCGAAATATTTCGGCGGCGACATTGATTCCGGTATTGCGACCGCTGGCGCCGCAACAGGCGCACATGGCCGCGTACGGCCCCAGCAATGCCATCATCATTTCCGATATGGCGTCGAATATCGCTTCGATTCGCGCGGTAATTGAACGTATCGATAAAGCCGCTGTCGGTGAGACGGAAGTGATTCGGCTCGAGCACGCCTCGGCGGATGAAGTGGTACGCATGTTCAACGAGTTGGAAAAAGGCGATCCCACCAAAGCGCAAGGCGAAGGCGCCGCGAAAAGCGTGACATTGGTGGCGGATAAACGCACCAACAGTATTCTCATCAGCGGTGACGATTTGCAGCGGCAGCGTGTGCGTTCATTGATCGCCCACCTCGACGGACCGCTGGCGCAAAACGGCAACGTCAAAGTTTATTACCTGCAATATGCCAAAGCGAAAGATCTGGCGACGGTGCTGAATAAGGTGATGCAAAATGTCGCGCAGATGCAGCCGGGTCAGGCGGCGCAAGCATCGTCCGGCGGTAAAGGTAAGGCGACTATCGAAGCCGACGAAGGCACCAACTCTTTAATCATCACCGCTGAAGCCGATGTAATGTCGTCGCTGCAGGCGGTGATCGAGCGACTCGATATTCGTCGCGCGCAAGTATTGGTGGAGGCGATCATCGTTGAAATGACTGCTGAGCAAGATCACGATCTTGGTATTCAATGGATGTTCGCAAACGCCGGTGGCGGTTTTGGCGGTTCATCGCTGGGCGATGGGACATTGGCAAATACGGCGGGCGCCGCATTTGGTGTCGATGTGAGCAGCACGACCACTACCGGCACGAATACGAGTACGGACCCGCGTTTTTTATTGGGTAAGGCTATCGCCGGTACGAACGGACAAATTTTTGGTATCGGTCGTCTCAGCAACAATTTTAGTTTTACCGCTGTGTTGAAGGCATTGCAAAATAATTCGGACGCCAATATTTTATCGACACCTTCGCTGTTGACGCTCGACAATGAGGAAGCTTCGATTGTCGTTGGACAGGAGGTACCATTTAAAACTGGCTCCTTCACACAAACCGGCAATTCATCTGCGGTGAGCAGTCCGTTTCAAACAATCCAGCGCCAGAACGTCGGCCTCACATTAAAAGTGACGCCGCATATTAACGAAGGTGATTCACTGGTACTGGAAATTTCGCAGGAGGTTTCTAGCCTCAGTGGCGCAGCAGGTGAAGTCGGCGCTTCCGATGTCATTACCAACGAGCGCAAAATCGAAAGCAAGGTATTATCCGACAATGGGCAAACGATCGTTCTTGGCGGTTTGATTAAGGACGATGTGCAGCAGACCTCGCAAAAAGTGCCTCTGCTCGGCGATATACCGATGGTGGGCAGATTATTTCGCAGTAGTTCTTCGAAAAAAATAAAAACCAATTTGATGGTATTTTTGCGCCCGGTCATTGTGCGCGAAGGCCGCGCGTTGACCGGCGCGACCGGAGAAAAATACCGGTACATTCGCGACGAACAATTAAGTACGCGCGAGCGCGGTTCCGATTTTCTCAATAAGCGTGAATTGCCGTTGTTGCCCGAGTGGGAGGAGCAGTTGAAAAAAATTGAAGAGCTGCAGCGACAAAAACATCAGAGCGATCTGCAGAAATCGGAACAACCCGGCACATCGAACAATACTGCGCCGACTTCAGTTGCGCCGGCCAGCGCAGCGGATAATACTGCGCCGACCTCACCCGCACCGACCAGCGCGCCGAATAATAACAGCGCGCCTGGCGAGACGCAGCCGTGAATAAAATGCTGCCGGCGGAAGCGGCCATCGCGACGGAAGTTGCGGCGCCAATCGCCGCGACTGC
>DASXYH010000309.1:0-20832 GCA_036502545.1 Spongiibacteraceae bacterium
CAGCGCTCATAGCGCCGTTGCCACCACGTGCGGTGAGCGATTGCGCTCACGTTGCCCTCCTCAAATCACCGCCACTTTGCGCAGCAGCGAATCGACCAACGCGCTGCCATCACCGGTGTGATCGATATGCGCGTGCAGGCGGTGTTCGACGACCGGCGATAATACAATTTGCACATCTTCAGGCACCACATGGCCGCGTCCGTTCATCATGGCCCATGCTTTTGCACAGCGCAGCAATGCCAATGCACCGCGCGGCGATAACCCGAACGCGAAACTCGGTTCGCTACGCGTATAAGCGATCAGACGCTGCAGGTAATCGAGCAATTGTTCGGATGCGTGCACGCCATCCACCGCGGTCTGCAGTTTTTGCAATTGCTCTGCTGTCATGCAGCGCTGCAATTTCGGCAATTGCTTTTGCGCATCTTGGCCCGCCAGCAAACGCCGTTCGGCGTCCGGATCGGGATAGCCCAATGACAAGCGCATCAAGAACCGATCGAGCTGCGATTCTGGTAACGGATAAGTGCCGGCTTGAGACAGCGGATTTTGCGTGGCGATAACAAAAAAAGGTTGCGGCAATGGGCGCGTTTGTCCGTCGATCGTCACCTGCTGCTCGGCCATCGCTTCGAGCAACGCCGATTGGGTTTTCGGTGTGGAGCGATTGATTTCATCCGCGAGTAATACCTGCGTGAAAACAGGTCCCGGCAAAAATTTAAATTGATTGTTTTGGCGATCGAAAATGCTGGTACCGAGAATATCGCCCGGCAATAAATCGCTGGTGAACTGTACGCGCCGATATTGCAGACCGAGCACTATCGCCAACGCATGCGCCAGCGTGGTTTTGCCCATACCCGGCAAATCTTCGAGTAAAAGATGACCGCCGCTAATCAAACAACATAACGCCAACCGTATCTGGCGTTCTTTGCCGAGCAATACCGTACCAATTTCATGCGCGGCGCGATCCAGCAATTTCTGCATTACAATTCCTCAGCGCAACCAAACGCTCCAGACGCAATCGTATCCGGCAATATAACAAACCGCCGCGCAGGTGGAGCGAAGTGAATGAGGGTAAAGGTGAAACGAATAACAGAAACTGCGGAGATTTAAAATCTCCGCAATGCAACTTGCTAGTTAATAGTCCACGGTGTGCAAATGGGCTCTTTGTTGATGTCTTTGTACTCGCATAGCGATACCGCTCCGCTGAGCCGGTTCAATCTCCATACCGACAATAAATCATTGCCGACGATCAGACGAAAATCACCGCTTCCCGCTTCTTTAGTGCTCCATGGTGCACATGAGGCCGGCGAGCTTTTGTTTTCAAAACTGCACAGCGATACTTGGCCCGTGCCTTCGTTAATCCGCCAGACGGACAGGTTACCGCTGGTAATGCCGCCACCGAAAGTTACTGCGGCAGATGCAGCTTGTGCAGCAGCACAAAGTAGCAGTGGCATTACGAATTTTGTTATTCGCATTTCGATTCTCCTCGCGTGAACTCTTATCGTTGGTCGGAATTCAAATTGAGTCGCCGTTAAGTAATACCAGCGCCGTTATTTGCTCTTAAACGCCGGTGCACTCTTAGGATAGCGCAAAGAAGCTGCAGTGCGAGCCGCGAAAATTAACATTGCTTAACGGACGAGAAAGAATTTAAACATGTGTTGGAAAGCGCACGCTGTGTACACGCACTAAACGAAGCAGAGAAATTGAGTGCTGCGGCGCTTTTGCAGGCGCCGACGCAGTAAATTATTTCTTGGCGCGCGGGCCTTTTTTGCGCGGACGGGTATTGCCGTACGAACCCTTGAATACTTTGCCGCGAAACGTTCTTTTATCGCCTTTGCCCATCGAAAGCTCCTTAATGCGTAATTGGTCGATTGATCCGGCCGAACCGGCGGGTGCGTATGATGCCGACACAAAGCCCGCAGCGCAAGCGCGAGGTGACCAGATTCAACCTTCGTTCGGGATTTAAGAGTCGAGATAAATTGTTACACTTCGCCGCCCAAAGTTGCGTCATAAATTACTATACGCAGCGCAGGCTCCACACTATACAACGTCGAGGATTTTGCTATGAAACAATGGATATCGTTGGTTTTGCTATTGGTCAGTCCACTGCTGCACGCCGCACTACAAGAAAAACCGGTCGAATACACCAGCGGCGATACCACGCTGAAAGGTTATCTGGTATGGGATGACAAAATCACCGGCCAGCGCCCCGGCATACTCGTGGTACACGAGTTCTGGGGATTGAACGATTACCCGCGCAAACGTGCGCGCATGCTGGCCGAACTCGGCTATACCGCCCTCGCCGTCGACATGTATGGCGAAGGCAAAGTCGGCGAGCATCCACGCGAGGCGATGGAATTCATGAATGCCGTGCTGAGTCATGCCGATGTTGCCAAGGCCCGCTTTGTCGCGGCCAAACAATTATTGGAACAGCAGCCCACCGTCGACCCCAAAAAAATCGCAGCGATCGGCTATTGCTTTGGCGGGGGAACGGTATTGATGATGGCCCGCGCCGGTGTCGATCTTAGCGGTGTAGTTAGCTTTCACGGGTTATTAAATGCGGGTGCGCCGGCGCAGCCAGGCCAGGTGAAAGCACGCATCCTGGTTGAAAACGGCGCTGACGATAAGATGGTTAAGCCTGAAGATATCAGCGCGTTTAAAAAGGAGATGGATGCGGCAGGGGCCAAATATAAAGTCGATAATTATGCCGGCGCTAAACACGGCTTCACCAATCCAGAGGCCGACGAATTGGCGAAAAAATACGATCTGCCCATCGGCTACAACGCCGAGGCGGATAAAAAATCCTGGCAGGCGATGCAAAAGTTTTTAAAAGAAGCATTCGCCGGATAAATTCTTCCCCTTTCATTCGAGGCTGGCAGTAGCCAGCCTTTTTCATTTTGAAGCGCCGTAGTTTTGACACGGACGCTCATGCCCGCTGTCCATTGCCACCAAATATATTTTCAACTCTTTGTTGTTAATAGGTTTTTTTCAACAAAAGCAGCGTGGCATGGTTTTCGCTCAGCCGTAATCGAAAACAAATTTCCTCAATAAATCGAAGTCGATTACGCCCATGAGAATCGCCATGAAAGAAAACGAGCAGGTGCCTCCAACGGCTGCAATGCGCGTCGTCAGTTCGGCGCCAGATGCATCCCCTGCCGCCGCGGAACGTCGGCTCACCGCGCGGCTGCGCTTTGCCAATAGGCTGCTGCACAGTCTCGATATCAATGAAGTGCTACGGCTGTTCGCGGGCGAATTGACGCAGGATTTGGCGCTCGACAGCGTCGCCTACAAAAACACGCCGTTAAATGTCAATATGGAATTTGGCGAGGCAGCGACACATCGCTGCGAATACAAGCTCGATTTCGAAGGAGAAAATTTCGGCGAATTGCTGTTCACACGCAGCAAGCGTTTCGCCAAACGCGAATTGGAGCGCATCGAAATGCGCATCGCGTCATTGATGCCGGCGCTGCGCAATGCGCTGCGTTATTTGAACGCAATCCAAACCGCTACCCGCGACGCACTCACCGGCGTCGGCAATCGTGTCGCGCTCGAAATTACCGCCGATCGCGAAATAGCCGTTGCGCGCCGCACTAACCAGCCGACGGCGATACTGGTTCTGGACATCGATCACTTCAAACGTATCAACGACCGCTATGGTCACAGTGCCGGCGACCGCGTGCTGATCGAAACCGTGCGTCAGCTGCGCGAAAACTGCCGAGAATCCGATTCGATTTTTCGCTTTGGCGGCGAAGAATTCGTGGTGTTGCTGGGACAGACCGAGGAGAGCGGCGCACTTGCCATTGCCGAGCGCATTCGCGCTGCCATTGCGGCAATGAACACACAACACGAACAAACCGGCATTCATGTTACCGCGAGCATCGGCATCGCTTGCCTGAATCGCGGTGAAGGTTTGCACGCCTGGTTCGATCGCGCCGATCGCGCGTTGTACCTTGCCAAACAAGGCGGCCGCAATCGCGTCATGCGCGCGACACAACGCAATATTGCTTAAGGAAACTCGCCTTAATTATTACACCGTTCTCGCAGCGGGTTGGCGCCGGAAGGGGTTCTCTTTTTCAGGACTTCCGTGGCGAGCATTCAAGTCGCTTCGGTGTGGTCGGCCTAGCAGAACTCGACGACATCTCCGATGACGAATGGCACCGCAGCTTCGATAAGATCACCTTCTTGTCCTGAAAAAGAGAACCCCTTCCGGCGCCTCATGCTCTGCTACAGCGTGCCTTTAACAAAAACACTTAATCGGAGTTTCCCTAAAAATTAGCGCGTCGAATGACGCCTAGTAGGTTTCGCCGCGACGGGACGGTTTTTGCGTTGCTCGCGAACGCGTTGCAGCTTTTCCTGCGGCCCTATTCCAGAACTCGGCGGCGCTGGTAAACCAGCCACCTCGTAAAGTGCGCTAATCTGTTCCGGCAACATGTCCTGCCACTGCCCTTGCTTGAGTCGGGCCGGCAAAAATACCGGACCAAAACGCACGCGCTTCAAGCGGCTGACTTTTAAATTTTGCGATTCCCACAAGCGCCGCACTTCGCGATTGCGCCCCTCCATCAGACATACGTAATACCAGCGATTGGCGCCTTCGCCGCCGCCCACTGTGATATCGCTGAACTGCGCGATGCCGTCATCGAGCACCACCCCCGCGCGCAGGCGTGCCAGCATGTCATCGTCGACCTCACCGAGCACGCGGCATAAATATTCGCGATCGATATTGGCGGAGGGATGCATCAGTGCATTGGCAAGCTCGCCATCGGTGGTGAATAACAATAAACCGCTGGTGTTGAAATCGAGACGACCCACTGAAATCCAGCGTTCGCCGCGCAATTTCGGTAACCGCTCGAATACCGTCGGCCTCCCTTCGGGATCGCGCGCCGTGCAAATTTCGCCCTCGGGTTTGTTGTAGACAAGCACGCGCGAGCGTCGCTCTTCCGCGACTTTCATTGCGATCGGATGGCCGTCGACCAGAATTTTATCGCGCTCTTCAACGCGGTCGCCGACGTGCGCAATTTTGCCGTTGACGGTGACGCGATTGCCGCCGATTAATTTTTCCATATCACGACGCGAACCGATGCCGGCGCGCGCCAATACCTTTTGCAATTTTTCGCCGCTGACTTCTTCGTTATCGGTCACGGCGCAACATCGCTATCGGCGCGTTCGGAAAATATCGATGTATCGATCGCTTCATTGGTATCGACAGCCGCTGCTGTGTCGAGTATGGGGTCACTGACACTATCCACCACTGTAATGAGTTGATCGCTTTCAAGCGACTCTTCGCCAACATTTGCGCTGGCAGCGGATTCTGTTTCCGGCGCCATCGCATCTTCCTGTTCGGCAACGATAACGGTATCGATACCTTCGAGCGCGAGTTCGGCATTGAACGAATCGAGATCGCGAATTTCCGCCAGCGTCGGCAGATCGTCGAGATTTTTTAAATTGAAATAGTCGAGAAATTTGCGCGTCGTCGCGAACAGCGCCGGACGGCCCGGTACGTCCTTGTGGCCGACCACGCGCACCCAATCGTGCTCCAGCAGCGTTTTGATAATGTTCGATGCCACCGCGACGCCACGTATGTCTTCGATATCGCCACGCGTGATCGGTTGGCGATAAGCAATCAGCGCCAGCGTTTCCAGCAGAGCGCGGCTATACCGCTGCGGTTTTTCTTCCCACAAACGCGCAATCCATGGCGCAACCTCCTGAACCACCTGAAAGCGAAAACCACTCGCCACTTCGCGCAATTCAAAACCGCGGCCGCTGCATTGCTCGGCGATAGCAGCCAACGCCGCACGCACAACAGTGTTGGTCGGGCGTTCGCTGTCATCAAATAACGCAGCGATGTCGTCGACTGTCAGCGGTTTTCCCGCGGCCAATAGCGCACCTTCGATAATGCGCTGTAATTGTCCATCGCCCAATTCGGTAGGCGATATGGACATGGGCGCTACTGCGGATTCGATAGCAGCGTCTTCGATAACAGGGAATTCAGCATTCATGGAAAGAATCTTCAAGCGGCCTTAGCTTTAATGTGAATCGGGCCAAACGGCTCGGTTTGCACAATTTCTATTAACGCTTCTTTGATCAGTTCCATGATTGCAAGAAACGTAACGACGACACCGAGACGCCCTTCTTCAGCCGTAAATAACGCGATGAAAGGCGTGAATCGATGTGGCGAGACGCGCGCCAATACTTCCGACATACGCTCGCGGGTGGAAAGCTTTTCTTTTTGCACGTGATGGCTTTCGAATAAATCGGCACGGCGCAATACATCGGCAAGAGCGACCAATAGTTCTTTCAAATCGATCTGCGGCTCGGGCTTGGTTCGGTTCAAATCGGGTAACGCCACCGAGGCGAGATGCACTTCGCGCCCAATACGCGGCAGGGTATCGATATCTTCCGCCGCTTTTTTGAAACGTTCATATTCTTGCAGACGACGGATCAATTGCGCGCGCGGATCCTCGCCCTCATCTTCCTCTTCAGTCGAGCGCGGCAACAGCATGCGCGATTTGATTTCGGCGAGCATTGCCGCCATCAACAGGTATTCGGCGGCCAATTCGAATTGCATTGCGCTCATCATATTCACGTAGCGCATGTATTGCTCGGTAATGGCGGCGACGTTGATTTCAAGAATATCAATGTTCTGGCGCTTGATCAGGTACAACAACAAATCGAGCGGCCCTTCGAACGCTTCGAGAAACACCTCGAGCGCTTCGGGCGGAATGTACAAATCCTTCGGCATTTCGGTGAGCGGCTTGCCCTGCACGATCGCAAACGGCAGCTCAGTCTGCTGTGAGCTGGCTTGACGCAGCTCGTGCAGACGTACCGATGGAATCGGTGCCTGAACAGAAATAACTTCAGTATCAGTGAGTTGCTGCCCGGAGTTCACGCTGGTCATTATCTCTATATGGCCCGCTTAGGACGGGGATGCCGGCGAAGGCGGCATTATAACGACAGGATTCCGCCACCGATAGCAATGCGTTTGGCAGCTGTAATAACTGCTCAATTCGTGAACGGTGCGATATCGCCCCGTCCCTGGCGAATTATCACTGGCGTGTCATCGGCCAGATCGACAATCGTGGTTGGCTCCGCGCCGCAGATGCCGCCGTCGATGACGAGATCGAGATCGTGCTCCAGGCGCTCGCGAATATCGAGCGGATCGGTCAGCGGCAGCTCATCGCCCGGCAATATCAGCGTCACGCTCATCAGTGGCTCGCCCAACGCTTCGAGCAGCGCCAGCGCAATGCGATTTTCCGGCACGCGCAAACCGATGGTACGGCGTTTCGGATGCAGCAGACGGCGCGGCACTTCATCGGTCGCTTTTAAAATAAACGTATACGGCCCGGGCGTGTGATTTCGAATGAGGCGAAACACGCTGTTGTTGACGCGCGCATAAGTGCCCAACTCGGAAAGATCGCGGCACACCAGCGTGAAATTATGGTCATCATCGAGTTTGCGGATACGGCGAATACGTTCGAGCGCCGCCTTATCGCCGAGATGACAGCCGAGCGCATAGGCCGAATCGGTCGGATAAGCGATGACGCCGCCCCGGCGGATTATCCCCACCGCCTGCCCGATCAAACGCTGCTGCGGATTATCCGGGTGGATTTGAAAAAACTGACTCATCGCATCCTCGGCCATGAGATATTCGTCACCTGTTCATTCCTGTTTTAGCCAACGCTGCCAGACCGGCTCACAATTTTTTGGCAACGCAGAAATGCCGCCGAGCTGACACCAGTTTTGACTCGCGCTGTGAAAATCGCTTCCCACCGACGCTTGCAATGTATTTTGCGTGGCCAGTTGCGCGAGAAACTGACTGTCCTGCGCGGCTTGGCGGCCCACGACCACCTCGATTGCGGCGCCGCCGCATTGGGCGAAATCCGCGATCAAACGGCGCAGCCGCGTCGCCGTCTGACGGTATTTGAGCGGATGCGCCAGCACCGCCACCCCACCCGCTTCATTAATCCAGCTGACCACGGTCGCCAGCTCGGGCCACAGCAATTTAATATCGCCGGGCTTGCCGGATCCCAGATAGCGATCGAACGCCTCGTCCTCGGTTTTCACATAGCCTTGCGCCAATAGATAACGCGCGAAATGCGGACGGCATACCTGACCCGATTCGGCCAGCACCAAGGCGCCTTCAGCCGCGCCGGGCATGCCTAATTTCGCCAGGCGATCGCCGATCATCTGCGCGCGTTCACGCCGCGCGTTATAAAAATAATGACACGCCGCTACTGTGGCCGGATGTTCGCTATCGATACCGAGACCGACGACATGCACGCCGATGCTATTCCATACGCTCGAATATTCGATTGCGGGTAGCAATCGCAATGGCTCCATACCCGGCAGCGACGGCACGCAATCGCGCAGCCAAGCATGCGCGGTTTTAAAGCCTTCGACGGTATCGTGATCGGTAATCGCGAGTAACTCGACGCCGCAGCGTAGCGCACGCGCGCACAAATCCGCGGGGCTCAGGCCGCCATCGGACGCATTGGTATGACAATGCAAATCAACGCGCAATATAAACTCTCACTGTTTTATCAACTCACACGGCTTGCAAAAAAAATTGGACTGTATGGGATTGGGGTGGAGCCCCCGCGAGGAAGCCAGTATATTAGGGGCCATCGTCAGCGTACATGATTAAAAACTAAAGTTGTAAACCATGCCGGATACCGTTGCACAGTCCAAGAAGCCCAGCATTCTGGCCAATCTTGGTTTCAATATTCTCATTCCGACCATTATTCTTTCCAAGCTCAGCGGCGACGGCTACCTCGGTCCCGTCTACGGCGTATTGATCGCGCTCGCTTTTCCGGTTTGTTATGGCCTCCGCGATTATTTTCGCGCGCACAAACCCAATTTTTTCTCGATCCTCGGCGTTATCAGCGTGATTCTTACCGGCAGCATGAGCCTGCTTAAATTGCCGCCGCATTACATCGCGGTGAAAGACGCCGCCGTGCCCGCGCTGCTCGGTATCGCCACCTTAATTTCAATCTACACGCGTTATCCGCTGGTGCGCACCTTTCTTTACAACGAGCAGATATTGCAAATAGAAAAAGTCAGCACCGCATTGCGTGAACACAACGCCACCGAAGCATTCGAACGCCATTTGACCATTGCCTCCTATCTCGTTGCATGTTCCTTTTTTCTGTCGGCGGTATTGAACTACGTTCTCGCCAAAATGATTTTGGTCAGCCCACCGGGCAGCACCGAACTCGCACAAGAGCTCGGCAAAATGACGGCGTTAAGTTTTCCGGTGATTGCACTGCCCTGCACCATCGTGTTAGCCGGCACGATGTATTATTTGCTGAACAATATTCAAAAGCTGACGCGGCTCACGCTCGACGATATCGTGCAGGAAAATTAAAACATGCTGTATGCGATTTTTGGCGAAGACGTGCCGGATAGTTTGGCAAAGCGCAAACTCGCGCGGCCCGATCATCTGGCACGACTGGAAGCGTTGCAACAGGAAGGCCGCCTAGTCATCGCGGGGCCGCACCCAACAATCGATTGCGACGATTCCGGCGCAACGGGATTCAGCGGCAGCCTGGTGATTGCAGAATTCGCAAACCTGGAAGCGGCACAGCAATGGGCCGATGCCGACCCTTATCTCAGGGCCGGCGTTTTCGCGCAGGTGACGGTCAAACCCTTCAAACGCGTTCTGCCATAATTGCGCAAGTCGACACTTTCGCCTAAAACATCAAATCATCGACGGCAAAATTATCGATTGACGCAATTGACTGTTGTGGTCACTGTTATTTCGCCATTAAAGTTGTTCGCCCTACGGCTTGTTTAATCTTTAAGGAAACTCTGATTAAGTGTTTTTGGTAAAGGCACGCTGTAGCAGAGCATGAGGCGCCGGAAGGGATTCTCTTTTTCAGGACAAGAAGGTGATCTCATCGAAGCTGCGGTGCCATTCGTCAGCGGAGAAGCCGACGAGTTCCGCTAGGCCGACCGCACCGAAGCTACTTGCATGCTCGCCATGGAAGTCCTGAAAAGAGAATCCCTTCCGGCGCCAACCCGCTGCGAGAACGGTGCAGTAATTAGAGCGGTAAAAACACTTAATCAGAGTTTCCTTAAATAAAGTTCTATGTACGCCGCCACATTGGCAAATAATATTTAACGTAAATATTGCGAGAGGCCGGCTGTGAATAATTTCTTCACGCATTTGAGCATTGCATGCATGGCGCTGACGATCGTACTGCATACGAGCAGCGGACATGCCGACGAAAAAACTGTGCGCTATGTGCGCGATTGGATCGCCATTCCGCTGCATCAAAGCCAAAGCGGAGACAGCAAGGTCGTTCATCCCGGTGTCACCAGCGGCACCGCGTTGACTCTGCTGCAGGATGATACCGGCGAAGGCTTTGCGCGCGTGCGCACGAGCGACGGCGTCGAAGGCTGGATCGCAGCGCGCTATTTGATCGCCGAGCCGACCGCGCGCATGCAGCTCGATAAAATCAACAGCGAGTTCGATACACTGCGTAAAGCCCACGCGCAGTTGCAGCAGGAACAGGCCAATATTCCGAGCGATCAAAAAATCGCGGCGCAACAATTGACACAACTGCGCGGCGATAACGCGCGCATGCAGGAAGAATTGCAGGCGCTGCAACAGGCGCCCGACAACGCGGTGCAGCTGGCGCAGGAAAATATCGAATTGAAAAAAAGTAATACCGAATTACAAACGCAGATCGAAAGCGCCAACGGCGCATTGGCGGAATTGCGCACCGGTCAGAATTACACGCTGTTTCGCGAAGGCGCCATCGCGGTTATCGCCGGCGCGTTGCTAACAGCGCTCATTCCGCGGCTGAAACCGAAAAAACGCTCGGAATGGGCGTGAGCATAACGCTGTGATCGCACTCAGCATCAATCTCAACAAAATCGCGCTGATTCGCAACTCGCGCGATACCGATTACCCGAGTATCACCGCGCATGCGCAAATGTGCATCGACGCCGGCGCCGATGGCATCACGGTGCATCCACGGCCGGATCAGCGCCATATTCGCGTCAACGATTGTTTTGCGCTCGCGAACATGTTGACGGTTGAATTCAATATCGAGGGCAATCCGTTCGCCGATGCGATGCGCAGCAATCGCGTCGGAGTCAGCGATTATCCCGGCTTTATCGATATCGTGCGCGCAATTAAACCGGCGCAATGTACATTGGTTCCGGATAACGACGCACAGCTCACCTCCGATCACGGCTTCGATTTGCGCCACAGCGGCGATCGGCTCGCGCCGATCATTGCGCAGCTCAAGCAATGGGGAATTCGCGTCAGTTTGTTCATGGATCCCGATCCCGAACAAATCGCATTGGCGAAACAAATCGGCGCCGATCGTATCGAGCTTTATACCGGACCGTATGCCCATGCGTTCGCCACCGGCATCGAACAGGAAGCAATATTTCAACGCTTTTATCGCGCCGCCGAAGCCGCGGCCGAACTCGATATCGGATTAAATGCAGGGCACGATTTAAATCTGCACAATCTCCCCCGCTTCGCCACGCTTCCCAATCTGCTCGAAGTATCGATCGGCCACGCCTTTACCGTCGATGCCATTGAACTCGGCCTGGCCAACGCGGTGCGTGCGTATCAGCACTGCCTCGGCAAAAAATAAAAACTCATCCATCAACGGTGCATTGCAGCTGTACTGCGTCTCCATTTTAAAATGTCGATCTTTAACAATGCAGCACATTCTCGCTCTGGCTTCTAATTTGCTCGTAACTTTTCGGTCATTTACAAGCCACCGTTCGCGATGCGCGCGGGCGCAAACAATATCGCTACCATCCGCAATGGCGATTGTGGCGCGACGCCACCAAGTACCACCGCATGCTCGCATTCGGCAAAGCGCTGCCGAAAATTCGTCGACGCGTGCAGCAAGATTTACAACGCGACGGTTTATGTCGGGAAAAAGTATTGGCGGCCATCGTGCGCTTGTTGGAAGTCACGCTGATTCGCGTCGGCAACGAGGAATACGCGCGCAACAATCGCTCGTTTGGTCTGACCACGCTGCGCGATCAGCACGTCAGTATCAGCGGCAGCCGCACATTATTTCGTTTCCGCGGCAAAAGCGGCCAAATGCATGAGGTTGCGCTCACCGATAAAAAGCTCACGGCGATCGTCAAGCGCTGTCGCGATCTGCCGGGTCAGGAATTATTTCAATATATCGACGATACCGGCGAACGCCATGCGATTCACTCTG
The DNA here is from genome assembly GCA_036502545.1 of Spongiibacteraceae bacterium. GTDB lineage: Bacteria > Pseudomonadota > Gammaproteobacteria > Pseudomonadales > CAMLJR01 > CAMLJR01. Next base: position 12,189 of record DASXYH010000309.1, read on the forward strand.
GCGACGTCAACACGTATTTACAGGAAATTACCGGCGAAGATTTCACCGCGAAAGATTTTCGCACCTGGGCCGGAACGGTATTGACCGCCGCGGCGCTGCATGAGATCGAAACGTTCACATCGTCAGCCGAGGCGAAACGCAACATTGTGCGCGCCATCGAATCGGTGGCGTGTCTGCTTGGCAATACACCGGCGATTTGCCGGCGCTGTTATGTGCATCCGGAAGTGATCGAAGCGTATCTCGATCAAACGCTGTCGCCGCAATTGCAGCGCGGTGTATCGCCATTACTCGCGCGCTCGCTGCGCGGTTTGCAACAGCACGAAGTCGCCGTTATCGCGCTGCTGCATTCGCGTCAGCGCAAACCGGCAGTGCAGTAACGATGCAGCAACGCTGTTTTTCTGGAAACAAAGTTTATAGAAACAAAGCGCACTAAAACAGCTTGCCTTTTTTTATTTGAACACGCGCACTTTCGCCTATGGCAGGCAGCGTGGCCGGTACGAACTGATTATCGCCCCACGCGATAACTTCATAAGTCTCCAACACACCGGGATTGAAACGGTATTCGATTTCTGTGGGAGCACCTATTGCCGATACTGATCGCACCAGAATTTCGACATCGTTTAACACCACACGATCGCCGATTGCAAAACCATATTCGCGTGGACGCAGCGTTTCGAAACCGGTCTTGGATATCACGATCAATGTGTCGGCGTCTTTGCGCTGCAGTTCGAATTCACCCTCACCTTCGACCAACGCGCGAATTTGAGTAATGCCGGGTGGCGGACGTGTCGGTTTCGCACCGAGCGACAGCGCCTGGTCCTTCAGCAGAGGGAAAGTGATATTGCCGGTATAGCTCAACGCAGAAATCGCCAATACTTTATTGTGCTGACCTGCATTATCGGGAAGCTGCACACGGCGCGAATCCATCAAGCTATCAATTCCATCACTGGCTTTACTGGCGCCGATAAACAGCAATGGGCTCAGCCATAAATGCAATACCAGCATTGTGCCAGCAAAAACCCGGCTCCAACGCAGGCGCGCCGGCGTCAGCGTTAAACCGCGAAATTGCTCAATAAACAGCGCCAGTAAGCCAGTGGCGCCAAAACCGACAAACCATAGCGAGCGGCTCACCGGAGCGGAACTGCAAATCGGCAGTGCAGCGATCAACATGCCAAGACCGTAAAAACGCGCCAGCCGCGAGCTGCGTAGCAATGGCGTGAACAACCACACCAGCAACGCGATGACAGCAGCTGCATAAATCAGAGCATACGTATGTGCACGGGAATATTCCGCAGCGAGAAAAATTTCGGGCGGCGGCCCAAATAATTGCCCGATCAGATACGCCGGAAAACGATAAATTAATTCCGAAAAAAACAATGACGGCGCATTCACCGGATCGATATAAAACCCGGGGCCCGCTGTGCCGTAACCGCGGTATTTCCAGAAGGCGATCCACGCGATCGCGATCAGCGCATACGGCAACAAGCGCAGAGCGCGCTGCGGCCAGCGCCGTTCCGACAGAAAAATTTCATTTGCGAGCAAATATCCGGTAATTGCCAGCGCGCTTTCGCTGGTCGCAAGACTGAGCGCAAACAGAGCGCAGCCGAGTAATTGCCAACGGAATTGAGGTTGCCGATAACACCGCAGCACAAGCAAGGCGACGATCACACACACGAATGCGTTGCGGTTGGGTAGCCATGCAACGGCGGCGGCGTGCGCTGCGTCGACTGCAAACAGCACAGCGGCAAGACCGGCTGCCCAGCGCGTCGACATGATTTCGCGATAGGTTAAACCGGCGACAAGAACGGCGATCCCGTACCAGAACACCGAATGTAGATGCATCAACGGCAGGCTGTCCGGCCACAACCGATAATCCACTTGCATCAGCCATTGCGCGATCGGGCGAAAGAATACAACCTTCGTCTGGGGATGCGTCCACCACGCCAGCACCCCATCCTGAAGCCACGCTTCGGTCGCCGCCGTGCCGCGATGAAAAAATTCAAACGCGTTGGCGCTCGGATCGGTTAGCAGAATGATTCGCTGCTGATAGTCGTCGAGGAAAAAGCCACTGCTTAACGTCGGTAGCGCCAGCAGAATGCCCAGCAACATCGCCACCAGAAAAACGTAGCGGTTGCCGAATAAAGCGTAAATTTTCATCCCCCTCCCGTAGTGCATGAAGCGAACGAACGGCTGCAGTTAAACCGTTTCGAATACGAATGGTATCGGGAAGGAAAATTTCGATTTTTACAATTATTTTATTTTATAATTATGCCGCTTAAACAATTTTCAGAACGGAGCAAGCTCACATATTTACAACTCAAGAGGCATCAAAAATCAACGCTGGTGGTTTCGACGGAACTTTTTGCCAACCCGCCGAAACCTTTCAATCGCGGCCGCGTCGATAATTTAATCGCGCGGTTGTTTCGCAACCTGCTTGCCGGCAACGCGACCGAAAAAAGTGACATCCGCCACCGACATACCGCTCGCATAACCTTTCGATGTGCGCGGAATTCCGGCCACGGTACGGCCCGCTGCAAAAAGTCCCGGAATAATTTCGCGATCGGGATTCACCACTTCGCCGGTTGGTAATACCTCCAAACCACCGAGCGTAAACACCGGCGGTTTGATCGCGCTGAGCTGATAACTGACCAATGCGAACGGCGCGGTATCGAACGGCGCGAGCCATTCGGCGGATTTATGGAACAGCGGGTCCCTGCCCGCGGCCGCGAAGCGATTGTAATAATCGACCGTCTGCTGCAATACGCCTTCGGGAAATCCCGCTTCCGTTTCCACTTCTTCGACGGTTTCGCCGACCGCGACAATTTCGGTCTGCAAATACGCCGGCCGCTCGAAATGTTTATTGTCGATAAACATATAAATTTTATCGGTGGGTTGCACGGCGGCAAAATGGCCGAGACGTCCGAGATAAATATCTTCGTTGATAAAACGCTGTCCCGATTCGTTGACGAAAATGCCGAATGTCAATTGCGACGGCGGATAGTGCGCGATGCCGACAAACGCTTCGCCCATATTGATCGCCTGACCGCCGGCGGCAACGCCGAGCAGAATGCCGTCGCCCATATCGCCGGGATTGCCGTGCCGCGTTGCGATCGCATCGAGATGTGGAATGTGCTTTTTCGTCAACGCTTCATTCATGATGAAGCCGCCGGTGGTCAGCACGACACCCTGCTTAGCGAGTACAAAAATATCTTTACCGCCGCTGCGCGCGACCACGCCGCGCACGCGCCCGCTGTGATCTTGTATCAATTGCAGCACGCGCGAATCGACCTGGATTTTTGCGCCGGCCTCGACCACGCGCGCCAGCAATTCGCCCATGAAGCGCAGCCCGCCGGAATGATCCGAATCGGCCGGCAAATGGCCGCGCGGAATCGGTGCTGCCACTTGATTGAACGGATACGATTTTTCGTTACCGGTGTATTGCAGCGAATCGCCGGTCATCGCCACGACATCGCGGCCGGGGAAAAACGCGCGCTTGTATTTAACACCGAGCGACTCCGCCCAATCGAAATGTTCGGCGGCGCCATCGACGAACATGCGCACACGCTTTTCATCCATGTTGTTGCCGAAACAAGCTTTCAAATAATTGAAAAAATTTTCGCTCGAATCTTCGAAGCCCAAATCTTTTTGCAGACGCGTGCCGCCGCTGCCGCCGAGATACATTTCGCAGGCGGACATCATCGTCGAGCCGCCGCCGCCGCTGGAACGCTCCAGCACCAGAACTTCGGAACCGGCACGGCGCGCCTCCAGCGCGGCACTGGCGCCGGCGCCACCGAAACCGGCGATGACGACATCGGTCGTGATATCGAAATGTTGGACGTCCTCGAATTTAACGATGCGCTGCATGGGGTGGCCCTGTGTAAAACGGCTGCTCAGCCGGGAGTAGAAAGAAGTATTATTTTCTGGCCGGCGAGTATACCGTGACTGTCGCGCGCTGAGCACCTCTGCACGGCAAATGGCTTGATCTGAATGCGCGGGCCGCGCGTATTGGAGATTCATCGTTTTCATTTTGAGGACCGTTCCCATGTCCATTCTTCCCGCTGGTTATCCGAGCAATCAACCCGAAGCGTTGCAACTGTTAGCGACCCGTCAGCATTTGTCGATCGATGATATGAAAGTGCTGGCGATGATTGAAGCAGCGGGCGAAGCGCTGTATTTGGGGCTTGCCGATGTGGTCGATAACGCGGAAGCCAAAGCGCTGCTGGCACGCAACGGCCATGAGGAGCGCGGGCATGCGCATCGTTTGCTAAAGGCATTGGCACTGCTTGGCGTCGACACTTTCACGTTGCCGGCTGATGCACAAAATCCCTTCATCACGCCGATCCGCGTCAACGGCAAACTCAGCGTGAAGTTTTTAGAGATAATCGAAAAAGGCGAGATAGAAGGTGATCTGCAATATCAGGCGTGGGCCGATGCCGAACCTAATGCGGAAGTGGCGAAACTGTATCGCCAGAACGGCGGCGAGGAAACGCGCCACAGCGAGCGCGTAACGCGAGTTAAACAATTACTGAGTGCTTGAAATTCAAAGCTTCAGCGCGCGCCGCAACACATCGAGCATTTCGCGTATTTGCCGCTGCGTCACTGCAGCCTGTGTCACCATCATCGATCCATGGAAAGTGCCAGGATACGTGTGCAATTCGACCGGCACGCCGGCCTCCATCAATTTCATTGCATACAAAATACCTTCGTCGCGCAGCGGATCGAACTCCATTGCTGAAATGTATGCCGGCGGCAGGCCGCGCAAATCGGTCGCTCGCGCCGGCGCCGCGTAAACCGGCACATCGGCGGCGCCCGCTTTATACGAATCGCCCAGATAAAAATTCCAACTCAATTCCGCATGCGCACGATGCCACACCGGCGTATCGGTAAAAGTGCGCATGCTCGGCGTATCCAGCCGATCGTCGATATCGGGAATACCGAGAAACTGAAAGCACAGCGCCGGACCGTTGCGGTCGCGCGCCATCAATGCAATGGCAGCGGCAAGTCCGGCGCCAGCGCTCTGCCCTATTACCGCGATGCGCGCCGTATCGACGCCCTGCTCGCCGGCATGCGCATGTAGCCAGAGCAGTGCGGCATAACAATCATCGACAGCGGCGGGATACGGATTTTCCGGCGCCAGCCGATAGTCGACCGAAACCACAGCGACGCCGAGTTCGCGCGTCAGCATCACGGTCAGCGTATGCTCTGTATCGATGCTGCCGACGATATAGCCGCCGCCGTGCATGTACAGCAGCGCTGGCAGATTTCCATTTCTCTGCGCCGGCGCGTATATCCGCACCGGCACCTGCGGCGCGCCCTCCGGCCCTGCAATTAATTTATCCTCGATACGCAAACCGCTGACATCGACACTGCGATTCATCGCTTCGATCATCGCCTTGCGGCTGGTGCGCGCGGTCGCGGGATCGGTGAATTGTATTTCCGGCAATAGCGGAATTATGCCGGCTAATTCGGAATCGAAGTTGTAGCTCATTGTTAACTCCAAATGACTCGCTTGAGACGCGAGAGTTTTTAGGGAAACTCTGATTAAGTGCCTTTATTAATAAGGCACGCTGTAGCAGAGCATGAGGCGCCGGCGGGGGGTTCTATTTTTCAGGAATACTGTGGCGAGCATTCAAGTAGCTTCGGTGTGGTCGGCCTAGCTGCATTCGACGACATCTCCGATGACGATTGCAGAGGAGCTTCGATAAGATCATCTTCTTGTCCTGAAAAAGAGAACCCCCGCCGGCGCTAACCCGCTGCGAGATCGGTGCATTAGTTAGCGCGCAGGAAACACTTAATCAGAATTTCCTTAGGTTAATTAATTAAATTTTGTTTAATATTTTTGCCCGCTGCGGTTAATCGTTTTTTGCAGCAATTAAGCCAAGGTACCGCCATCGATACGTATGCACTCGCCGGTGATATGTATACCGTCGTCGGATGCGAGCATTGCAATCACGCCGGAAACAGCTTCAGGCCCTTTCGCTCCGCTCAGCGATGAAATGCGCTGCAGCATTTTCATATCGGCGCCTTCGGGAAACGTCGTATTCGCGGCGATCGCGGTCAAAATGTCGCCGGGTGCAACGCAATTTGCACGCACGCCGTGTACCGCGTAATCGACCGCGATCGAACGTGTCATCGCCAAAATAGCGCCTTTCGATGCGCCGTAAGCGGCGCCCCACGGCAAACCCTGCAAGGCAGCCGTCGAAGCCGCGTTGACAATATTGCCCTTGGTTTTGATCAATTCGGGCAGCGCTTCGCGACAGAACAGAAATGTTCCGGTCACATTTACTTTCATCACGAGATCGAACAGATCGAGCGGCATTTCGTGCGTGTGCGCGAATTTCAAAATGCCCGCCATATTGCATAACACATCGAGTCGCTGATAAACCGCTATGCATTTCATCACGCAGGCTTTCACCTGTGTCTCGTCGCCGACATCGCAGACAAATGCTTGCGCGCGAGCGCCGCTCTCGCGCAGCTTCGCTACCGCAGCCTCAAGCGGTCCGGCTTGAATATCGACGCAAAATACCGCCGCGCCTTCCTGCACCAGTCGTTCTGCCACTGCGCGGCCAATCCCTGAAGCTGCGCCAGTGATAAGAGCGATCTTGTCGGTAAACCGTTGCATGGGGCACCTCTATCATTATTTTTCGCAATATTAGAGCTTGGACTGCCTGACGGCAGGTTCTGCGTATGCATAAGGGCTGCAATACCTATGCATTCTGAACCATGCACCGATGCAAGTCGAATAGACGCGTAGGATGAATATCTACTTACAATCTAACACCGCATCAAATTATATTGGCGACATCGGTGCAGCTTTTGTAGCAATATATTTAATCAAATTGCGGCGAGCATGTGCGCCGACAAACCCAATATGGGCAATTGCAAACAAGATGCGAGCAGCGTTATGGAATCGAAAGCATTGGCATTGATCGGCGATATCGGCGGCACTCATTGCCGCTTTGCGCTGGCTCGCGACGGACAGCTGCTGCGCGAAACCATTACCATTTATGACAGCAACGCGTACTTAAGCATCGTCGATGCCGCCAATGCATTTTTTAAAACACAGCAAGCGCACATCGATATCGCCTGTCTTGCCATAGCTGCCCCCGTCGGTGGCGATGCCGTGCATCTGACCAATAACCCTTGGCAATTCTCGATTAAACAAACGCAGCACGATTTGGGATTGAGCGTGCTCAGTATCATCAATGATTTCGAAGCGATTGGCTTAGCACTGCCGCATCTGCGTGCCGAGCAGCTGCAGCAAATCGGCGGCGCGGAACCGCAGCCAAAAAAACCAAAAGCCGCGCTCGGTCCAGGTACCGGTTATGGCGCCACGCATGTGATCAACTGCGGCGGCAATATTGTCGCGCTACCCACTGAGGGCGGCCATGTTTCGCTGGCACCAAGCACCCAGCAGGAACTCGAATTATTCGAATGGCTTCTGCAACACCGCCTGCAAATTACATGCGAACAGCTGATATCGGGGCCGGGCCTTGAACGGTTACACGGCGCTTTATGCGATTTAAACGGCGTCACTTGCGAAAAACTATCCGCGGCGCAGATTCAGCAACGCGCAAGCACAAGCGAGGATCCACTGTGCGTGGCCGCGCTCAATTTGTTCTGCGAATTGCTCGGCACTGCTGCGCGCGATCAAGCGCTGTGTTGCCTCGCTCAAGGCGGCGTTTATATAGCAGGCGGTATTGTGAAGCGCTTCATTCCCTTTTTACGCGCGAGCGGTTTTCGCAAACGTTTTGAAAACAGCGATACCATGCGCGCGCTGCTCGAACCGATCCCGGTGTTCGTGATAGTGGAAGAAAATCCCGGTCTAATCGGCGCAGCGGCGCACACTACAGTATTGCGTCTACGTGGTTGAGGTAATTATTTTAACGCTGTATTTTCAAAATTTTTTCCATGGCCAATTGCCATCTTCGCAAATGCGACGTGAAAAATTATTCAGGTAATCCCGGGCAATACTGCTGCTTTAAAGCCTGCAATTTATTTCTATAGGCGGTGCGCTGTTCTGCTGTCCATAGCACGCGATTGCCGGCATCGTCATGACTGTAAAATACCGCCGTCTGCTGATCGTCGCGAATATCGTTCTGCAAAGTCTTGCATTTCTGCGCCAATTGCTCGCGTTGCTGCTGCGCCGCTGCCGCTTTTTGCGCTGCATATGCCTGCTCGCGCTGGCGCCCTTCGTCGATCGCGCGCAATTGTTGGCGCATGGCTTCCGCCTCGGGATCTGGGCCTGTCGGCGTCTTGGCGATATTTAATTTAGCGGCTTTATCGGCTTGACCTTGCGGTGCACGATCGCCGTAATGCGTCTTGCCTTCGCTGTCTACCCAGCGATAAACCTCGGCAACGCAGTTCATTGCGCAACTCATCAAATAAAATATAACCAACCGTCTCATGGAGGAGCTCCTTCTCGGCAACGCCTATATGCTTATTCTTAAATACTACACAGCGACGCTGGTCAAGGCGGCGATGAGTAAATTGGCGATGTGTTCCTGATAGCGCTGCGCGCTCCAACACCGTCGCAACACCAACTCCTCCCATATCGCAATCGATGTCAGCGACCACAACAAATCGGTCGCTGTTTCCGCATCAAGCCCGGGGCGCAACAGATTGTCTCGAACCAGCAGATCAA
>DASXYH010000310.1:0-2230 GCA_036502545.1 Spongiibacteraceae bacterium
GTTGCCGGTGAGCGCAAGCCAGTATGCGTTTGCGTTATTTCCGATCAAAAATGCCGAGCGTATCAATCGCGGCGAAATGCCGGCGAGCGAGCTCGGCGCGCATGCGATTGATGACTATCAGCTCGACGTGCAATTCGAGCGGCCGTGTCCGTATTTTCTCGGTCTCACCGCGTTTGCTACGTATTATCCGTTGCGCGCCGATTTTTATCGCGCGCGCGGCGAGCGCTACGCCGCCGATGCGGATGATCTGCTTTTCAATGGTCCGTTTATATTGACGCGCTGGGATCACGGCGCGCGGCTCACCTTGCAGAAGAATCCGCATTACTGGAATGCCGCGCAGGTGCATTTGCAGGAAATCGATATTCCGTATATCACCGGCGATGCCGGTGCCGCGTTCAATTTATTTCAAGAGGGCAGTGTCGCGTTGGCGCAGCTCGATGCGGCGACGTTGCAGGAAGCGGTTGCGCGCAGCGCGCCGATGCAATTGTTTCAGACCGGCGGCAATTATTTTCTCGAATTTAATCTGCGCCCCGAACGCATCACGGCCAATGTGCATTTGCGGCGCGCGATGCAGGCGATTTTTGCGCCGGAACAACTGGTCAATAAAGTCGTCGGCTTGCCCGGCAATCTGCCGGCAATATCGCTGTTTCCACGCACAGTGAAAGGTTTGAACGGATTGTTTCGCGATGAATTTCCGCCACCGCCGGCACCGCGCGGTTTGGCGCTTGCACGCCGCGAATTGGCGCTGGCAAAGCAGCAATTGCAAATTCGCGAATGGCCGCCGCTAATTCTGTTGGCCGGCGTTAGCGCCGGTGCAAAAAAGCAGGCGGAATATTTTCAGCAGTTGCTGCAGAAAGGGCTCGGCATTCCGGTGCGTATCGATAATCAGATTTTCAAACAAACGCTGGAGAAAATGACGCGCGGCGATTTCGATATTGCGATGGCGGGCTGGGTGCCCGATTTCGACGATGCGATTACGTTCGGCGATTTAATGGCGAGCTGGAACGAAAATAATCGCGGCCGTTACAGCAATCCGCAGTACGATGCGCTGGTGCGCGCGGCCAATGCGACGGGTGAGCAAACGCTGCGCATGCCGCTGTTTGCGCAGATGCAAAAAATTCTGATCGACGATGTGCCGGTGTTGCCGACGTATGAAAGCGCGGAGATGTATGCGATCGATCCGCGTTTGCGCGGTGTTGGGCGCGTGCATTTTGGTGGCGATCTTGATTTTCGGCGCGCGTATTTAAGTGATCAGTAAGTAAATGGATTGACAGAGTCCGGTGCCGGAAGCGCGATGAGGGGGTTCTCTTTTTCGGGACAGAAGGTGATGCTATCGAAGCCTCGGTGCAATCGTCCCCGGAGAATTCGTCAAGCCCTACTAGGCCGACTACATCGTGCTTCCGGAATGCTCGCCACGGAGTCCCGAAAAAGAGAACCCCCTCATCGCGCCACCATCTCCGTGCGTGCGATAAGTTTGGTGGTCTCTAGGGGTTTTTTAAAAAATTTAAGCGAATAGAGTTCGAGATTAATGTGGCGTTACATCGTAAATAGATTATTGTCCGGCGCGCTCACCGTTTGGTTTATCGCGACAGCGACGTTTTTTGCGATGCACGCGGTGCCCGGCAATCCGCTCAGTAACGAGCGTGCGGTGAGCGCCGAAATTCATCGCAATCTCGTTGTGAAATACGGTCTCGATCAGCCGTTGCCAAAACAATATGTGGTGTATTTGCGCAATATGCTGCGCGGTGATTTCGGTATTTCATTCACGCAGCAAAATCGCCGCGTCAACGACATCATTCGCGAACATTTTCCGGTATCGGCATTGCTCGGCGTGATTGCGTTGCTTATCGCGACCATCGGCGCCGTGGTGTGGGGCGCCGTATCGGCGCATTACCGCGAACGCTGGCCTGACGGTGTCATCATGGTGATGGTTATCTGCGGCGTATCGGTGCCGAGTTTTGTTATCGCCGCGCTCGCGCAATGGCTGCTGCTCGCCATCAATCGACAATTCGGCATTGCGTTGTTGCCGGTTGCGGGGTGGGGCAGTTGGCAGCAGGTGTTATTGCCGGCGTGGGTGCTCGGTTTGGGCACGATGGCTTATATGACGCGCTTGCTGCGCGCGAGTTTGCTCGAAGTTTCGCAAACGGATTATCTGCGCACCGCGCGCGCGAAGGGTTTATCGTCGACGCGAATTTTTTTCCGCCATCAATTGCGCAATGCGTTGTTGCCG
>DASXYH010000311.1:0-5899 GCA_036502545.1 Spongiibacteraceae bacterium
TGGCAACAACAGCAATAACACAAGAAAGAATTAATTTTTTCATAACAAAACCTATTGTCGATGTTCTACGATCCTAATAAACGCGATCCAATCTAGCACGCCGACCAATTACTGTAAACGTTTACATAATGGTAAATAAAATTCAGCAATACAGAAATGGTTTCACTAATCCTTCATTGAAATGGCCACCCCAGGAATCCCTCATATTTTGCCGACCGATGCAAATAATACCGCCACGCCTCAGTAATTCCGTATGCACTTCCATTACCAACTGGCATAGCGCAAGTAGCTTACGCAACGACAACCGTGATATTTTCGCTTACCCGAGACTGAGAGCTTGAAGTGAAATAATGAGTTCGATTAAAGATGTCGCCCGCCTGGCGGGAGTTTCCATCGCCACCGTTTCGCGCACGCTTGCGGAGCCCGAAAAAGTCAGTGAGGCGACGCAGCGCAAAGTGCAGACGGCAATTCGTCGCAGCGGTTACGTGCGTAATGAGCTCGCGCGCAGCTTTCGCATGCAGCGCACGCAGACCATCCTCGTGCTGTTGCCCGATATCGGCAATCCGTTTTATTCGCTCATCGTTCAAGGCATGGAAGAAATCGCGCAGCGTTACGGCTTTCGTATTTTGCTCGGCGACATGCAAAATCGCGCCGGCGGCGAAGCCAAATATCTGCAGACGGTATCGCAGCGTCAGGTCGACGGCGTGATATCGCTGGGCTCGACGCTGCCGGCCATCCCTCAGCGCAAAGGCAGCGCGCGCATACCGCTGATCATGGCGTGCGAATATCTGCACGACGACGCTGTCACTTCGGTCAGTATCGACAATGTCGCGGCCGCGCAACTGGCGACGCAACATCTGCTCGATCACGGACATACGCGTATCGCCTTTATCAACGGCCCGGCGACCACGCCGCTGTCGAAAGATCGCCTGCTCGGCTATCGCCGCGCATTGAAACGCGCGGGGCTGAGCGGCGACAAAGCGTTGATCGTGCGCGGCGATTTTTCGCTTGCATCGGGCGAACGCGCCGCGCGCGAATTGCTCGAAAGCAAAGCACGATTCTCGGCCATTTTCGCCGCCAGCGACGCCATGGCGATCGGCGCGATCAAGGAATTGCGCGCACGGGGCAAGCGCGTGCCACACGATATTTCCATCGTCGGCTTCGACGATATCGAATTCGCGCAGTACGTCGAACCGCCGCTGACCACGATCCATCAGCCGCGCCGCGAAATCGGCCGCGCCGCGATGCAGCAAATGCTGAGCGAACTTGGCGCACCGGTCAAACCAATGCAGCGCCAGCTTGTGTTGGAGCATCACCTCGTTGCGCGCGGATCGAGCGTTCCGCCGCGGCAATAAACTAAACGGACCATAATTCAATTCGGCATGAATGCACTTGCCTGCGTTATTGTAAACGTTTACATTTCGGTATTCGAATAACAAAGGTATCGATAATGCGAAAAGTCCGAATGGGGATGGTCGGCGGCGGTGAAGGCTCATTCATCGGCGGCGTGCATCGTATGGCCGCCACATTGGATGGTGAAATCGAACTCGTCTGTGCTGCGTTGAGCTCCGACCCTGCGCGCGCTCAGCGCAGTGCAAAGGCGCTGCATCTAGCACCCGAGCGCTGCTACGACGATTATCGACACATGATGGCACGCGAACAGGCGCTGCCGCTCAGCCAACGCATGGAGTTTGTCGCAATTGTCACTCCGAATCACCTGCATTTTCCCGTCGCCATAGCTGCAATCGAGCATGGCTTTCATGTGTTATCAGATAAACCCGCGACGTTATCGCTCGAGGAAGCCCATCAGTTGCGCACGGTGCTACACAATCACTGCGACGTGCTTTACGGACTCACGCAAACCTATACCGGCTATCCAATGGTTCGCGAAGCGCGCGCGCGCGTTGCCGCCGGCGAGATCGGCGCCGTGCGCAAAATCATTGTCGACTATTCGCAGGGTTGGCTCAGCAGCAATGTCGAAGCGGAAGACAACAAACAGGCGCAATGGCGACTCGATCCGCAGCGATCCGGCGCCAGTGCATGCATGAGCGATATCGGCGTGCATGCAGCGAATCTGGCCGAATACGTCAGCGGCCTCGCGATCACCGAAGTCTGCGCCGAATTGACGACGTTTGTGCCGCAACGTCTGCTCGATGACGACGGCAGCGTGCTGCTGCGTTTCAGCAATGGCACGCGCGGCTTACTGCACGCAAGTCAGATTTGTTGCGGCGAGGAAAATAATTTGTCGCTGCGCATCTATGGCGAGAAAGGCGGCCTCAGTTGGTCGCAGGAAGAACCGAACTCATTGTGGCTGCTGCGCGCCGATCAACCCAAGCAATTGCTGCGCACTGCGTCGTCGCAATTATCGCCGCATGCTGCGGCATCTGCGCGTTTGCTCGCGGGGCATCCGGAAGGCTATATCGAAGCGTTCGCGAATATCTACCGCGAATTTGCTAGGGCGATTCGTCTATTCACGAATGGAACGCCAGCCGCGAAAGTAATGCAGTTGCTTCCCGATATTCAAACCGGTGTGCGCGGCATGGCATTTATCGAGGCCGTTGTCGCCAGCAGCAAATCACAAAAATGGCTGGCTGTTCCACAGTAATGCACAGAATTTATTGGGAGTATTTGCGATGAAAGGGCCCGCGATTTTTCTCGCGCAATTCACCGGCGATAAACCGCCCTTCGACAACCTGATCAATATGGCGCGCTGGGCTGCCAGCCTCGGTTATCGCGGTATTCAAGTACCGACAGCACTGATCGATTTGCGCCTCGCTGCGACGAGCGATGCTTACTGCAGCGAATTGAAAGAATGCATTGCCGAACACCATATCGAAATATCCGAGCTGTCGACGCATCTGCAAGGACAATTGATCGCGACGCATCCGGCCTACGATAAATTGTTCAATGCTTTCGCACCCAGGGAACTGCATCACAATATTGCAACGCGCACGGCGTGGGCAACGGAGCAATTATGTCTGGCCGCGCAGGCGAGCCAGCGCCTCCGCTTGAAAACGCACGCCACGTTTTCCGGCGCGCTGTTGTGGCAATTTCTGTATCCGTGGCCGCAGCGGCCCATCGCTCTCGTCGAGGAAGGGTTCGCCGAACTCGCGCGGCGCTGGCTGCCGATTTTGCATGCGTTCGATCAAGTCGGCGTCGATGTCTGCTATGAGCTGCACCCGGGCGAAGATCTGCACGATGGCATTACGTTCGAGCGCTTCCTCGCGGCTGTCGCCGATCATCCGCGCGCCAACATCTTGTTCGATCCGAGCCATTTGCATCTGCAGCACATCGATTATCTCGCGTTTATCGATATCTATCATGAGCGCATCAAAGCATTTCACGTTAAGGATGCCGAATTCATTCGCAATGGGCGCAGCGGCGTGTACGGCGGCTATCAGAATTGGATCGATCGCGCCGGTCGCTTCCGCTCGTTGGGCGATGGTCAAATCGATTTCAAAGGTATTTTCAGCCGGCTCGCACAATACGATTACAGCGGCTGGGCCGTGCTTGAGTGGGAATGCTGCATAAAAAATTCGGAGGACAGCGCCCGCGAAGGCGCAACATTCATTCGCGAGCACATGATTCGCAAAACCGCACAGGCCTTCGACGATTTTGCCAAAGTCGAAGCTGACCAAAATTTTAATCGGGAACTGCTCGGACTTTATTAAAAAAACTACCTCAGCGATTAAATAAAAATTACCTTTAGCGTGAGCCCAATGATGCCCGTTAACGAAACACTGAATCGTCGTCGCTTAATTTTTGCGGCTAATCTATCGATATTTATGATTGGCTTGGGGTTTGCCGTACGCGCCAATATAGCGACCGATTTACAGAATGCGCTCTTCAATCAGCTTGATCTCGTCCACTCCTCCACCATGGTGGGCGAAGCACTCGGAATCGCATTTTCTGGCTTTGCGCTGACGCTATTATTCGGTAGTGCAATGGTCGACTTAATCGGCATGCGCTTTATGCTGATGCTGGCCGCCGCAGGTTTTTTTATCGGCAATTTTCTGGTTTGGCTTGCAGCGTCGTTGCCCATCGGTTCTTCGACGTTCCCGACCGTATTGTTCGGCTTTGCGTTGTCAGGTGTTGGGTGGGGAGCTGTTGAAGCCGTGAGCAACCCGATGGTGACGGCCGTTTATCCCCAAGAGAAAACCTATCGATTGAATATTTTGCATGCCTGGTGGCCCGCGGGCATTGTCGTTGGCGGTTTGCTGGGTGTTGGTTTGAATGCCTTGCAGTTGAGCTGGAAATTAAATTTGTGGATATTATTTTTTCCGTCGCTATTACTGTTCTATTTCGCCGCCACCAGTAAATTTCCGCCATCGGAGCGCGTCGCAATCGGTGTCAGTTATAGCGATATGTTTCGCGAGTTGAAGCGCCAGCCCATGTTCTTCCTTTGGCTCCCGTGCATGATGCTGACTGTTGCTGCGGAACTCGCGCCGGGACAATGGGTCGATCTGGCGCTTTCGCGCGTCGTCGGCATGCGCGGTATTTTGTTGCTAATTTACGTCAGCGCGCTGATGTTTGTGATGCGACATTTCGCCGGCGCACTAGCGAAGACAATTGCTCCGACTGGAATTTTGCTGGGCGGCGCCGCGCTCGCCGCTATCGGGCTTTACGGCTTGAGTTATGCGGCATCGCCTTTTTCTGCGTTCCTATCGGCGACTATCTGGGGTATTGGCGTCTGCTATTTCTATCCCACGATGGTCGCATCGGTTGCCGAACGCTTTCCGCGCGGCGGCGCGTTGTTTATGGGAATGACAGGCTTCGCAGGCGGCATCTCCATTCAGTTTTTATTGCCGCATTTGGGCGCAATATTCGATCGCGCAAAATTGGAGGCCGCCGGTGGGATCGATAAGTTTGCCCAACTGACACCGGAACAGCTTGATACCGTTCTAAAGTTTGCATCCAGCGAATCTTTTCGCGCCGTGGCCATTATTCCTGTTTTATTATTGCCAATTTTTGCTGTTATCGCCTGGCGCGATCGTGCGAGAAAGATGGCCTAGCGTTCGAAAGAATGACAGTCATTCGATAACCTGCGCCTTAATCTCGTCGCGCCAGAGTTTGTAGCCTGCGCCGAGAAGATGAATACCATCATTACTGAGATCGCGTTGCAGCATGCCGTCACCATCGAGGAACGCCGTATTTAAATCTATAAATGTATATCCTCTTTTTTTACACTCTTCACGCAAGAAATTGTTGGCTAGTTTAATATCGCTATTATTTGCTTTAAGTAGTATCCATTTTTTGTAAATGGGCAAAATACTCTGCACATAAATTTTTGTTCTTGGCAAACTCTCATCAAAACCATCAAACAGCTTTTTATAATTTATGAACATCGTTTGAAGGGGCGTTTTTTGGTTTAAATCATTCACCCCTACCATTAGAAAAATTTTGACGGGTTTAATAAGATAAATTTGATTGATGCGATCCAAAATATCTTGAGTGGTATCCCCACCGATACCGCGATTAAGAATCGAACCGTTGTTAAATATTTCCGACCAGTTCCCGCCTTGAGTAATACTATCGCCGAGAAAGACGATACCGTCTTTCTTGTCGGTCAAAAAATCGAACTGCGTTCGCGATCGTTCGGCCATAATTCGCGCCAGACTTAAGGCATAGCCTGGCAGGGTAAAAAGACCGCCGATAATCAAAATAAGAAAAATAACGTTAAGTACTACGGAAACAACCAAAAATTTGGTTTGCATGCTCTTTCGCTACCTTTTGAATTATTTGCTTAGATGTTAATGGGCTTATAGGGTCTAAATTAAGGCATGGCTGGCATAACGCGAACTCTTCGACCTTAGACTAATTCTTCGGCTTTAGACTACAGTTAACGAATCGTAATTTAACTTACCCAAAATTCACTTGCGAGTTTTTTTGTAAACGTTTA
>DASXYH010000312.1:0-4526 GCA_036502545.1 Spongiibacteraceae bacterium
ACTTGAATGCTCGCCACGGAAGTCCTGAAAAAAAAGAACCCCTTCCGGCGCCTCATGCTCTGCTACAGCGTGCCTTTAACAAAAACACTTAATCAGAGCTTCCTTAATTAATTATTCGCCTGTGGTTCCGGCGCATTGGCAGGGGCGGGCGGCGGATCCGGTTGCGGTACTTCGATCGGTGTTTGCGGAGATTGCGACGGTACTTCGACCGGGGGTTGAGGGCTGGGCACTTCGGGTGATTGTTGAGCGACAACAGCTGATACACATTTGTTTTCCATAGGTGTCATTCCTATCGGTATTTACGGAAGCATTCGACCATATCTCGATAAATGCACAACATATGCCACGCGAATGGAGCAAAAAAAATAGACGAAGGTCTCAAGTGCATACCAACAATTCGCTGAACAAGCGCCAGTAAGAGCCAACTCTTGCCATGAAAATAAACACAATAAAAAATAATATTGTGATGTTTCGATTTTCACTATTCATATTTTTCGCCACCTTGCTGATCGCGGGTTGTCAGGCGACTCCCATCGCGCAGACGCAAACCGTTGCGCGACGTGATGGCATCGAGGTCGTCAGCGCCAGTGGGCGCGAAAGCGCGCGCTCGATCGAGTCGGTGTCGGCCGGCGACGCGCGCCAAGCGCTGCTGCAGCATCATCTCGAATTCATGGCAAAGCGCGCAGGACCGCCGCTGATTGCCAGTAACGAAGCGAGATTGCTGATCGATGGCCCGCAGACTTACGACGCCATTTTTTCCGCGATGGCGAATGCGCGACACGCGATTGATGTCGAGGTCTACATTTTCGAAGACGATAAAATCGGCAATGCCATGGCCGATCTTATGCTGCGCAAGCAGCGCGAAGGTGTGCGTGTGCGGTTGATCTACGACAGTGTCGGTAGTGTAAAAACACCGCGCAGCCTATTCGATTCGATGCGCGACGCCGGTATTCAGGTTATCGAATTCAATCCGGTCAATCCGCTGGCCGGCAAATTATTCGATCTCAACCATCGCGATCATCGCAAACTGGTGATTGTCGACGGCGCGATAGCTTATACCGGCGGCATCAATATTAGCAGCGTGTATGCGCACGGCTCGGGTATTTCGCGCAAAAGTCGAACTGGTGGAGCCGAATCAAAAAGCGCCGATAAAACGCGCGATAACGCTGGGAATGACGATAATATTGCGAATAAAGACGCCAAAAGCAAAGACGGCTGGCGCGATACGCAAATCGAAATTCGCGGTCCCGCGGTCGCTGCCATTAGCGATTTATTCAACGCCACCTGGCGCGCGCAGGGCGGCGCCGAAGCAGGCGGCGTCGGCGATATTAAAAATGTCGCAGCGCACGGCGATAAATTCATCCGCGTCATCGGCAGCTCGTCCGATGATAAAGCCAATATCATCTACTCCGATTTATTGGCCGCGATTGAAAATGCGCAGCGCGATGTGCATATCACGATGTCGTATTTTTCTCCCGATGCAAAAATGATTGCCGCGTTACGACAGGCGGGGCAGCGCGGTGTTGAAGTTCAGTTAATCCTGCCGGGGTTCAGCGATTGGTGGCCTGTATTGGAAGCGGGGCGTTCGCATTATTCGACGCTGCTGGAAGCGGGCATTGTCATTTATGAGCGGAAAGATGTTTTTCTGCATGCCAAGACCGCAGTTATCGATGGCGTGTGGTCAACGGTCGGCTCGTCGAATATGGATATGCGCAGTTTTCTGCATAATAACGAAGTCAATGCTGTTGTGCTCGGCAATGATTTCGGTCAAGCGATGGAGGAAATGTTTGCTGCCGATCGCCAGCAGGCGAATAGAATTGAAAAAGAAGCGTGGCAACAGCGCTCGCTTTTATCGCGAATTAAACAGAGCGTAGCGCGTTTGTTCACCTATTGGTTGTAAAATAAAACCGCTCTTTTAAAAGCTCAAATAAAAAAACCGGCGATTAAAAGATCGCCGGTTTTTGTTTTATTTACTTGTTGTATTTGGCTTTAGCGCGTTCCTGACAAGCATCTTTTTCATCGCCTTTGAACGCGTCGCATTTCTCCTTAGCGACTTTGTAATCGGCATCCATTTTGTCTTCGCGCGCATCGGCGGCGGCATCGCGGCTCTTGTGCTGAGCTTTGGCATCGGCTTCGGCGCGTTCCTTATCGGCTTTCGCTTGTTTGATGCAAACATCTTTATCGTTACCCGACAAAGCATCGCAACGATCTTTTTGCGCGTCGTAATTGGCTTCCGCTTGCGATTTTTCCGCTTTGTAAGTCGGGTCGGCCGCTAATGCTCCCACGCTGACCGTCAAGCCAAACAGCAAACCGGTAATACCGGCCAAAGTTTTGGATTTTGCGGTTAATTTCTTCATCGTTGTTTCCTCTTTTTTTGATTGCGTGTTTCGTTGCGTGATGTATTGATTGCGTGATCTAACGCACATAAGTAGGACAGCTGCGCGATAAAATCGCGAACGTCTCTATCCCAACGTGGTTATTGCTATATTCGTGCCATGACGCCAATCGCAAATAAATAATCATTGTGCGCCGAGGTTTGTATGTCACTCGTACGATAACCACACGAATCAAAATCTGTTTATGTTATTTTTTCTTCTGCGTACGTAATTTTACCGTTGCGTAATAATTCATTAACGGCGTGACAGAAATACCGTGAATAAAAATAGACCCGGCAACAGTGACCAGAATAATTTGCAACACCGGTTCCCACAGTTGCGGCAACAGTCCATGATTGATGGCATATAACGCATAGTAAATCGAACCGATGCCGCGCACGCCAAACCACGAAATAAGCCAGCGCTGCACGCCGGTGATGCGCGCATGCAGCAATGCCAGCCTAACGGAGAGCGGACGCGCTACCAAAAACGTGAACGACATAATTGCTATCGCATCGAAGCTTGCGGACACCGTGCTCAGCATCGCTCCCACCAAAATGACGATGGCAACTTCGGCAATGCGTTCCAGTTGTTCGTTGAAATCGCGCAGTGCTCGCATCATCATCGGCGCGGCGTGCTGTGGATGGCTCGCGAGTTCATCGAGTTTTTCCACTGCATAGGCGGGAATGGGCGTCATTGCCTCGCGCGCGGTGTGGCAAACAGCCAGGCCTGCGCAGAACACCGCCAGGAATGGTGAAGCCCGGCACAGCACGGCGACACCGTACGCCAATGAAATCAGGCCGAGCACAAGAAATTCATCGAGCCCGATCGCTTCTTTTTGCCTTGTGCGCAAATACAAAACCAAACGGCCAAGCAATACGCCGCACACTGCACCGGTAGCAGCGCCACCCAGTACGGCCCACAGCAAATCGATCGAAAACCAATGCCAGAGGTATTGCGACGGCGGCTCGGCCGTGAGACACAGCAACGCTAATAAAACGAAAGGCTGCGCGATACCATCGTTCAGGCTGCTCTCGCCGGTAAGACTAAAGCGCAACAGATCGCGATCGCTCGAATTTTCAACCTGCACATCGGCTGCTAATACGGGATCGGTCGGAGCCAACGCTGCGCCGATCAATAATGCGGCGCCGAAAGAAAATCCCAGCAGCAGGCAAATCGATGCGATAAGCGCAATCGCGATCAGCATGCTCAGCGTTGCGAGCCGCAATGAAAAACGCCAGCGCACATCGGAAAATGGCAGGCGCAATTTTAATCCGGCGGAAAACAGCGATATCAATAAAGCGATTTCAACGATGCGTTCCAGCAGCGCAGCGTGGAGCGGGATGCGCGGCTGTAAGATCGATAATCCGGCGGGACCTATCGCGAAACCAACCGCCAAATAAATCATGGCGCTGCTGAGCGGCAGACGGTGAACCCACGAATTGGAAAGCGCCATTGAAATGAGAAGGCCGCCGATAATCAAAGCCCAAATGGCGTATTCCATAAATGAATCCGAATAATTTACTTAAGGAAACTCTGATTAGGTATTTTTACTGCTCTAATTACTGCACCGTTCTCGCAGCGGGTTGGCGCCGGAAGGGGTTCTTTTTTTCAGGACAAGAAGGTGATCTTATCGAAGCTGCGGTGCCATTCGTCATCGGAGAAATCGCCGAGACCACCTAGGCCGACCACACCGGAGCTATTTGAATGCTCGCCACGGAAGTCCTGAAAAAAAGAACCCCTTCCGGCGCCTCATGCTCTGCTACAGCGTGCCTTTAACAAAAACTCTTAATCAGAGTTTCCTAATTTAATTGAGTTTCTGTATTCACATCGCTAGGCCGATGCTCGCAAAGCGCATGCCGGGATTGGCTGATTGCTAAATGAACAGGCGCACTAACGAACTGGAATATATTTCAGAATGCTCCGGCATTTCAGTAAAAATTGCGTTGCGATTACTGGCTCATTAATTGCTTTTTCATAAGCATTGCTCAAAAGCCGAATCTCTGTATTCGCGCATAGGAGGTCAAATGAATATCGCCTCGGTTCGATACGAAACATTAGCGGCCAATTCGATGGAGGTGATGCGCAATAAAATTTTATGGGTAATGCTGATCGCGCTGCCGACCGCCGCATTGTTGCTATGGCTCTATG
>DASXYH010000313.1:0-9147 GCA_036502545.1 Spongiibacteraceae bacterium
CGGAAGTGCATTTGCAGCCGCGCCCCGGTGAAGATCCGACCGTGCTCGCCGGCATTATTCGCGTCATCATCGAGGAGAATTTATTCGATAAAAATTTTGTTTCAGATAATGCGAACGGTTTGGAAACGCTGCGCGAATGTGTTGCGCCATTCACGCCGGATTATGTTGAAAAACGCGCGGGTGTTCCCGCGAACGATTTGATAAAAGCCGCGCGTATTTTTGCGAACGCCAAACGCGGTGGCTGCACTGCCGGCACCGGTCCGAATATGGCCGGCCACGGCAATCTCACCGAATATTTATTGATGTGCCTGATGACGCTGTGTGGACGCTGGTTAAAAGCCGGCGAGCGCGTGCCGAATCCCGGTGTGATGGGGCCGAAATTTTCGCCGCGCGCGCAGGCGAATCCGCCGTATCCCGCGTGGGGCTTCGGCGAAAAACTGCGCGTGCGCGGCTTTACCGATACGGTGATCGGTTTACCGACCGCTGCGCTCGCCGATGAAATATTGCTGGAAGGCGAAGGGCAAGTGAAAGCGTTGATCTGCATCGGCGGCAATCCGCTGCTGGCGTGGCCCGATCAACAAAAAACATTGGCAGCGCTGAAAAAACTTGAATTGTTCGTCTGCCTTGATATTCAAATGGCGAACAACAGCTGTCATCTCGCCGATTATGTCGTCGCCTGTAAACATTCGTTGGAAACACCGGCGATCACGTTGCCGAATGAAATGCTGTCGTATTTCGGTACCGGTTTCGGTTACAGCGTGCCGTATGCGCAATATTCGCCGACTGTCGTCGAGCCACCCGCAGGTTCCGATTTGGTCGAAGAGTGGGAATTTTTTTACGGCATGGCGCAGCGCATGAATTTGCCGATCGAATTCGACGTCGCGTACAGCTGGGCGATGACCGGACGCAAACCGCCGCATATCAGCATGGATATGCAAAATAAACCGAGTACTGATGACATTTACGAAGCGCTGACCGAACAGGCGCGCGTACCGCTTTCCAAAATCAAAAAATTTCCCGCAGGCCATATTTTCGATGATGAAATTATTTACGTCGCCGAAAAGGAAAATGGCTGGACCGGCAAATTGCAGCTCGCCGATACCACGATGATGAGCGAATTGCGCGACATCGCTAATGAGCAACCCGATCATCTGCGCTTCACCGCTTATCCGTTTCGCCTGATTAGCCGGCGCATGCCCGATGTGTTCAATTCAACCGGCCGCAATAATCCGAAACAATTGCGCAAATACAAATACAATCCCGCGTTCATGAATCCTGCAGACGCAGTAAATTTAGGCTTGAACAATGGCGATATCATTCATATCGAATCGCCGCACGCGCAGATAACTGGCATCGTCGAACTCGAAGCAGGTATTCGTCCAGGCGTCATCTCGATGTCGCATTGCTTCGGCGGCGACCCGGATCATGCACAAAATATTCACGAAAAAGGCTCAGCCACCAATAAATTAATCAGTGTCGAATACGAGTACGATCCGTACACCGGCATTCCGCGTATGAGTGCGATTCCGGTGCGCATAGAACTTGCGGGCAAACGCAATAATTGCGAGCTGCAGCAAGGCGGTATTACTGGCGCACTCGCGGGAACGCTGCAATAATCGATGTGCGCTCGCTAATGGTGCGCATAGTGCGCTTCAAAGGCAGACTGGCGTATCGACGCAAAACGTAGGCGTATTAACGCAAAAAATAATAGTTGGGTGAAGCATGGCGAAAGTGACATGGTGGATCATCGTATCGCTGCTGTGTTGCTGGTTTTCTCCGGTCGAAGCCGCGCTGCCCGTGCCGCAAGATCGCACGGTGCTGCGCGATAGCGGCGAATTGTATTTCCTGCGTGACTCCTCGAATGCGCTGACGCTGCAGCAAGTGCGCGCCGACGATTCCTCGTGGCAACGTGTCGATACGCAAACCAAGCTGGAACCGGTCTCCGACATCGGGTTGTGGTTGCGGCTGCAAATCGAGCCGCCGGCGGCTGATCGCGCGCTGATACTGATGCAGGCGATGCCGCGGCAGGGCATCCTCGATGTATACATCGTGCGCAACGGCAATCTGGATCGCAGTTATCAAACCGGTAACAAGCGGCCGTTTGCCTCGCGGCCGCTGCCGTTTCCCGAATTTTTATTTCCGTTCGAATTGCGCGCGCAGGATCGCAGTGAAATATATATTCATGTGCTCGGTTTTCCGCGCACCGCGTTCGACTATCTTCAGTTGTGGCCGCAACAGAAATTATTGGTGCGACTGCCGATAATGAACGCGTTCGAATGGCTGAATATCGGCGTGATGGCGGTGCTCGCGCTGGCTGCATTGGTGCTCTGGCTGTTTGTGCGGCAGCGGTTGCTCGGCTTATTTGTATTATTCGTCGCGGTGCAATTGCTGGCGTATATCGTTGCGCGCGGTTACGGCTTTTGGTGGTTTTGGCCGAACTCACCGGCTTTCGAGAGAATCGCTTCTTTGCTGATCACGCCGTTGGGGTTTGCAGTCAACGGCACATTTTTAATTGCATTTTTGGATTTGCGCCGGTATGCGCCGCGTTTGCATCGGGCCACCGTCATTGGGTTAGTCGGTCTTGTATTGATAGTCGCACCGTTGCTTCTCTGGCGGCGCGATGTGCGAGTTGTTGCTCTCGCCAGTATTCCGATATTTTATTTGTCGTTTCTCGGCATCAGTTTTTGGCTGTGGCGCCGTCGCCGCAGCGGCGAGGCCGGCGTATTTCTCGTCTGCGGAGCGGCTTATTTTGTTGTTATCTGCACGGCTGCATTTTTTGCGGTATACAGTTCGGGCGCATGGTATTCGATACATCTGATCGATGTCGCGCAGCAGCAGCGCGTATTGCTGTTCGCGATTTGCCTCGGCTATCGCTTTCGACAAACAGTGCGCAGCGAAGAGAGCGCGCGTGCCGAGGCGCGGACGAAAAGCGAATTCCTGGCGCGCATGAGCCATGAAATCCGCACGCCGATGAATGGCATTCTCGGCATGTCCGAACTGTTGCGCGATGCCGGCCTCAACAATACGCAGCGCCGCTACAACGATATCGTCTATGCCTCGGCGACATCGCTGCTGACTGTCATCAACGACATTCTCGACTTCAGCAAAATTCAAGCGGGCCGCATGACGGTGGAAAAAGTGCCGTTCGATTTGCATCGATTGGCGGTCGATGCGCTCACGCTGTTTCGACTCAAGGCCGATGAAAAAAATCTGGAACTGCTGTGCGATATCGAGCTCGGAGTTCCCGCCTGGGTCATGGGCGATCCCACCCGCATTCGGCAGATATTGATTAATTTCCTAAGCAACGCGGTCAAGTTCACTGAAGCCGGCGAGATCCGCCTACACATCGCCAATAGCGGCGATAACATTCGTATTGCGATCGAAGACACCGGGCCGGGCATTGCGCGCGATGTGCAGACGCGTTTATTCGAATCGTTCATGCAGGCCGATGCCAGTATCGCGCGCAGCCATGGCGGCACCGGTTTGGGGCTGGCGATTACGCGGCAGCTTGCGGAACTGATGGGCGGAACAGTCGATGTGCACAGCCGCATCGGCGCGGGCAGCACGTTCTGGGTGGAATTGCCGCTACCGGCAACGGCGGTGCAAGAGCCATTGCCGCCCGCGCATGAATTGAACGGCAAATCGATATTGGTGGTCGACGATAATGCGCATTTTTGCGAATTGATCGGCGCGCACATAAAAAGCTGGGGCATGCAATTGCAGATCGCTCACAACGGCGCCGATGCGCTGGCATTCGTGCGTGCGCAAAAAGCCAAAGGCCACTGCTTCGATTTGATTTCGATCGATTTGAAAATGCCCGGCATGAACGGCCTGGAATTGGCGCATGCGCTGAAAGCCGAGTACGGTGCCGCGCTGCCGCCGTTATTGCTGCTCACGGCGACGACCGATATTCCGCAAAGCGCAACCCGGCGCGCTGCGGGACTGGTATTGGCGCAGGAAAAACCGCTGCTGGCAGCCGATCTGCGCGAAGCTTTCGCGCGCGCACTCGGTTTGGCCGCACTGCCTTCGCATGGCGAAAGCCCGCTGCCCAGCACTGAAGTACCGCGCCACGCGCTGACGATTTTGATCGTCGAAGATAATCCCACCAATCAAATCGTCATTCAGTCGATGCTGCAAAAACTCGGACACGATTGTTTGCTGGCAACGCACGGCACCGAAGCGATGATGTTCTACGAAACGCGCCACGCCGAGTTTGATTTGATTCTGATGGATTGTGAAATGCCGGGAATGAGCGGTTACGAAGCGACGCAGATTATTCGCACCTATGAAGACGCGAATAGTCTACCGCGTAAATCGATTGTCGCGCTGACTGCGCATACGCTCGATGAACATATCAAACTCTGCTACGACGCCGGCATGGACGGCCATCTGGCGAAACCGCTCAGTTTGGATCAGCTCAGAAAATTGTTGGCGCCGCTGGCCGCAATAGCCGTCGCCGAGCACAAGTAGCCGTTGCTCTTTTTTAAAGGAGCGTCAATTATCAACGCTCAACGCATCAATCTTTCAATGTAATACTTACCGGACAATGATCGCTGCCCAGCACGTCGGCATGAATGTCCGCGCTTTTCACTTTGTCTTTTAATTGCGGCGATACCAGCACGTAATCGATTCTCCAGCCGACATTGCGTGCGCGCGAATTGGCGAAATGACTCCACCACGAGTAATGGCCATTGCCCTGTTGGAACAGACGCAGCGTATCGACGAAACCAGCGTCGATGAAATTCTGAAAACCTGCGCGCTCCTCGTCGGTAAAGCCTTTTTTGCCGCGATTCGGCTTTGGATTGGCGAGATCGAGCTCGGTGTGCGCAACATTCAGATCGCCGCAAAAAATCACCGGCTTTTTTTGTTCCAGATATTTGCAATAGGCTAGAAAAGCGGGGTCCCAATGCTTATGGCGCAACGCCAGGCGGCTCAAATCATCTTTTGCGTTCGGCGTGTAGACGGTGACGATATAAAATTTTTCGAACTCGGCGGCGATTACGCGACCTTCGCTGCTGGCATCGCGTTTTAATTCGTCGGCGAAGCTGTAGCGATTGGCAATTTCATCCGGAAAACCATTGATGACATTCAACGGCTGCTGCCGGCTGAAAATCGCGGTGCCCGAATAGCCTTTTTTAATTGCCGAATTCCAGTATTCGCAGTAATCCGGTAAATCAATCACGGCCTGGCCGCGTTCGGCCTTGGTTTCCTGCAGGCATAAAATATCGGGCAGATGTTTTTCGATAAACGGTACAAACAAGCCTTTTTTAACAACGGCACGAATACCATTGACATTCCACGAGTAAATTTTCATAACGGCTTCCGTGACGCGTGACAACAATTATGCGATGCAGTATCGAGCGGCGATTATATTCGCAAGCGTGCCTTCGCAACATACACTACTTGACGCCGCGGTGCCGGGCGGCGGAACATCGCGCGCCGCCATGTTTTTAAAGATTCATCTGCGGCGCAAATTATTATAGGAAGCGTTCATGCCCAGCAAATTTTTTCCTCGAATCACGGGCCGCAACACCGTCGCCGCCGATGTCGCGTATGTACTCGGCAGCGCGGCGGTATTTCTGCTGCTGTTCGCGGTCGCGCGCGCGCTGCTGTTGTGGCGCAACGCCAATCTGCTCGGCGCTATTCCGCTGCACGATGTGCTGCTCGCATTCGGTGTCGGTTTTCGTTTCGATTTGATCATGACCTGTTACGCCCTGGCGCCGCTGGTGTTTGCGCTATTGCTGCCGTCGGGTTTGTCGCGGCGAGGTTGGTGCAACAGCTGGCTTGGTATCATCGTTTTTATTTATAGTTTTCTCGCCGCGCTCGAACTCGATTTTTATCACGAGTTTCACGCGCGCTTGAACAGTCTGGTATTTCAGTACGTCAAGGAAGATCCGAAAACCGTTGTCAGCATGTTGTGGTACGGCTTTCCGGTGCTGCGCTATTTTGCATTGTGCGGCGCGTTGACGCTGTCTTCAATTTGGGCGATCCGCCGTATCGATCGCGCTACGCGCGCACCGCAGTTTTATACCGCCGGATATCTGCCGCGTCTGGCGACCGCGATCATCCTGATTCTTATCACCGCAGTGGCCGCGCGCGGCACCTTGCGCTCGGGTCCGCCGCTGCGCTGGGCCGACGCGTATCGCACGCCACATTTATTTACCAATCATCTCGCGCTCAATGGTGTGTTCACATTGGCGAAAGCGGCGCAGCAGGAACTCGACAACGATCGGCAAAATACTTGGCTGAAACAAATGGCGCCGGAAAAAGCACTCTCGCTGGTGCGCGAACATTGGCTCGCGCCACAGGAAATGTTATTGGAGCCGAACACGTTGCCGCTGTTCCGGCGTTTCAATGCCGCTGCGAACGCACAGGCTGCGCCGTATAAAAATGTCGTGCTGATTATCGACGAAAGTTTCAGCGCGCAGCGCACCGGCCCGTTCGGCAACACGCAGCAGATCACACCGCGCTTCGATGCGCTGGCGAAAGAAGGTTTGCTGTTCGATCATTTCTTTTCGCAGGGTACGCACACGCATCAGGGTATGTTCGCGACGATGGCGTGTTTTCCCAATCTGCCGCATTACGAATATTTGATGAAGCAGCCCGAAGGCGCAAATAATTTTTCCGGGCTGACGAAAGTGCTGGCCGAGCGCGATTATCAAAGTCTCTACGTATACAACGGCGATTTTGCGTGGGACAACCAATTTGGATTTTTTCGCGCGCAGCATATGCAACGTTTCATCGGTCGTCACGATTTTATCAATCCGCGTTTTTCCGATCGCACCTGGGGCGTTTCGGATGAAGATATGTTCGATCGCGGCTTTGAAGAAATCGTCAAACTTCAGGATGGTGGCAAGCCGTACTTCGTCGTGCTGCAAACGCTGTCGAATCACGCGCCGTACGCACTGCCGCCGCAATTGCCGGTGCAGCCAGTGGAAGTCGACGGTCAACGCGACGAGCATCTCACGGCGATGCGCTACAACGATTATGCGCTCGGCGCCTTTTTTGATCGCATCAAACAGCACGGCAATTTCGATAACACGTTATTCGTATTTCTCGGCGATCACGGCTTCGGCGGCGGCGAGCAAATCACCGATATCGATCTGTGGCGCTTTCACATTCCGCTGCTGATCTGGGGCAAGGATATTCAGCAGCGCTATGGCGCGACGCGTTCGGTGGTCGGCTCGCAGGTCGATGTGGTGCCGACGATCATGGGCCTTCTCGGCGGCGATTACGATCATCACTGCTGGGGCCGCGATCTGCTCGCGCTGCCGGCAGGCGAACCGGGCCGCGCGATCATCAAACCATCGGGCACCGATTTCACCACGGCGATCGTCGAAGGCGATACGATACTGGTGCAGCCGCCGAATACCGAACCGCGACTTTATAAATACAACACATTGCCGCATTTGGTGGCGACGCCGATCGACGATGCGCAGCGCCAGCAGCAAATGAAAGCGCTGATGAACGCCTATATTCAAACCGCGACGCAGGCGTTGCTCGACAATCGCGTCGGCCACGGCGATCATGTTGCGGTGCAGCAACAGACGGCGCAGTAGTAACGCCGAGTGCGCAAAAAATTTTGCGAACCTGATTAAGTATTTTTTAGAAAGCACGTTGTAGCAGAGCATGGGGCGGTGCAAGGGGTTCTCTTTTTCAGGACAAGAAGGTGATCTTATCGAAGCTGCGGTGCCATTCGTCATCGGAAATGTTGTCGAGCACTACTAGGCCGACCACACCGAAGCGACTTGAATGCTCGCCACGGAAGTCCTGAAAAAGAGAATCCCTTGCATCGCCAACCCGCTGCCAGATAGGTGCGATAGCAAAAACCTAAAAACGCTTAATCGAAGTTCCAATTTATTTTGATGCGTGAAAATCATGGCGAATAAAAAAACATATGTTCTCGTGCACGGCGCCTATCAAGGCGGCTGGTGCTGGAAATTCGTCGCCGAATTATTGCGCGCGCAGGGTCACATCGTATTCACGCCGACGCTGACCGGCCTCGGTGAGCGCGAACATCTGGCGGCGTTGAATCCCGATCTCGACATGCACATCGCCGATATCGTGCAGGTGCTGACGGTCGAGGAATTACGCGATGTGATTCTGGTCGGCCACAGCCTGGGCACAGCAATAATATCCGGCGTCGCCGATTGCATGCCCGAAGTTATTCGTCATCTGGTTTTTCTCGACGGCATGATTTTGCAGCCGGGCCAATCTGTGCTCGATGGCGCACCCGAGCGCACGCATGAATTTTATCGAAGCTTAAAAATAAACAACGGCGGCACCGGCGTCGTGCCGATTCCGCCGCTCGAATTTTTCGGCATGAACATTCCCGAATATATCGAGTGGCTAATGCGCCGCGTTACGCCGCAACCGGTCGAAACATTTTTCAGCAAAATGCAATTGAATCATCCGCTTGGCAACGGCAAACCGATCACGTACATCACCTGCACCAATCCGTTCTTCAAGCAGACCGAAGCCTCGCGCGCGTACGCAAAATCGCGCACCGATTGGCAGCGGCTTGAAATCGCGACCGGACATATCGCGATGATTTCCGCGCCGGAACAATTGACACAAATTTTGAGTGGAATTGGTTAACACAGCGCACACTGCAATTTATTTAAGTAGTTTTCTCCCCTCTCTCGTGGGGAAAGGGAACTTAATCAGAGCTTCCTTAGCGATATGCAATCGGAGAAGATAAAAATGCAGAACTCAATGGTAACAACCACGCTTGAATTGCCCGGCTATCAAATCACAAAAAACATCGGCATCGTCAGAGGAATAACGGTAAGGTCGCGCTCGATCGTCGGCAATTTTCTCGGCGGTCTGCAAACAATTTTTGGCGGTAATATCACCGTCTATACGAACTTGTGCGAAACGGCGCGAACGGAGGCATATGTATTGATGTGCAGACACGCGGCCGCGCACGGCGCGAACGCCATCGTAGGTATGCGCTACGACGCCACGGAATTGATGGCGGGCTTAACCGAAGTGCTTTGCTACGGCACCGCGGTGGTCGTCGCTCCCACCCAAACTTCCGAGTATCGGGCATGAAATACGGTGTGCTAGTTAGTGCACTGCTGTTTATTGCTGGCATTTTAATCATGCTGCTGCAGCTCTGGTTTTCGCTGTGGAGCCAGCAAGTGT
>DASXYH010000314.1:0-11873 GCA_036502545.1 Spongiibacteraceae bacterium
GGCGGTTCGCTGCGACGCGCGTTGCTCGGCGATCAAATCGCCGCGAGCGCGGTAAAAAATGGCTGGAGCGGTGTGCTTATTTACGGCTGCGTTCGCGATGTCGATGCGATTGCCGCGCTGGATCTCGGCGTGCAGGCATTGCAGACGATGCCGCTAAAAACCGAGAAACGCGGCATCGGCGATTTGAATGTGACGGTTACTTTCGGCGGCGTGACGTTCAAGCCGGGCGAGTTTGTTTATGCGGATAATAATGGTGTTATTGTCGCAGCCCGCGCCTTGCTGTAGGCATCAGCTCCATTGCGTGACAAAATCTTCAACGCGAATTTCCGGTACTGGTTTCGGCACGCCGATCGGATTGCCGAGATAAATATATCCAACCATTTTCTCGTCATCGCCAAGGCCCAGACCTTTGTCAACGTTGGCGTCGTAACAATTATCGCCGGTGCGCCAGATAGCGCCGAATCCCAGTGCCTGCGCGGCCAATAAAATACCGTGCGCCGCGCAACCTGCCGACAATAATTGTTCGATCTTCGGTACCTTCGGATGCTCCTGCAGGCGCGCGATCACGGCGACAACGATCGGTGCGCGCAGCGGCGCTTCCTCATTTTTTTTTATTTCTTCGGGTGTGGCGTCAGCTTTGCGCGCGCGCAGTGCGCTGCCGAATAATTCACCGAGCCGATAGCGTGCCTTGCCTTCGATCAGCAAAAAACGCCACGGGTGCAGGCGGCCGTGATCGGGCGCGCGCGAGGCCGCCGCGAGAATTTGATACAGCGCCTCGCGATCGGGACCGGGCTTGGTCAGTTTCGGTTCGGAATTGCGGTGATTCAGTAATGTCATTGCGTCCATGGGCGCGGCGATCTCACTTCTATGTACGACGGAGGGTGCCCATACTGCGTAAAAATCGACAGCCGAGCAACCGCAAAACCTGCAGCGGGGGGAATTTGGTCTACATTTATTGACTACAGCAGGAGCAGCCCGTTCGGTTTTGCCAATACCCTCCCGCGTTGCCCTAAAAATATTAAATTCAGAGACGAATTGATGGAGCTTCTCGCCCGCTGCCGTGATCTTGCCTTGCCGTTTTACGGCAATCTGTTGCAATCCGCCCAGAATACATTGCGCGATCGCCTGTTCGAGCAGGCCGAAAAGGGCGGTAGCAATGAGGATCAGCGCTGCTATTACGACGCGATTCAACAACTCAAGCTGGTGACGGAAGCCATGCAGCGCGCATTTACCGCGCAGCTGCAGCATGGCTATCAGCAATTTCTGATCGGACACGACGAAGACGATATCGCGCCGCCGCTGCGTGCCGGCAACCTAGCGCTGGTTGCACGCGAACAGCTTGAGGACGAACTGGCGGTTTCGATGATCGTATCGCGCGCCAGCAGCCAGCATGCCGAATCATTATGGAAATTGAATCGCCGTCTCGCGGTGTTGCGCGGCGGCAAAAAAGTGATGGACGACAGCAATCCGTTCGGGCCGGCGAAAGTGGGATTGGCATTGCGCCAGGCGATGAATGAACTCGATGTCGATCTCAAGGCGCGCATTTTTATTTATAAGCATCTCGGCAAATTGCTGCTGGCCGTATTCGGCAAGGTGTTCGAATCGCTCAACGCCACGCTGGTCGATGGCGGCGTGCTGCCGAATTTGAAATTTATTATCAGCAAGGATGCAGATGTCGGCGCCGCAGCGTCCAACGCCGCACCCACGGTATCAGCACCGGCTCCGCAGGAAGAGGGCGGCGATCAGCGTGAACTGTATAACTCGATCATCCAACAGTTGCACGCGCGCGCCGGCCAGCTGCGCAGTGGCACTGTCAGTGGCGTCAGTTACGGCGGTCTGCAGGCTGGTCGCGATGGCGCCGCGGAAAATTTCCTGCCGCTCGATTACGCGCTGATCTTATCGGCGCTGCAACAATCGCCGGAATTTCACGCCGGCGCGGCGCTGTACCGGCCGTTGCCAATCGATCGCGTCGAGCAACGCCTGTTTGCACAGCTCGGCAAGCAGGCTCTGGGCGGTCAACAAAAACAGCCGGGCCAGCGTTCGCAACTGGGTCAGCGCGATGCCGATGCCGTCGATCTGGTCGGCATGGTATTTCGTTTCATGCTCGACGACGGCAAAATTCCAGACACGGTCAAATCGCTGCTCAGTCATTTGCACACGCCGTATTTGAAACTTGCGCTGCTCGATAAAACGTTTCTCGAAAATCAGCAGCATCCCGCGCGTCTTTTGATCAATCGCATGGCGGAAACCGGCGCGCGCTGGGTGACCGACGATAAAGAGCGCGTGGTGTTGCCGAAATTGCGCAGCATTGTCGAAACGATACTGCGCGGGTTCATCGAAGACCCCGATCTGTTCACGCATCTGCTGGAAGAATTCAATCGTTTTCGCGAAGGTCTCGATAAGCGCGCGGAAATGGTCGAGCGCCGCAATCGTTCGGCGCAAGAAGGTATCGAGCGTCTCAATACCGCGAAGCAGCGCGCGTCGGCGGAAATCAGCGAGCGGATAAAAGGTTTTGCGATTCCCGCACCGATACAACAGCTGCTGCAAAAGCCGTGGACCGATTTTCTCGCGTTCAATTATTTGCGCAATGGCGAAAGCAGTCTGTCGTGGAAGGCGGCGCTGAAAGTGGTCGATGGTGTGCTGTGGAGCGTGCAGGGCGATGGCAGCCGCAGCCGCGACGAATTTCAGCGCTATCAGCAGCAATTGGAACAATCGATTGCGGAAGGTTTACGCACTATCGGTTACGGCAGCGAAGCTGGCGAGGAGTTGCTGACCGCATTGCGCGCCGCGCAAGAGCAGGCCTTTCAGGGTAAGCCCGTGTTGCAGCCGGCGCCCGAGCCAGTTGCGCCGGTGGTGATCGCTCCAGTTGAACCTCTGGAGCAATTCTCTGCGGCCGAAGAAGAGTTTGCGGATATGTTGCGCTCTCGCGTCGATTTCGGCACGCTGTTCGAATTCGATCGCGCCGACGAGCGCCCGCAATTGTACAAGCTTGCATGGTTCAGCCGCGTCAGCGCGCACTATATGTTCGTCAATCAGGCCGGCATCAAACAGCGCGTCGAAACGCTGCCGACACTCGTGCGCGGATTGCACGCCGGCACGATTCGCATCGTCGAACCGGAAAAGCGCAGTTTCATGGAGCGCGCTTTCTCCGCGATTCTGCACGGCTTTCATATCGGCAAGTCTTGAGCTGCCATTCGCTGCAGCCGACATGCGCTTGTACTCACCGGGGGGCGTCAGTACCATAGCGCCTTTCCCGCACCCGGAGAGTTTGCATGATTGCTGGCAGTATTGTCGCGCTGGTCACCCCGATGACCTCGAGCGACGATGTCGATTGGTCCGCGCTCGATAATTTGGTCGAATGGCATATCGCCGAAGGGACCAATGCGATCGTAGCGGTCGGCACCACCGGCGAATCGGCGACATTGACGGTCGATGAGCATTGCGCCGTCATCAAGCGCGTGGTCGAGCAATGCCGCGAACGCATTGCGGTGATCGCCGGTACCGGTGCCAACTGCACGCGCGAAGCGATCGAGCTGACCGAAGCGGCACAACAGGTTGGCGCCGATGCCTGCCTGCTGGTCACGCCGTATTACAACAAACCGACGCAGGAAGGCTTGTATTTGCATTTCAAAGCCATCGCCGCTGCGGTATCCATTCCGCAAATTCTGTATAACGTGCCCGGGCGTACCGGCTGCGATATGCGCAATGAAACGGTCGAGCGGTTAGCCGGTATCAAAAATATTATCGGCATTAAAGATGCAACCGGCGATGTGCAACGCGGCATCGAATTGATCAGACGCTGCGGCAGCGATTTCGCGGTTTATTCGGGCGACGATGCGACTGCACTGGATTTAATGCTGGCCGGTGCCAAAGGCGATATTTCGGTGACCGCGAACGTGGCACCGCAGTTGATGTCACAGATGTGCGCGGCCGCGCTGCGCGGCGATGCCGCGAGCGCGCGCGAAATCAACGAAAAATTAATGCCGTTGCACGAAAAATTATTCGTCGAAGCCAATCCGATCCCGGTCAAATGGGCGGTGGCGGAACTGGGTAAAATCGGCACCGGCATTCGTCTGCCGCTCACGCCGCTAAGCGAAAGCGTTAGACCGGCAGTGCGCGCGGCAATGCGCAGCGCCGGCTTGTGATCAGGCGCTTTGACTCAAACACTTTGCAGTTGAATCATTCATGAAAAAATTGTTTTTGCTGTCGGCAGTGGCCGCGGCGTCTATCGCCATGAGCGGATGCGGTTGGCTGTTTGGCGATAAAGGAATATTTCGCGATCGCGGCGACGATTATCGGCGCGTGCAGGTCGAGAAGCCGCTGCAAGTCCCGCCGGATTTGACGCATGCGGAGGGCGATGCCGATTTCGCGATTCCGGCGATCGCGTATACCTCGACGCTCGAAGGAAAGTTTCAGGTGCCGCGCCCGGAACCGCTCGAAGGCAACCCGGAAGCGGAGCAGGTAAAAATTCAAACGCTGGGCGGCAACAGCTGGATATTGGTCGAAGCAGCGCCCGGAGAAGTATGGCCGCGCGTGCGCCAGTTTCTGAATACCAATCAGCTCAATGTCACGCGTGCCGATGCCACCGGCGGTGTTATCGAAAC
The DNA here is from genome assembly GCA_036502545.1 of Spongiibacteraceae bacterium. Classification (GTDB taxonomy): domain Bacteria; phylum Pseudomonadota; class Gammaproteobacteria; order Pseudomonadales; family CAMLJR01; genus CAMLJR01. Next base: position 4,605 of record DASXYH010000314.1, read on the forward strand.
CGCTTGGCTGCAGCCCAAATCCCTTGAAGGGCATGAGGGCGAAAGTGTTGCGCGCGAGCGCTACCGCTTCCGCATCGAGCAGGGCGTACAGCGCGGTTCATCGGAAGTGTACATCGTGCAGGCCGATGCGCGCGCCGGCGACAACTGGCCGGACAAATCCAGCGACCCTGCGCGCGAACAGGAGATGATTAAAGCGATCGCGCAATTCGTCGCCGACAACGGCGGCACCGGTGCGGTATCGATGCTCGCGCAACGCGGTATCGAATCCAAAGGTAAAGTATTTTTGAACAAGCAGGCGGGCGAAGCGCCGTATCTGCGACTCGATCTACCGTTCGAGCGCGCGTGGGCATCGATGACCACTGCGCTGCCGAAAGCCGGATTCACGGTCGACGATCTCAACCATACCGAACACGAATTCTGGCTGCGCTACACGCCGCCGAAAGATCCCAACGATCAGCCGGGTTGGTGGAGTCGTTTTTGGTCGTGGGTATTTCACAGCAATGACGATGCGATCGACGAAAAAACCGTCTATGTGCTGCACCTGCAATCGACTGCCAGTGCCGACGAAGCGGTGCGCATCGATTTGACGCGGCAGGATGGCAAAGCGATCAAAGCCGGTGTCGATGAAGAGCTGCTAAATCGAATCAAAAACAAATTGTCCTGATGAAATTGAAGCGAGAAGCGCAAGCCATGGAAAAACGCGAAGAACTGTATACGGGCAAAGCCAAATCCGTATTCAAAACCGACGATCCGGATCGGTATGTGATGGTTTTTCGCAACGATACTTCGGCGTTCGACGGCAAGAAAAAAGCGCAGCTCGAACGCAAGGGTATGGTCAACAATAAATTCAATGCCTTCATCATGCAGAAATTAATGGCGGTCGGCATTCCGTGTCATTTTGAAAAAGTATTGTCGGACAACGAAACGCTGGTTAAACGTTTGGAAATGGTTCCGCTCGAATGCGTCGTGCGCAACATTGCCGCCGGTTCGATCTGCCGTCGCTACGGTGTGCAGGAAGGGCTCGAATTGAATCCGCCGACATTCGAATTATTTTTGAAGAGCGATGCGCTCGGCGATCCGATTGTCAATGAATACCATGTGCGCTCGTTCGGCTGGGCAACGCCGCAACAGCTCGATCGCATGCAAGAACTCACATTCAAAATCAACGACGTGTTGAAACCGTTATTTTTAAGCAGCGATATGCTACTGGTCGATTTCAAACTCGAATTCGGTCTTTTTCACGGCGAATTATTGCTGGGTGACGAATTCTCGCCGGACGGTTGTCGCGTGTGGGATAAAAATACACGCGAAAAACTCGATAAAGATCGCTTCCGTCAGGATCTCGGCAACGTCGTCGAATCGTATGAATTGATCGGCCGGCGCCTGGGTCTTCAATTCGATTAAGCGCCAGTAGCGGCAATCCTTTGATCGATACTTGGTTTGCATAATGTTATGTTATATCCTTCGCGACATGAACAACCTTAATGAAAATGCGAAATGAATAGGCGCAATACGCGGCGGCCGTACTGGCTGCTGTTGGTGCTCGCGCTGTTTGTCGCCGGGCAGATCGCCAGCGCCGGTCACTGGCATGATGATAGCAAGACGCTCGATGCCGACTGCGCACTGTGTATGTTATCCGGCGCCAACAGCGGCGCCGCAATCGACAGTGCGTGGCCGCTCGTTGCCGTTGCGTTATTTGCATTTGTATCTTTCTTCGTTGTTAAGCTGACGCAGCGTTGCTGCAGCCGTTGTTACGATAGCCGCGCCCCGCCCGTTCACTGCTGAAATAAACGTTGTCAATTCGCTGCGCCGATCAAATCGGCGCGAAACGTTATTCAGGAGTATTTCCGATGAAATCTGCAATCGCGAAAAAATTATTCGCAGTACGAGCACGTTCGCAACAAATGCCGAAGCAGCGCAATGCGTGGCAAGTTTTGATCGCTGCCGGTTTTGGCGCTTCCACATTGGCGGCGTATGCCGAATCCACCGTTGCCGAATCCACCACTGCAATGGGCGCTAAAAAAATCGAAACGGTCGATGTAATCGGCCAGCGCCTCGACGACGCGCGCAACACCCTCGCGCCGGAAACCGGCAGCTCGGTTTATCGTTTCGATAGCGATGCGCTGGAAGCGCTGCCGCTCGGCGAAACCACGCCGCTCAATCAGGTGGTGCTGCAAGCGCCCGGTGTCGTGCAGGATTCGTACGGACAATTGCATGTGCGCGGCGATCACGCCAACGTGCAGTACCGCATCAATGAAGTGGTGATACCCGAACCGATTTCGGGATTCGGTCAGGTGCTCGATACGCGCTTCGCCGATCAGATCAATTTTTTAACCGGCGCGTTGCCGGCGCAATACGGTTATCGCACCGCGGGTGTGGTCGATATCCATACCAAAGGCACAGGAATCGAAAATGGCGGCAGTATCAGCTATCTCGGCGGCAGCAATAATCATCAGGAAACCAGCGTCGAAGTCGGCGGTTCAAAAGATGCGTTTACGTATTTTTTAACCGGCTCCTATCTAAGCGATAACATGGGCATCGAAAACCCGACCTCAGCGCGCGCTGCACATCACGATGACACGAAGCAGGGTAAAGGTTTCGGTTATCTCTCTTACATCGTCGATCCCGACAGTCGCCTCAGTTTTATTTTCGGCCTATCGAATAGTCATTTTGAAATTCCGAACGTGCCGGGACAGACGCCGAGTTTCATGCTCGATGGTGCGGCGCCGTTGAATTCGCTTGCGCTCGATGCGAATCAAAACGAAAAAAACAGTTTTCAAATTATTTCGTACCAGCACAACGTCAGCGATACGGCGACTTATCTCGTCTCGATATTTCATCGCTATACCGATGTCCACTATAGTCCCGATCCGATCGGCGATCTGGAATACAACGGCATCGCCTCGACTATTTTGCGCAAAAATGAAAGCGCGGGATTGCAGAGCGACGCCAGTTATAAACTCGGTAACAGCCACACGTTGCGCGCCGGCGTTTATTACAGCGGCGAACGCTTCACCGCGACCAATGCGGCGCAAGTATTTGCGGCGGACGCCGACGGCAATCAACTGAACGGCATGCCGCTCGATATTTTCGATAAAACCACATTGAGTGGCGATTTGTGGGGCATTTATCTGCAGGACGAATGGCAATTGAGCGATGCGCTGACGCTGAATTACGGCACGCGCTACGATAAAACCAATACTGTTGTCGACGAGCAGCAGCTGAGTCCGCGCGTCGGTCTCGTGTACGATCTGACGCCGCAAACGCGTCTGCACGCCGGCTATTCGCGTTATTTCACGCCGCCACCGACCGAGTCGATCGATACCACTTCCGTGCAGAAATTCCAGGGTACGACCAATGCGTTGCCGTCGGACGCGAACACCGCAGTTAAATCGGAACGCTCGCATTATTTCGATGCCGGCATTTCGCAACAATTGAGTGATGCAATCACCGTCGGCGTCGATGCGTATTATCGCAAGGTGGAAAATCTGCAGGACGAGGGACAATTTGGCAATGCGCTGATTTATTCCGCATTCAATTTCAAGAAAGGTCGTATTCGCGGTTTGGAATTATCGAGTTCGTATCGCGACGACGATTTCAATGCCTATGCGAATGTCGCTTTGTCGAAGGCCGAAGGCACCGGCATTCGCACCGGACAATTTAATTTCGATCCCGACGAATTAAATTTCATCGACAATCATTGGGTGCATCTCGATCACGATCAAACGGTATCGGGCTCGGCGGGGGTGAGTTATCGCTGGCAGCAGACGACATTCGGTACCGATTTGCTGTACGGCAGCGGCCTGCGCAACGGCTTTGCGAACAGCGAGCATTTACCGGCGTATACGCAGGTCAACTTGAGCGCACTGCACACATTCAATCTCGGTACTTACGGCACACTCGATGGCCGCGTTGCGATGCTGAACGTGTTCGATCGCAGTTATCAGTTGCGCGATGGCTCCGGTATCGGTGTTGGCGCGCCGCAGTTTGGGCCGCGTCGCGAAATTTATTTCGGTGTGAGCAAATCGTTTTGAGGTCGATCGTGCCGACAGCGGGCGCGTAAAAACTTTTTGCGCGCCGACGTCAACCATTCCTCCACTCCTCCGTTATAGCCATCGACAGTGCGGCAAACCAATCCGGTTCGCCGCGCAGCACCGGCCTCACGCTCTGCTACAACGTGCCTTCTACGAAACACTTGGTCGGAATTTTCCCTAGAATTTCTCGCTGAGTATTTCGGCCCGGGTTTTTAGCGCAGCGGACATCTCTGCAAAACCGCGCCGCAAATTTTCCCCCAATGTCATCGCCACCAATGGTGACAGCAAGCCCGTCAATTTAAATTTCGATTTATACAGTGTGCGCCGTGCATCAAGTATTTCGAGTTCGTGCACACGCTGACTTTTCAATAATCCTAACGGCAAATTAATGCCGTAACTCAATAATCGTTGCGGTACGTGCTCGAAGATCGTTTCTTTTTGCGGCTGCGCTTTCGCTAGCACTTTTACCTGCATATAAATTGTAGCGCCCGGTTGCAGCGATGATTCGCAGGCGACGACAAATGGATTCCATTCGCCATAATTTTCCAGATCGGTGAGCACATGCCAAACGGTGCCGAATGGCGCATCGATTTCGAGCGTGTGATCGATGATGATGGCCATGGCGGAGTCTCGATTTTTATTGTTGAGGGAGACAAGCGTCGCGCAAACGTGCGTGGCCTGCAAGCCGTTACACAGCGATAAGCCGAGCGCTGATCGCGCGGACGATTGGGCTATAATGCCGCCTTTCCGAACTTGAAGGATTCACCATGATCATCAAACCCCGCGTGCGCGGTTTTATGTGCGTCACAACTCACCCGGTCGGCTGCGCTGCGAATGTGAAAAAGCAAATCGATTACGTGAAAAGCCGCGGACCTATTGTCCAGAATATGGATGTCGGTACATCGAATATGGGCGCTAACGGGCCGAAAAAAGTTCTCGTGCTCGGCGCTTCCACTGGTTATGGCCTCGCTTCGCGCATTACCGCGGCGTTCGGCGGCGACGCCGCCACGCTCGGCGTTTTTTTCGAGCGCGAAGGCACCGCCGATAAACCCGGCAGCGCGGGATGGTACAACTCGGCGGCATTTCATCAATACGCGGAAGCGGCTGGCCTATACGCGAAAAGCATCAACGGCGATGCGTTTTCCGCCGACATCAAACGCAAAACCATCGACACGATCAAAGCCGATCTCGGCCAGGTCGATCTCGTGATTTACAGTCTCGCGGCGCCGCGCCGCACACATCCGGTGACCGGTGTCGTGCACACTTCGACACTCAAACCGATCGGCAAGGATGTTACGCAACGCGGTATCGATACCGATAAGGAAATCACGAAAGAGGTGACGCTGACGGCGGCTTCGCAGGAAGAAATCGATAACACCGTCGCGGTGATGGGCGGCGAGGATTGGCAGATGTGGATCGACGCGCTCGCTGCCGCCGGTGTACTAGCGAACGGCGCAAAAACCACGGCGTTCACGTATATCGGCGAAAAAGTGACGTGGGATATTTATTGGCACGGCACCATCGGCGTGGCGAAACAAGATTTGGATAAACGCGTGATCGATATTCGCAAAAAACTTGCCGCGCACGGCGGCGATGCGCGCGTATCGGTATTGAAAGCGGTGGTCACGCAGGCGAGTTCGGCGATTCCGATCATGCCGCTGTATTTATCGCTGTTATTTAAAGTCATGAAAGCCGATGGCTCTCACGAAGGTTGCATCGAGCAGGTCGATGGTCTGTTTCGCAACAGTTTGTATGGCGCGACGCCGATCGTCGATAGCGAAGGCCGTTTGCGCGCTGATGGCAAAGAGCTGCGTCCCGAAATACAAAATAAAGTCGCTGAGCTGTGGTCACAGGTCAACAACGACAACCTTTACGACATCACCGATTTCAAAGGTTACAAACAGGAATTTTTGCGACTGTTCGGTTTCGAAATAGACGGCGTCGATTACGAAGCCGACGTCGATCCGTTAGTGCCGATTAAAAATTTGGTGGTATGAATATCATCTAGCGGCAAACAGTAGCGTGCCACGAATCGCCGCTCCACCCTGTCATTTGCGACGACACGCCGTAAATATATCCCTATAGGCTCGGAAGCGGCATCCATGCCGCTTACGGTCGCTGCAAATGACAGGGTAGATCGGCTTGCTGCAACGCGAGAGGGTGAAAGCGATGACCGAATTTCGACAAGCCGATATCGTGCATTACCAGCCGGTCGAAATCTCGCCGTTAGTGCGTCGCGTCACGGCCGGTAACAGCGGTGTGATGACAGGGCCTGGAACTAACACTTATATTGTAGGGCGCGAACAGCTTGCGCTGATCGATCCAGGCCCGCTCGACGAATTGCAAATCGAAGCGCTGTTGCAAGTGTGCGGCGAGCGCCTGCGCTGGATCATCGTTACACACACGCATCCCGATCACTCGCCAGCGGCGCAACAATTAAATGCGGCAACCGGCGCTCAATTACTCGGCAATGTTATTGCCGACGATGGCCGCCAAGACACAAATTTCAAGCCACAGCACAGTTTTGCTCACGACGAAGTATTTGCCACCGACGAATTTCGCTTACGTGCGATCGCAACGCCCGGTCATGTCGGCAATCATTTTTGTTTTCTGCTCGAAGACGAACAGCTGTTGTTTACCGGCGACCACATCATGCAGGGCTCGACGGTGGTTATCACGCCGCCCAATGGCGACATGAGTGATTATTTGCATTCGTTGCGACTGTTGCTGAATTACCCAATCAACGCATTGGCGCCGGCGCACGGGCAATTGATTTTCGAACCGCAAGCCGAAATCGATCGTTTGATCAAACATCGTTTAATGCGTGAGGTGAAAGTGATAGCGGTGATGCAGCAAATGCGGCATGGCACGCTCGAAGAGATTACGCCGCCTGTTTACGACGATGTGCATCCACAGTTGCATCCGATCGCGCTGTTTTCGTTATGGGCGCATCTGTTGAAATTGCAGCGCGATGGCAAAGTCGAAGAGCACAATGGCGGGTGGCATTGGATAGGCGAATAATGTTCGGCGATATTCTTCCCCTTTAAATGCGTCCACTTTATGCCTTCCCCTGATAAGGGGGATTGAGGGGGTTAAGGCTTTTAGTTTTTACCATAGTAAACAAACCCCTCCCCGGCCCTCCCCTTATCAGGGGAGGGAGTATAAGAGCAGTGAGGAGAAATAATGCTGATCGGTGTACCCAAGGAAATTAAAAATCACGAGTACCGTGTCGGGT
>DASXYH010000315.1:0-2337 GCA_036502545.1 Spongiibacteraceae bacterium
AAGCAATTTTGCAACGACTGAAATCGAAATCAGCTATTGCCTCGACCGGCAGCGGCCGCTCGGCAAACATAACGGTATCGTCCACCGATTTGCCGCTACCCAAGGCGTACAGTTTGCCAAGCGGAAACTCACGCTCACTCAAAACAGAAAGCAACGCCTCGCCGACGGCGCCGGTAGCACCGACCACAGCCACGGATACGCCGGTGCGTGTCGCTGCCATCTCAATTCGCCTCGCGCAGTATGCGCAGCATGCGGCGCAACGGTTCAGCCGCGCCCCACAATAGTTGATCGCCGATCACGAACGCGCTGATGTATTCCGGTCCCATGTTCAGTTTGCGCACGCGACCGACGCCGACCTGCAAACCGCCGGTAATCGATGCCGGCGTCAATTCTTTCGCGGTGATCGCGCGCTCGTTCGGCACCCACTTCACCCACGGATTGCCGGATTTGATCATTGTTTCGATTTCATTGAGTGGCAAATTCTTTTTCAATTTCAATGTCAGCGCCAAGCTGTGACAGCGCATCGCGCCGATGCGCACACATAAGCCGTCGACTGGAATCGTCTGCTGCGTGCCGAGAATTTTGTTGACCTCGGCCTGCCCTTTCCACTCCTCTTTCGATTGGCCGTTATCGAGCTGCTTGTCGATCCACGGAATCAAACCGCCCGCGAGCGGCGCATCGAAAAATTCATGCGGCACATCGTCGCGAATCGTCTGCGCGACTTTACGATCGATATCGATAATCGACGAAGACGGCGTCGCCAATTGATCGGCCACCGATGCGTGAATGACGCCCATGCCTTTAAGCAATTCACGCATGTGATTAGCACCGCCGCCCGATGCGGCCTGATATGTCATCGAACTGATCCACTCAACCAGTCCTTCGCGGAACAAGCCATTCACACCCATCAGCAAAATGCTGTTGGTGCAATTGCCGCCGATGAAATTTTTAACGCCGCGCTTGAGGCCATTGCGAATTAAATCACCATTGACCGGATCGAGAATAATGATTGCATCGCTTTCCATCCGCAGCGTCGACGCCGCGTCGATCCAATAACCATTCCACCCGGACTGGCGCAATTTTGGAAACACTTCAGTGGTGTAATCGCCGCCCTGACACGAAATAATCACGTCGAGTTTTTTCAACGCATCGAGCGCAAATGCATCTTGCAACGGCGAAGATTTTCCGCCGAACGCCGGGCCTTCGCCGCCGATATTCGACGTCGTGAAAAATACCGATTCGATGCCGTCGAAATCGTTTTCCTGCTGCATGCGCTCCATCAATACCGAACCGACCATACCGCGCCAGCCGACAAAACCTACAGTTTTCATTTCATCACCTTTAAAAATTAACCCCCTCGATCCCCCTTATCAGGGGGAGGCCGCTCCACGCAAGCCGAAGTTACGTCACCCTCCCCTGATAAGGGGAGGGCCGGGGAGGGGTTTCTTCGAGTTCACACTTCAACCTTTTAGCGCAGCAGCCACCGCATCGCCCATCTGCGCAGTATTCACTAATTGCGTCCCCGCCGTATGAATATCGGGCGTTCGCAACCCTTGATCTAACACTTTACCGATAGCGCGCTCGATTGCATCGGCGGCGGCAGGCGCACTCAATGAATAACGCAGCATCATCGCCGTCGATAAAATCATCGCCAGCGGATTCGCCTTGCCTTGCCCAGCGATATCGGGCGCGGAACCGTGACACGGTTCATACATGCCGGCGCCTTTTTCATTCAGCGATGCTGATGGCAACATGCCGATCGAGCCGGTTAGCATCGCCGCTTCATCGGAAAGAATATCGCCAAACAAATTGCCGGTGACGATCACATCGAATTGCTTCGGCGCGCGCACCAGTTGCATTGCGGCGTTATCGACATACATATGCGACAGTTCGACATCGGGATAATCCCTGCCGACCTCTTCCATCACTTCACGCCACAGAATCGTCGATTCGAGCACATTCGATTTATCGACCGAGCAAACTTTTTTGTTGCGCTTGCGCGCCAGCTCGAACGCGAGCCTGCCGACGCGGCGCACTTCCGATTCGGAATATTTATCGGTGTTAAAACCTTCACGCTCGCCGTTCGGCAACGTGCGAATGCCGCGCGGCTCGCCGAAATAAATGCCGCCGGTCAATTCGCGCACGATCAGAATATCGAGACCGGCGACGATTTCTTTTTTCAGCGACGATGCATCAGCCAACTGCGGATACAAAATCGCGGGACGCAAATTGCCGAACAGACCCAATTCCGAGCGCAGTTTCAGCAAACCTTTTTCCGGCCGAATCGCGCGATCGAGTTTGTCCCATTTCGGACCGCCGATCGCGGCGAATAAAATC
>DASXYH010000316.1:0-4194 GCA_036502545.1 Spongiibacteraceae bacterium
GTGGTCAATTTGCCGCCGTAAATACTGATCAGCGCCGCGTTGCCGATATCGGTCTGCGCGATGACGCTTTCGCGCGCGCGATTGAAAGCGCGGCCGTTGCCGGTCGGCAGTACGCGCACGCCAGCAAAGCTATCGAGTACGTCAGGCGAAAAATACGGAAAATACGTTCGCACCGTTTCCTGCAAATAATTTATTTCCTGCGCCGACGGCAATGCGGATGGCGCGTCGATTTCCATTTCCGTGGTGCCCACCAGCGTGCTGTCGTGCCACGGCATCACGAACACCGCGCGGCCATCGGCGGGTGCTTCAAGATAAAAAATTCCCGGCAAATTCATCGGCGGCAATACGATATGCGTGCCTTTGACATAACTGATCGAGCGCGGCGTGGGTTGCGGCGAACAGCGTCTTAATAATTCGTTCACCCATGGCCCGGTCGCGTTGATCAATGCGCGTGCGGTGCAATGCCATTCGCCCGTGCCGGTTTTTATTTGCAAGTCGAAACCGTCCGCGTTTTCTTTTGCGGACAGCAATTCGCTGTGCTCGAGTGCGATCGCATCGAGCTGTTGCGCCGAGCGCACCACGGCATGTGTCAACGCGGCATCGTCGGTTTGTCCGTCCCAATACTGAAACACTGTCTGCAATTGATTTTGTTGAATACCGCCCAGTGTTTTCCATTCGTCGCGAGGTATGCGGCGAAACCGCGCCTGCGGCTGCAGGCCCGTCAATAATGCATAGGCACTTAGGCCGGCGCGAATCTGCCAAGGTCGGCGCCGCGTGTGTTGATAGATCGGAATAAAAAATTTGACCGGTTTCACCAGCGCCGGCGCGTTGCGAAATAAACGTTGTCGTTCCTGCAAGCTGTGATAAACCAAATTGAATTGCGCGCTTTCGAGATAGCGCAGGCCGCCGTGAATCAATTTGCTCGACCAGCGCGAGGTGGCGCAGGCCCATTCATCGCGCTCCAGCAGCAGTGTGCGATAGCCCGCGGCGGCAGCGGCCTGCGCCGCACCGGCGCCTTGAATGCCGCCGCCGATTACGACGACATCGAACACTTCATGCGCGGGCAGCGTCATGCACTCTGTTCCAGCAATTCACCGACGGTGAATGTCTCGACACGCTGCACGCCGCGTTGCAATAACAGCGTCGCCGTATCGGGTTGCTGCACTTCATACACGACTAACGGATAAGGTATAGCGCGTAAATCGCGCTGCGCCGGCAATTGATGGATATCGCAAAATACCACGGCAGGTTTGAGCGCGGCGAGCGTTGGACTATCGATTTCTTCCCAGGTATTCAATACCGGTCCCACCGCCGGCCAGCCCTGCTCTGCGGCGTGCTGCAAAAAGGAGAACGCAAAACTGATGATGGTGCAGCGCGATTTTATCGTTTCGATGTACGGCAGTATGGCGGCATAAACATCGGCGTTGCCGAACCTGCGCAATTGATTGTCCTTCATTTCCAGATACAGATGTGCATGTGGATATTGTTCGAGCAGCGCGATCAATTCGCGCAGATGCGCTATCTGCGTACCGAAGAACCGATCGCCGAAACGCTGCGGCTCGTAAGCGGAAAAGTATTGCAGTTGTTCATAGCGATAATCATCGATCGCACCGACCTGGCGGCAAATACGTTCGAGCGTATCGTCGTGAAACAGCACTGGAATTTTGTCCGCAGTAATCTGTATATCCACTTCAATATAGAGCGCGCCCGCCGCTAGCGCGCCCGCCACCGCCGCAATGGTGTTTTCGGGAAAGCGGCGTTGCCAGCCTCGGTGTGCGACCAAATGCTCAGCATTCATAGCAAATTCCCAATGGTTGAAAGATACTGCAGCAGCTATCGATAGACGAAAGTGTAATCGAGCGCGCTGGTTTTGGTTAGTCGGTTTTCGTTGCGCGGCGCTAAGGTCGGCGTTATCGTGAAGAACACCAGGCAGGAAATTGTGCGATGCCAAACAGCGAACGTTTTACTTTGAAATTAATGCTGTTGTCGCTGCTGGCGATGGCGTTGTGGGCCTGCAGCTCGATCGATACCGATGTGCAGCCGGCACCGGGATTTCGCGCCGCCGATTATCGCACCTATAGCTGGGCCTCACCGCCGCTGCGCATCCGCAAAGATCAAAATGCAAACGCCGGCAGCGATCAAAATTTACAGCGCGTCGATGAACAGGTGCGCACCGCTGTCGATGCCGAATTGCAGCGCCGCGGTTTTCAGCGCGTCGATAACAACGCCGCCGCGCTGATCGATTATCGTATCGGCTCGCAAATGACCGTTAGCCAGCCCGGAATCAATTCGCCGCGCGACGAAGCCGATAAAATGTGGGATCTCAATCGCGCCAGCGCGACTGACACCGCGATTTACAATCATCCGACGCTGCCGTATGTCGAATCGGCCGAGCTTTGGCTCACGCTCAAATCGGTGCAGAGCGGCACGGTGGTATGGCAGGGTAAATCCAGTACCGTGATCGATAGCGCCAATCCCGGCAAACAAGTCGATAATGCCGATATTAAAAAAGCCGTGGCGAAATTGATTGCGAAAATGGTCGAAAAACACTGAGTATATTTTTTAAAAAACAGATGGAGAATCGCATGCGTTATTGCCCGCAATGTCGCGCTGAATTATCGCCGCAAACCATCGATAACACGCGGCGAACAGCCTGTTCGGCACAATGCGGCTTTGTGCATTGGGACAATCCAACGCCGGTGGTTGCCGCCATCGTCGAGTACGAGGGTCAGGTGCTGCTCGCGCGCAATGCCAAATGGCCGCAGGGCTGGTTCGCGCTGATTACCGGGTTTCTCGAACGCGGCGAAACACCCGAGCAGGGTGTACTGCGCGAAGTTGAAGAAGAGTTGGGGTTGCGGGGTGAGATTGCCGAATTCGTCGGTAATTACAGTTTCATCGAGCAGAATCAGTTACTGATCGTATTTCATATCGTGGCACACGGCACCGTGCAGCTCAACGAAGAGCTCGCCGAATATAAATTGCAGCCGCATGCGGAAGTTAAACCGTGGCCGCTGGGCACCGGCCTTGCGTTGCGCGATTGGCTGCAGCGGCGGCGCGACAATCGGCAATGACACAGCAATCTGTAATGACAATATAAATCTGTAATGAACAATAATTGGCGATGACATTATCAATCGACAAATCACCACGGCAAGCGGCGCTACGAAATTCGATGACAAAAAACCAATTGTGGGAACAGACGGCGATATTGCTGGCCGTCGGCATTTTGCTCGGCGGGTGCGCGTTAATTATCGCGCCGTTTGCGCCGGCGTTATTGTGGGCCGCAATCGTATCATTCACGACCTGGGGCGTATTTCAACGTTTGGCTAAAAGATTGGGCGGACGCGAGATAATCGCCGCGTCGCTGCTCGTCGGTTTGATACTGGTGCTGATTGTATTGCCGCTGATCTATGCCTTGATTGCGTTTGCCGCGCAGGCCGACGATTGGTACACGCAGGTGACGGCACAAGTTAAAACCGGCCTGCCGTTGCTGCCCGATTGGATAACCGGTTTGCCGATGATCGGCCCGAAATTGCAAAGCTGGTGGCAAGCGTTAGGCGCGGGCGATCCGCAGGTGCAAGAGCAAGTAAAAGTAGTGTTGTTATGGGTCAGCGGATTGTTACTGCAAATCGGCAAGGCGGCCGGCCAGGGTTTTGGTGTATTACTGCTGAGCTGCGTACTCGTTTTATTTTTTTATATCGGCGGTGCGCGCGGCCGTTTCTGGCTGGAAGGCACACTGTTTCATATCGGCGGTGTCCGCGCGGTTGAGTTGTTGCATGTCGCGGCGAACACCATCAAAAGCGTTGTATTCGGAATTTTGGGTACCGCCGTTGCACAGGGCGTACTCGCTGCAATTGGTTTTGCGCTTGCAGGCATGCCGATGTTTATCGCACTCGGCCTCGGCACCGCGGTGTTGTCGCTGGTGCCATTCGGTCCCGCATTATTGTGGGGGCCGGCGGCAATCTGGTTGTATCACGGCGGCCACACCGCATGGGCAATTTTTATTGTGCTGTGGGGCATACTTGTGGTCGGCATGGCCGACAACGTAATCAAACCGTTGTTAATCGGCAAAGGCACCGATCTGCCGTTTTTATTAATTATGCTCGGCGTTCTCGGCGGCGCGATGAGTTTCGGTTTGCTCGGCGTATTTCTCGGCCCGACATTTCTCGCGGTAGGTTTCGCCGTGTTGCGCGA
>DASXYH010000317.1:0-1556 GCA_036502545.1 Spongiibacteraceae bacterium
GTTGCTTTGCGGATAATCGCCGACTTTGGCAAATGCCTGCTGCGCTTTATTTAAATCCTGCGGCTGCACCAGCAAATAAGCTTTACCGAGCCAGTAATACGAATTCGGGGCGAGCGAACCATTGGGATACGCCGCTAAAAACGCGTTGAAACCTTTAATCGCGCCATTGAAATCCTGGCCTTTTAATTTGGCGTAAGCCAATTGATACGCTTCGTATTCTTCGGGCTTGGCGGTTTCCATCGTCGCCGTCGGCGCCGGAACCGGTGTCGGCGCTGCTACGGCTGGCGTTGCAGCTGCGGGCGGTGGTGTCGGTGTCGTGCTGGCATCGATTGGTGCTGCGGCCGGTTCCACAGTTGCAACCGGAGCCACGCCTTGCGGCTGACCGATGCGCTTGTCGAGATCGTTATAGCGATCGAGATTTTGTTGCTTCATTGTCTCGATTTGATGACGCTGCTCTTCGACGATGCCGCGTAAATCCATAACTTCTTGTTGCAGCGCTTGCAGTTGCATGTACAACTCGCCGGTCGCCGAATTATTTCCCGCCGCATTCCCGCTGGCGGTTTTTGTACGCGCAGGATTCGCCGGTTGGCCGGCGTCGATAATCGGAGCTTGCGCGTTGGCGAGCGCCGCACTCAAACACAGTGCAACACCCATCGATGACATTATTCGCGAACGCACAGGCATGGCTCCAATTCTCGCTCGCTGCCGCAACGCGGCAGCTCGTTCACGCAGCAATCAGTTCAGGACAATTTCGACGCGGCGGTTTTTTGCCCAGGCGCTTTCGTCATGACCCGGATCGGCAGGGCGCTCTTTGCCATAGCTGATCGTTTCCACGCGATTTTTCGCGATGCCGTTGGCGACCAGGTATTGCAATACCGCGTTAGCGCGACGCTCGCCCAACGCCAGATTATATTCGCGCGTACCGCGCTCATCGGCGTGGCCTTCGAGACGAATATGCTGGCTGCCGCTTTTCAGTTTTGCAATATTGCTATCGAGTATCGATTGCGCGTCGCTGCCCAGATTGTATTGATCGAACCCGAAATAAACCGTGCGGCCATTTTGCGCAAAATCGCTGCTGCCGCCGCTATTGCCCGCAGCATTGGGATCATAGGCGCCCGATGTGTTCGAACCGCTGCCGGCATCGTTAGCGGTGTTGCCGGAATCCGCGTTCTTATTGCTGGAACAACCGGCGACGAACGCCATTGTCAGCACCATACCTACTGCGAGTAATTTTTTGTTTGCCATGATCCAATCCTAATGTCGCAATGAAAAATTAATTAAACCGATTTCAACGGGCTTATGGCGCATAAATATGTGAAAACTACAAATTCAAATTGCGCAACAGCGGGGAGCGTTAAACACAACCCGCAGCGACGCTGTACTTCTTAGAAAATTAACCATCAGAAAATGGGTGTTCAACGACGATCCATAAACGGTGACCAGGCCGGTTCGCGTACATCGCCGAAGCGCGAAGGCATGAGATACCTCGTGCCGGCGTCCACCGAGACGGCGGCAAGAATACCACGGCCGCCATACAATGTCGCGTAGATCAACAT
>DASXYH010000318.1:0-1830 GCA_036502545.1 Spongiibacteraceae bacterium
ACGGCGCAATCGCGCGGATGCAATGCAAAGTGCCGCTGACATTGATGTCCATCGTCGCGCGCCACAACTCCAACGGATACGTCAGCAATGGCTCAGCGATCGGCTGCATGAATGCGGCGTTGTTAACCAGAATATCGACACCGCCGTATTGCTGTTGCGCGAAATTCGCTAATTTTTGCGTTTGCACCGGATCGGCGATATCGACCGCAAACCCGCTCGCATCGAAACCATCCACACGCAGTTGCGCGGTGGTAGTTTCGACAGCATCTGCATTTAAATCGGCGAGTACGACGCGCGCGCCATTCTGCGCGAGTGCGCGCGCATACACGGCGCCGACACCGCGCGCCGCGCCCGTTACGATTGCAACACGATTATTCAAATCGACGTTCATTGAATTTTCCTCTGCATTTATTTTTCGCTTATTTTATTTTTTGCTTAATTTATTTTTCGATCATTGCGGCGGCGCATTGCGTATTATATCAAGCGCGGCAAGACCTTCGAGCGCCAATCCGTAACCGAGCGATTCGTCGAGCAACCGCTTTAAGCGATGCGTAATAGCGACGCGTGCGTAACGCGCGGTCAGCGGTGGCAGCGCCGCGAGCTGCTGCGCGAGTTCATAGGCGCGCGGCAACACCAAATCGGCTGGCAGCACTTCGTTGACGACGCCGAGATCGAGCGCCTGCTGCGCCGACAGCACTTGTCCGGTCATCAAAAAATAGCGGCCGCGATTAATGCCGAGCAACTCCTGCCAGATGATATGCACGCCATCGCCCGGCACGGTTAAAAACGGAATATGCGGTTTGTCCTGAAATATCGCAGTATCGGCGGCCAGCGTAATATCGGAAAGCAATGCCAGTTCGGCGTGAATCGTCGCCGGCCCGTTCACCGCACCGATCACCGGCACTTCGATATCGAGCAAATTGCGCAACAGGCGTTTGCCCTCCCAATAAATTTCGTCCCAATCGCCGGCGTTGTTGGTCGCCTTGTCCCAGCCGAATTGATTGATAAATTCATTGCCGGTGCCGGTGATGATTACCACTTTGTTGGTGCGATCGGCGCCGACCTCATAAAACGCCGAGCACCAATCGCTGTGGTTTTGCGCGGCATACACCACCGGGCCGCCGTTGCTGTGCAGACGCAGCAGCAATATACCCTGTGCATCGCGCTCGAAATGAATGGTGGGATATTGATCAAAATAGGCCGGTCGCATCGCCGTGTCTCCCGTTATGGTGAATCGATTATTGTTAGCTAGCTTAACCTATCGCCAAGGTTAAGCACATTAACCTTTAATTAAAAATGATAGTTCAGGGCGAGCGCTCGATATTCAGCTCAGTGCGCAGCTCATCGTGCAAATTGTCGATAAAGCTTTCCATACGTCCGAGCAGCTTGATGTGAGCTTCCAATTCGGTTTTATTCACACCTTTCAAATAGCGATGCAAACGCTGCTGGTAGCGCCGAATGCCGCGGCTCGCTATTTTGCCTTTCGCGGTCAACGATAAATGGCGGATATTGCCGTGGTTGGAAGAAACGGTTTTGGCGAGATAACCCTTGGTTTCTAGTTTATTGACAGTCGGTGAAACAGCCGCTTTGGATACGCCGAGCTGATCGGCCAATTGCGTCATCGTCACTTCGTCATTGCTGGCGACGCGATCAAGCACCTCGATTTCGGCCATAAACAGGCGTTCGCCGGTGCCATAATCGCGCGGGTATTTGCGGCCCCAAAGAATTTTATTGAGCAACCGCGAAAAGGCGACATTGGCCTCGCCTTCCAGCGTTTCTATCGTATCTTTGCGCATCGATTTAACCGGTTTCTCTGTGGACTAGGCGCGC
>DASXYH010000319.1:0-2033 GCA_036502545.1 Spongiibacteraceae bacterium
AAAATACTCGCGCCGATCCAATTCCGGATCGGTGCTGGGCGTGGATGATGAAGTGTTTTGTTCTGCCAAAGCGGCTACTCTCCGGTCGCTTTTATTATTGATTACTGTAGTACAGGCGTAGCCTGAATGATAGAAATACAGGCGTAGCCTGAATGATAGAAGAAGGAATAACGCATGTTTCAGCCGCTCGCCGGCTTTATCGGTTGGCGTTACACACGTTCGCGCCGCCGCGATCATTTCATTTCTTTTATCGCGTTGATTTCGCTGCTCGGCATGATTCTGGGAGTCGCGGCGCTGATCGTCGTGATGTCGGTGATGAACGGTTTCGAAGCCGAATTGCGCGGCCGTATTCTCGCGTTGATTCCGCACGGTTTTATCGAAGCGCGCGACGGCCATTTGCGCGATTGGCCAGCGCTGGCCGATGAGATTGCGCATACGCCGGGGCTGATCGCGGCTGCGCCATATATCGGCGGCAGCGCGATGGTGGCCAAGCACGGACCGGTACGCGGTGTGCAGTTGTGGGCCATCGACGGCGCTTATGAAGCGCGTGTATCGTCGATTCAGCGCCATGTGACGGAGGGACGCTACGAAAATTTAGCGACTACGCCGTTCGCTATCGTCATCGGCGATATTCTCGCGCGTCAGCTCGGTGTGATGGTGGGCGACAGCATCGAAGTTATTTTGCCGCAGGTGACGGTTACGCCGCTCGGTATTTTTCCGCGCCAGAAACGTTTTATTGTCGCCGCAATTTTTCGCAGCGGCTCGCAGCTCGACAGCAGCACGGTATTTATCAATCTCAGCGATGGGCAGCGTTTGTATCAGACGGGCAACGCGGTCAGTGGTCTGCGCGTCGCCGCGCACGATTTATTCGAAGCGGGCCCGCTGTTGCGGCGCTGGAATGCGCAGCACGACAATCGATTCAATGTGCGCGATTGGAGTCAGACACAGGGCAGCCTGTTTCAATCGGTGAAGATGGAAAAAACGATGGTGGCATTGTTGTTGTTCATCATCGTCGCGATTGCCGCCTTCAATATCGTGTCGATATTGACGATGATGGTGAACGAGAAGCGCGGCGATATCGCCGTGTTGCGCACGATGGGTGCATCGCCGCGTTCGATGATGGCTATTTTCATGGTGCAGGGTGCGGTCATCGGATTGTCGGGTGTGCTGATCGGCGCATTGCTCGGCGTGCCGTTGGCATTCAACGCGGGTGTTATTGTCGCCGCGCTCGAACAGTTATTCGGCGCGCAAATTTTCGATCCGAGTGTGTATTTTATCAGCCGCATTCCATCGGTTGTTGTCGCTGCCGACGTGATAAAAATTTGTATGCTTGCCTGGTTGTTGAGTTTAATCGCCGCGCTTTATCCGGCGCGGCGCGCGGCGCAGATACAACCGGCGGAAGCATTGCGTTACGAATAAAATTCGCGACTCGTTAATCCTGGAGACATATTACTTTGTCCGAATCGACAGCAGCACCGATCGTGCTTGAGTGCCGCGACTTGCGCAAAGCGTACGATGAAGGCCCGCAAGTTTTGGAAGTGCTCAAAGGTATCGATATGCAAATTCGTCGCGGCGAGCGCGTGGCCATTGTCGGCAGTTCCGGCTCGGGAAAATCGACGCTGCTGAATTTGCTCGGCGGATTGGATACGCCGAGCGGCGGTGCGGTATTCGTGCACGGTGAAGCGATTTCCGCGCTGAATGAAAAATGCCGCAGCGCATTGCGCAATCGCACGCTTGGTTTCGTCTATCAATTCCATCATCTGCTCGGCGAATTCACCGCGCTGGAAAATGTCGCGATGCCGTTGTTGATTCGCGGCGAAAAAGTTGCGGTCGCAGCGCAGGCTGCGCGCGCGATGCTCGATCGGGTCGGTCTCGCCGCGCGCGTGCAACATAAACCCGCCGAATTATCGGGCGGCGAACGCCAGCGCGTCGCCATCGCGCGCGCGTTAGTGGCAAGACCGCTATGCGTATTGCTCGACGAACCCACCGGCAATCTCGATCGCGGCACTGCGGAGGCGATGCATGCGTTGATG
>DASXYH010000320.1:0-7415 GCA_036502545.1 Spongiibacteraceae bacterium
CGCGGCGGTCGAACAGATGCGGCCGATTTTTGCAACGCTGGCACCAGCACCAGATCAAGGTTGGGGCCGCGTCGGTCCAGTCGGCTCCGGCCACTTCACCAAGATGGTTCATAACGGTATCGAGTACGGATTGATGCAGGCTTACGCCGAAGGTTTTTCAATTTTGCAGCACAAAACTGCATTCAATCTCGATCTGCATCAGATCGCGGAGATTTGGCGCTACGGCAGCGTCGTGCGCTCGTGGCTGTTGGATCTCACCGCCGATGCGCTGGGCAAAAATCCAAACCTCAGCGGCATCGCTCCCTATGTCGCCGATTCCGGTGAAGGCCGCTGGACGGTGGATGAAGCGATCGATCTGAATGTGGCGGCGCCGATAATTACGCAATCATTAATCGAGCGTTTGCGTTCGCGCGACAGCGATTCGTTCTCCGACAAATTATTAGCGGCGATGCGCAATGAATTTGGCGGCCACGCGATTAAACACACGAATGAATAATGAATAACGGTGGCTAACCCAATAATTCCTGCGCGCGCGCGCAGACATTGTCGACTGTAAAACCGTATTCGCGCAGCAGTATCTCGGCTGGCGCTGACGCGCCAAAATGTTCAATCGAAAGCACAGCGCCATGCGCGCCGACGTAACGATCCCAACCTTGCGCAACACCCAATTCAACGGCAAGCCGCGCATCTATTGAAGGCGGCAGCACCGCATCGCGTTCGGCCTGCGGCAACGCCTCGAATAACTCCCAGCTCGGCATCGACACGCAGCGCACGGCAAAACCCTGTTGGCGCAAACGCTCGGCTGCGGCCACGATCAATCCCACTTCGGAACCGCTCGCCAGCAGAATCAATTCCGGATTGCCGTTTTCTGCGTCACTCAGCACATAAGCGCCGCACCGTAATCCATCGGCGGCGGCATATTGGTTGCGGTCGAGTGTGGGCAGATCCTGCCGAGTCAGTATCAATGCCACCGGCCGATCGCGAGTTTCCAATGCGACGCGCCACGCGACGGCGGTTTCATTGGCATCGGCCGGCCGGATAACGATGAGATTGGGAATCGCGCGCAGACTGGCCAATTGTTCCACCGGCTGATGTGTGGGACCGTCTTCGCCCAGTGCGACGCTGTCGTGCGTGAAAACATGCACGAGATGTAAACCCATCAACGCAGCTAACCGTATCGGCGGGCGCATGTAATCGGAAAAAATCAGAAATGTTGCATCGTACGGAATGAACCCGCCGTGCGCCGCGAGTCCATTAGTGATCGCGCCCATCGCATGTTCGCGCACGCCAAAATGCAGATTGCGGCCGACATAACTCCAGCCTTCGTTACCAACACTTGCGGTTGGCGGATTGAAATCACCCAGGCCTTTCAACGCTGTTTTAGTCGATGGATCGAGATCCGCCGAGCCGCCGGTAAGCGCCGGCAATTTGGGCGCGATCGCATTCATTACCTTGCCGGAGGCTTCGCGTGTAGCCAGACCCTTGGCATCGGCTGGAAATAGCGGAATATCCGCATCCCAACCGTTCGGCAATTCATTGCGGATACGGCATTGCAATTCTGCGTACAAATCGGGAAACGCTTTTGCGTAAGCATCAATGCGCGCACTCCATGCTGTTTCGTGTTGCGCGCCTTTATCAATTGCCTCGTGAAGATGCACCAGCGCCCGTTCCGGTATCAAAAATTCAGGCTCGATCGGCCAGCCCAAAGTCTGTTTGGTTTTGCGCACATTGTCGGCGCCCAGCGGCGAGCCATGCGCTTTGAAACTGTCCTGCTCCGGCGATCCGTAACCGATATGCGTGCGCACCAGGATCAGCGATGGTTTCCGCGTTTCGGCGCGAGCGGCACGCAATGCCGCATCGATCGCAGCCAGATCGTTGCCGTCTGCGACTGCAATCGTCTGCCAGCCGTAAGCCTCGAAGCGGCGTGCGCGATCTTCGGTGAAAGCAATTTCAGTAGCGCCGGCCAGCGAGACGAGATTATCGTCGTACAGACACGTCAATTTGCCCAACTGGAGATGACCCGCCAGCGACGCCGCTTCGGAGGCGACGCCTTCCATTAAATCGCCATCACTGACCAACGCGAAAGTGTGATGATCGATGATTGCATGACCGGGACGGTTGTAGCGCGCGGCCAGTTGTGCCTCACCGATTGCCATGCCGATTGCATTCGCCATGCCCTGTCCCAGCGGTCCGGTAGTGGTTTCGACGCCGGGCGTGTGGCCGCGCTCGGGATGTCCCGGCGCCTTGCTGCCCCATTGGCGGAAGCGCTTGATATCGTCCAGCGCAAGATCGTAGCCGGTCAGGTGTAGCAGACTGTAGAGCAGTGCGGAACCGTGCCCGGCTGAAAGCACGAAGCGATCGCGATCGAACCATTGCGGATTGCGCGGATTGTGTTTGAGCCAGCGCGACCACAGCAGATAGGCCATCGGCGCGGCGCCGAGCGGTAGACCGGGATGGCCGCTGTCGGCTTTTTGCACCATATCCACCGAGAGAAAGCGGATGGTGTTGATACAGAGCTGATCGAGTTCGTCGCGCATGGGTCACTCCTGAAATTGTCACATTGGCGCGCGGAGGAAATGTGTTAAAGCTGCTCCATCGCGGCGTTATATTCGCCGCGGCGCGCCGCTCGATTGCAGCGTGCGCGGTGAGCGAGAGCCCGTTGCGCAGGTTCTACGTTGGCTGCGTCCCCTCGCCAAAGTTCCAGCGCTGGTTGTTGAATCGCGCGCGAATACGAGAAAGTCAGCGCCCACGGTAAGCGCGTTTTAAAGCGCGCATTCATCGCGTTCAACCGAGCCGAAGCCAATTCGGCCGCTTGCCCACCGGACAAAAACACCACGCCGGGAACGGCTGCGGGAACAGTGCGCAATAAACAATTGACGGTGGCGTCGGCGACCTCATCGACGCTGCGCTGGACAGGACAATTCAATCCCGGCAGCACCATATTAGGTTTCAGCAGCATTCCCTCCAACTTTATGCGCTGTAAATAAAGCTGCCGGAAAACCGCTACAAGAACGCTCTCGGTCACCTCGGCACAGCGCTCCAGCGTGTGATCGCCATCCATCAACACTTCGGGTTCGACGATGGGAACCAGCCCGGCCTCTTGGCATAAGCCAGCGTAACGAGCCAATGTGGACGCGTTGGCCTCGATACAGCCTGCACTCGGAATACTGTCGTCAATCGCGATTACCGCACGCCATTTGGCAAAGCGCGCGCGCATTTGCGCGTACTCGGCCAACCGTTCGCGCAAGCCATCGAGGCCCTCGGTTATTTTTTCTCCGGGATGCGCGGCCATATCGATGGCGCCGGCATCGACTTTAATGCCGGGGATGATGCCCATATCGGCTAATGCTTTTGCAAATGGAGTTCCGTCAGTTTTTTTCTGCCGGATCGTTTCATCGTAAAGAATCGCCCCGCTAACACTTTCGCTCAGCTGCGGCGCGGTGACGATCAACTCGCGGTATTGACGGCGCATCTCCTCGGTCTGCGGAATGCCCAATTGGGCGAAACGCCGGTTACAGGTCGGATTGCTTTCATCCATCGCCAGCAGCCCTTTATCGTCGGCGAGCAATTGCCTCGCTGTTTCTATAAGCGCCTGTGCGTTCATTGCGATTGTCCCCATTTCCAGTTCAGGATTTCGGGCATGTCCTGACCGTGTTTGTCGATGTATTGCTTATGTTCGAACAATTTGTCTTTGAGCAGCCGTTTCACGTAGAGACCTTTTTCGCCGGTTTGCGGCAGCCGGTCGATCGCATCCATCACCAGATGAAAGCGATCGAGATCGTTGAGCACCGTCATATCGAACGGCGTCGTGATCGTGCCCTCCTCCTTGTAACCGCGCACATGAATATTGTCGTGATTAGTGCGCCGATACGTAAGCCGGTGGATTAGCCATGGGTACGCATGAAAAGCAAAAATAACCGGCTTATCGCGCGTGAAAATTTCATCGAAATCCTTATCGCTCAAGCCGTGCGGATGTTCGCTTTGCGGCTGCAGTTTCATCAGGTCGACGATATTGACGACGCGAATTTTCAACTCAGGCAAATGCTCGCGCAGTATCGAAACGGCAGCGAGTGTTTCCAATGTCGGCACATCGCCACAACAGGCCATTACTATATCCGGCGCGACGCTCTGATCGTTGCTGGCCCATTGCCAGATGCCGATGCCGGCGGCGCAATGCCTCACTGCTGCATCCATCGGCAGCCACTGCGGTGCCGGATGCTTGCCGGCAATCACCACGTTGACGTAATGGCGACTGCGCAGGCAATGATCCATTACCGATAACAAACAATTCGCATCCGGCGGCAAATACACGCGGACAACTTCAGCCTTTTTATTGACGACATGATCGATAAAGCCGGGATCCTGATGCGTGAAGCCGTTGTGATCCTGGCGCCAGACGTGCGAGGCCAACAGATAATTGAGCGAGGCGATTTTATGCCGCCACGGCAGTTGCGAAGTGACTTTGAGCCATTTGGCGTGCTGGTTGAACATCGAATCGACGATATGGATAAACGCTTCGTAACAGTTGAAGAGTCCGTGTCGCCCGGTGAGCAGATAACCTTCCAGCCAACCTTCGCATTGATGCTCGCTGAGCATTTCCATCACGCGTCCGCTGCGCGCGAGGTGCTCATCATTGGATATCGTCTCGGCATCCCATTGCCGTTCGGTCGCTTCGAAAACCGAGCTCAAACCATTTGAAACGGTTTCATCGGGACCGAAGATACGAAAGTTGCGCTGCTCGTCATTCAGCTTCGCGACATCGCGCAGGAATGGTCCGAGCACGCGCGTATCGCCGCTGCCGCGTTCGCCCGGCGCGGGCACATCGACCGCATAATCGCGAAAATCCGGCATACGCAAATCGCGCAGCAAAATGCCGCCGTTTGCATGCGGGTTTGCGCCCATGCGCCGCTCGCCTGCGGGAGCAAGCTCGGCCAACTCCGCTTTCAGCTGACCGTCTTCATCGAATAGTTCTTCCGGCCGATAACTTCTGAGCCAGTTTTCCAACAGCATTAAATGTTCGGGATGACTGACCGGGTCCGACAGCGGTACCTGATGCGAATGAAACGTGCCCTCGATCTGCTGGCCATCGACAATTTTCGGCCCGGTCCAACCTTTCGGCGAACTGAGCACGATCATCGGCCAGCGCGGGCGCTCGCGATTGCCGTTGCTGCGCGCCTCCCGCTGAATTGTTTTAATCTGCTCGACGACCATGTCGAGTGTTACGGCCATTTTTTCGTGCATTAATGCCGGCTCGTGGCCCGCGACGAAATAAGGTTCCCAACCATAACCGCGCAGCAACTGCTCCAACTCTTCACGTGGAATGCGCGCCAAAATTGTTGGATTGGCAATCTTGTAACCGTTGAGATGCAGAATCGGCAGCACCGCGCCGTCAGTCACCGGATCGAGAAATTTATTCGAATGCCATGCGGTGGCAAGCGGGCCGGTTTCTGCCTCGCCGTCGCCAACAACGCAGGCAACTACAAAATCCGGATTATCGAATACTGCGCCGAACGCATGGCTGAGCGAATAACCCAATTCGCCGCCTTCGTGAATCGAACCGGGGCATTCGGGCGACGCGTGACTGGGAATCCCGCCCGGAAATGAAAACTGCAAAAAAAGTTTTTGCAAACCCGCTTCGTCGCGGCTGATATTCGGATAAATCTCGCTGTAAGTTCCTTCCAAATAAGTGTTGCTGACAACCGCAGGGCCACCGTGGCCGGGACCCGAAATGTAAATCATATCGAGATCGTATTTTTTGATGATCCGATTCAAATGTGCATAAATAAAATTTTGCCCCGGCGTCGTGCCCCAATGTCCGAGCAACATATGTTTTATATCGGTCAGCGCCAGCGGCCGTTTCAGCAATGGATTGTCGCAAAGAAAAATTTGACCGACCGAAAGATAATTCGCCGCGCGCCAGTACGCATCCATCTTGCGCAGCAGATCCGGCGCCAATGTGTTCATGTGTTCGTCTTCCGCAATTGGCGATAACGGCGAATCAAGGCGTTGGTCGAACTGTCGTGTGCGAGCTGCGGCTCAGCAGCGCTATTAATTTCCGCAGCGGTGCGCTTGGCGAGCGTCTTGCCCAACTCCACGCCCCACTGATCGAATGAATCGATATTCCAGATAACGCCCTGCACAAACACACTGTGTTCGTACAACGCGACGAGCGCGCCCAGCGTGTATGGATCGAGCCGCTCGGCAAGAATCGTGTTGCTCGGCCGATTGCCTTCGAAACTGCGATGCATCGCCAGCGATGCGGATGAACCCTCCGCCTCCACTTCTGCAATAGTTTTGCCGAACGCCAACGCTTCGCTTTGCGCAAATAAATTGGCCATCAATAAATCGTGTTGATCGCTGAGCGAACTTAACGGCTGACAAAAACCGATGAAATCGCAGGGAATCAGATGCGTGCCCTGATGAATCAATTGATAAAACGAATGCTGGCCGTTGGTGCCGGGCTCGCCCCAGTAAATTGGTCCGGTCGCGTAATCCACTACCGCACCGTCCAGCGTGACGTGCTTGCCGTTGCTTTCCATTGTCAACTGCTGCAGATACGCGGGAAAACGTTTCAAATATTGCGCATACGGCAACACCGCCGCGGTGGGCGCGCCGAGAAAATTGTTATTCCAGAGCGCCAGCAGCCCGAGCAGCACCGGCAGATTGCGATCGAACGGCGCGCTGCGAAAATGCACATCCATCGCGTGAAACCCCGCCAGCATTGCGCGGAAATGTTGCGGCCCGATTGCGAGCATCGTCGATAGACCGATCGCCGAATCCATAGAATAACGTCCGCCGACCCAATCCCAGAAACCGAACATGTTATCGGCGTCGATGCCGAATTTGATGACCTCCTCGGTGTTGGTCGATACCGCGACGAAATGTTTCGCCACCGCTTTTTCATCGTGCAGCGCAGCGAGACACCAAGTGCGCGCGGCCTGCGCATTGGTCAACGTTTCGAGCGTGGTGAATGTTTTCGAACAAATGACGAATAACGTTTCAGTGGGATCGAGATCGCGCACCGCTTCGATAAAATCGGTGCCGTCGATATTGGAAACAAAACGAAACGTCAGCTCGCGCAGGCTGTAATGACGCAATGCTTCGAATGCCATCACCGGCCCGAGATCGGAACCGCCGATGCCGATATTGATCACATTACGGATGCGCTTGCCGCTGTGGCCGGTCCACACGCCGCTGCGCACGCGTTCGCAAAACGCCGCCATGCGATCGAGCACCGCGTGCACATCCGCGACGACATCTCTGCCATCGACAAAAATAGGTTCATCCGCCGGTGCGCGCAGTGCGATATGCAATACCGCGCGCTGCTCGGTGGTATTGATTTTATCGCCGCGAAACATTGTTTCAATGCGTGCCGATAAATCGCAAGCGGTAGCGAGTTCGCGCAGCAGATGCAG
>DASXYH010000321.1:0-4743 GCA_036502545.1 Spongiibacteraceae bacterium
GCCGTACGCAGACAACAACCGTGGCTGCGTAGCATGGCTAATGTGCAAACCGATATTCGCGCTCATCGCGGCGATCGTTAATCCAATTCGTTCTCATCACTTCTCATCTGAAATGGTCTTCGGACCAATTCTTGCCTGTTCTTACTACGGCCCTGCTTGAGTTGCCACCACTCGTTTGTCGGCATTAATCCCTCGGGTGTAGGATAAATTCCATCCCGTCCCGATTTACGCTCTGTGCTGCGTGCCTTTCTATGCTCGATTGACAATTTAAACGCCTGATTTGGCGCTTTTTCCGTGGATGGAGTGGCGATGACCGCAAGCCTTTACCGAAGCGAGGACGAACGCGAGAACTGCGGTTTCGGTTTGATTGCGCATATGAAAGGTCGGGCCAGCCATCGTTTATTGCAGACGGCGATCGAATCATTGCGTTGCATGACCCATCGCGGTGCAATTGGCGCCGATGGCAAAACCGGCGATGGCTGCGGTCTGTTATTTAAAAAGCCCGATGATTTCCTGCGCGCGATCGCCCGTGAGTGTTTCGGCGCCGAATTGACGGCACAATATGGCGTCGGTCAAATTTTTTTAAGTCACGATGCGGCCCGCGCTGCCAGCGCGCGCGCAAATGTAGAGACCGAACTGCGCAACGCCGGGCTGACGGTGGTCGGTTGGCGCGCGGTGCCGATCGATAAAACCGTGCTCGGCGAAATCGCATTAGCAAGTTTGCCGCATATCGAGCAGGTCTTCGTCAACGCGACGATTGCGGACGAGCAGGTGCTGAGCACGCAGCTGTATCTGGCGCGGCGCAAAATGGAAATCGCGAATAGCGCGGACAGCGATTTTTACGTTTGCAGTTTGTCGAGTAAGGTATTGTCGTACAAAGGCCTGATGATGCCGGCCGATTTACCGCGCTTTTATCTCGATCTCGACGACGCTCGCCTCGAAACCGCGATCTGCGTTTTCCACCAGCGTTTTTCCACCAATACCGCGCCGCGCTGGCCGCTGGCACAGCCGTTTCGCTATCTCGCGCACAACGGTGAAATCAACACGATCGAAGGCAATCGCAACTGGGCCGAAGCGCGCATCAATAAATTTCAAAGCGCGCTGCTGCCTGATATCACCAGCATCGCGCCGCTGGTCAATCGCACCGGTTCGGATTCGTCGAGCCTCGACAATATGCTCGATTTATTGCTCGCGGGCGGCATGGATTTATTTCGCGCAGTGCGCATGCTGGTGCCGCCGGCGTGGCAAAACATCGAGCACATGGATGCCGATTTAAAAGCATTTTTCGAATACAACGCGATGCACATGGAACCGTGGGACGGCCCGGCCGGCATCGTCGTTACCGACGGTCGCCACGCCGTTTGCCTGCTCGATCGCAATGGGCTGCGACCGGCGCGCTGGGTCATTACGCGCGACGATTTCATCACGCTCGCATCGGAAGTTGGAACGCACGGCTACAAACCGGAAGACGTGATCGCGAAAGGGCGCGTCGGTCCCGGTCAAATTTTCGCGGTCGATACCTTGACCGGCGAAGTGATGCACACAGCCGAAATCGATGATCGCTTAAAAAAGCGCAAGCCCTATAAAAAATGGCTGAAGGAAAATGCCACGCGCATCGAAGAAACAATGGAGCCGCAGCGTGCGCCGGAATTGATCGGCGGGGAGCCGCTGCAAGCGTATCAAAAAATGTTTCAGGTCAGCTTCGAGGAGCGTGAACAGATTCTGCGCGTGCTGGCGGAATCGGCCAACGAAGCGGTCGGCTCGATGGGCGATGACACGCCGATGGCGGTGCTGTCGCAACAGGTGCGTCCGTTGTACGATTTTTTTCGACAGAAATTCGCGCAGGTAACCAATCCGCCGATCGATCCGCTACGTGAGGCGATCGTGATGAGTTTGGAAACCTGCCTCGGCACCGAGAAAAATGTGTTCGAGGAAACGGCGGATCACGGCGATCGCGTCATTCTCACCACGCCGGTGTTATCGCCCGATAAATTCGAGCGTTTGCTCGGCATCGATAAACCGAATTATCCCGCGCATTTTATCGACCTCAATTACGATCCCAAGCAAATCGATTTGGCGCAGGC
Organism: Spongiibacteraceae bacterium; assembly: GCA_036502545.1. Lineage (GTDB taxonomy): Bacteria > Pseudomonadota > Gammaproteobacteria > Pseudomonadales > CAMLJR01 > CAMLJR01. Next base: position 2,085 of record DASXYH010000321.1, read on the forward strand.
CGTCGCGCAAATCGCGGATGCCGCGGAAGCGGCGGTGCGCGATCGCAAAGTCATCATCGTGTTATCGGATCGCGCGATCGCCAACGGCAAATTGCCGGTGCATTCGCTGCTCGCGGTGGGCGCGGTGCATCATCGCTTGTTGAAAGTGGGATTGCGCTGCGATGCGAACATCGTCGCCGAAACCGGTTCGGCGCGCGATTCGCATCAGCTCGCGTGTCTGCTCGGTTTCGGCGCCACTGCGGTGTATCCGTACATGGCGTACAGCGTGATCGACGATTTGATTCGCACCGGCGAAGTGCTCGGCGACCCCGAGGCGGCGCAAACGAATTATCGCAAAGGCATCAACAAAGGCCTGTTGAAAATATTGTCGAAGATGGGCATCTCGACGATTGCGTCTTATCGCAGTGCACAATTATTCGAGGCGATCGGTCTGGCGCGCGAAGTGGTGGAATTATGTTTTCGCGGTGTTGCGAGTCGCATCGAAGGCGCGACCTTCACGGATTTGCAGGCCGATCAAATGCGGCTCGCGCACGACGCGTGGCTCGCGCGCAAACCGATTTCGCCCGGCGGCTTGCTGAAATTTGTGCACGGCCAGGAATATCACGCGTTCAACCCCGATGTGGTGAAAGCATTGCAAGATGCAGTGCAGAGCGGCGATTACGCACGCTGGCGCGATTATTCCGCGCTGGTCGACAACCGGCCGATCGCAATGATTCGCGACATGCTGCAATTGCGCGCGGATATAACGCCGATTCCGCTCGATGAAGTTGAGCCGATCGAAAAAATTCTACCGCGTTTCGATTCGGCCGGTATGTCGCTCGGTGCGCTGAGTCCCGAAGCGCACGAAGCGCTCGCCACCGCAATGAATCGTCTCGGCGGCCGTTCGAATTCGGGCGAAGGCGGTGAAGATCCCGCGCGTTACGGCACCGAGCGCGTATCGAAAATCAAACAGGTCGCATCGGGTCGTTTCGGTGTGACGCCGGCGTATTTAGTTAACGCCGAAGTGCTGCAAATTAAAATTGCGCAGGGCGCGAAACCGGGCGAGGGCGGACAGTTACCCGGCGGCAAAGTGAATGGTTTGATCGCGCGGTTGCGCTACGCAGTGCCGGGGGTGACATTGATTTCGCCGCCGCCGCATCACGATATTTATTCGATCGAAGATCTTGCGCAATTAATTTTCGATTTGAAGCAGGTGAATCCGCAGGCATTGGTTTCGGTGAAGCTGGTTTCGGAGCCGGGTGTCGGTACTATCGCCGCCGGCGTCGCGAAAGCCTATGCGGATTTGATTACGATTTCCGGTTACGACGGCGGCACCGCCGCAAGTCCGCTCGCGTCGATTAAATACGCGGGCTCGCCGTGGGAATTGGGACTATCCGAAGCGCAGCAGGTATTGCGTGCGAATGGATTGCGCGGCGCGGTGCGCGTGCAAACCGACGGCGGTTTGAAAACCGGACTCGACGTGATTAAAGCGGCGATTCTCGGCGCCGAAAGTTTTGGTTTCGGCACCGCGCCGATGGTGGCGCTCGGCTGTAAATATTTGCGCATCTGCCATTTGAATAATTGCGCGACCGGCGTCGCAACACAGGATGGCCGTTTGCGCGACGAACATTTTATCGGCACCGTCGACATGGTGATGAATTTCTTCCGCTTCATCGCCGAGGAAACACGCGAATGGCTCGCGCGCATCGGCGTGCGCTCGCTCGAGGAATTAATCGGGCGCATGGATTTATTGTCGATGCGCGCAGGACAGACGGCGAAGCAGCGCAATCTCGATTTGTCGCGCATTTTATGGAAGGATCCGCGCGCGCAAGGCAAGCCAGAATTTTGCATACAACGTTCGAATCCGCCGTTCGATAAAGCGCTGAAAGCCGAAGCGATGTGGAGCGCGACGCGCGCGGCGATCGAAAATAAAAGCGGCGGCGAATTTTCATTTAATGTGCGCAATGGCGATCGCTCGATCGGCGCGCGCTTATCCGGCGAAATCGCGCGCCGCTACGGCGATCTCGGCATGCAGAATGCGCCGATTACATTGCACTTAACCGGCACGGCGGGACAGAGCTTCGGTGTATGGAATGCCGGCGGTCTGCACATGTCTCTCGAAGGCGATGCCAACGATTACGTCGGCAAAGGCATGGCCGGCGGCAAGCTGGTGATTTATCCGCCGCGTGTCAGCACGTTTGCATCACAGCATGCAGCGATCGTCGGCAACACCTGTTTATACGGCGCCACCGGCGGCAAATTATTTGCGGCCGGACGCGCGGGCGAACGTTTCGGCGTGCGCAATTCCGGCGCTGTCGCCGTCGTCGAAGGCGCGGGCGATCATTGCTGCGAATACATGACCGGCGGCCATATCACCGTGCTCGGTCCCACCGGCGTCAATTTCGGCGCCGGCATGACCGGTGGTTTCGCGTACGTGCTCGACGAGGACAATCGTTTCGTCGATCGCTACAACAGCGAACTGGTCGAAATCAATCGCATCAACAGCGAAGCATTCGAAGCGCATCGCGGTCATCTGCGTAATATTATTCGCGAATTCGTCGCCGAAACCGGCTCGGCCTGGGGCGCAAAAATTCTGGAAGATTTTGCCGACTACGCGCGCAAATTCTGGATGGTAAAACCGAAAGCCGCGAGTCTCGATTCGCTGCTCAAATTAACCAAA
>DASXYH010000322.1:0-2689 GCA_036502545.1 Spongiibacteraceae bacterium
CCTAACAGCGAATGCGAAGCAGGCGCGCTTCTCTTCTTTAACTCTATCGGCATTGGGCGTGGTGTACGGCGATATCGGCACCAGCCCGCTGTATACGATCAAAGAAATTTTCGCCGGTAAGCATCACCCGGTGCCGATCAACGAGCCCAACGTGCTCGGCATGCTATCGCTGATTTTTTGGTCGCTGATTGTTGTCGTTTCGCTGAAGTACGTGGTGTTCGTGATGCGCGCGGATAACAAAGGCGAAGGCGGCATCATGGCGTTGATGGCGCTCGCGCTGCGCGGTCTCAGCAATTCGCCGCGGGCCGGTTATCTGATGCTGCTCGGCTTGTTTGGCGCCGCGTTGTTTTATGGCGATAGCGTTATCACGCCGGCAATCTCGGTGCTATCGGCCGTCGAAGGGTTGGAGGTAGCGACGCCCGCATTCAAGCCGTTCATAATTCCGATAACGTTGATCGTATTGATTGCATTATTCGTAGTGCAAAAGCAAGGCACCGCCAAAGTCGGACGTTTGTTCGGGCCGATCATGCTGCTGTGGTTCATTACGCTGGGCGTGCTCGGCATCGTCAATATCGCTAAATCGCCGACGGTATTGGCGGCGTTGAATCCGCTGCACGCGGTGTTGTTTTTTGTGCTGCATTCGAAAATGGGTTTCTTCGCGCTCGGCGCGTCGGTGCTGGCATTGACCGGTGCCGAAGCTCTATACGCCGATATGGGTCATTTCGGTCGCCAGCCGGTGCAGCGCGCGTGGTTTTTATTGGTACTGCCGGCGCTGGTATTGAATTATTTCGGCCAGGGCGCATTGCTGCTGCACGATGCCGCGACGGTCAGTAATCCATTTTATTTTCTCGCGCCGGACTGGGGGCTGTATCCGCTGGTCGCGCTTTCTACCGTAGCTACCGTCATCGCTTCGCAAGCGGTGATTTCAGGCGCCTACTCGATGACGCGGCAAGCCATTCAACTTGGTTACGCGCCGCGCATGCTGGTACAGCACACATCGAGCGAAGAACAAGGACAAATTTATTTGCCCGGCGTCAATTGGGCATTGCTGATCGCTGTGATCGCGCTGGTGGTCGGCTTTCGCTCGTCGAGCTCGCTTGCCGCGGCGTATGGCATCGCGGTTACCGGCACCATGGTGATGACGACAACGCTGTCGTTCATCGTCGTGCGGCGCCTGTGGCGCTGGAGTTGGCCGCTGAGCGTATTGGTCATCGGCACTTTTATCACTGTCGATATTTCCTATTTCGCCGCGAATTTATTGAAAGTACACGACGGCGGCTGGTTTCCGCTGGCGCTCGGCGCGCTGATATTTTTTGCGATGACGACGTGGAAGCGCGGCCGCATACTGTTGCACAAACGCCTCAGCGAAGATGCGCTGCCGCTGCAATTGTTCATTCAGGGCACTGCCGACGTGACCAAGGTGCCGGGCACCGCGGTTTTTTTAACCGGGCAGGAAAGCAAAGTTCCACACGCGTTGTTGCACAGCATCAAGCATTACAAATGCCTGCATGAGCGCGTCGTCATCATGCATGTCGAAGTTCACGATGAGCCGTATGTGCCGGTCAGTGCGCGCGCCGATGTGCAATGCCTCAACGAACAGTTTTATACGGCATCGATCCATTTCGGCTTCATGGATGAAATTGATTTGCCGCTGGCATTGCGCTGCTGCGAGCGCCACGGCCTCAGCTTCGATTTGATGGATACTTCATTTTTCCTCGGGCGCGAAACGCTGATACCGAAGCTGCGCTCGGAAATGTTTTTCTGGCGCGAAAAATTATTCATCGCGATGTATCGCAATGCCGGCAGTGCGGCGACGTATTTCAAAATTCCGCCGAACCGCATCGTCGAACTCGGCGCGCAGGTGGTGTTATGAACGCACGCGAGCCAGCACGCTTCGGCGCGTAAAAATACTTTGCGGTCATAAGCGCAGATTACGTTTTATTAAGTTGCCCGCTCGCCGCGATTTGGCGAGCATGTCCTCAGTGCGCTTCGGCAATAGACAGGATGTTTCAATAACAACCAAAAAGGGAGATTTTCGATGCAAGCCACGCCAATCGATCTACACGGAAAAACGGCGCTCGTCAGCGGCGCCACCAATGGCATCGGCAAGGAGGCGGCAACAGCCCTGGCCGCTGCCGGCGCCGACCTGGTTATCATCGGCCGCAATCGAGCGCTCACCGAAACAACCGCAGCGGAAATTAAGCGCGCTACCGGCAATGAGCGCGTCGACTATCTCGTTGCCGATTTATCGTCGCAGATCGAAGTGCGCCGTGTCGCCGCCGAATTTCTCGCCAGCGGTCGACCGCTGCATATTTTGCTGAATAACGCCGGTGCGCTATTTCCACACTTCACCGAATCCACCGATGGCATCGAGATGACGTGGGCGCTGAATCATCTCGGCTATTTTTTATTGACGCATTTATTGCTGGAGCGGATTCGACAAAGTGGGCCGGCGCGCATCGTCAACGTCGCCTCGGCCGCTCATCGCGGCGCCCGCGATGGCATCAATTTCGACGATATCCAATTTAGAAAAAAATATTCGGCGCTGATCGCGTACGCGCAATCGAAATTGGCGAATATTTTATTCACGCGCGAACTCGCCCACCGCCTGCAAGGCAGCAATGTCAGCGCAAATTGTTTGCACCCGGGCTTCGTCGCCAGTCGCTTCGGTCATGCCAATCCTTTCTAC
>DASXYH010000323.1:0-1625 GCA_036502545.1 Spongiibacteraceae bacterium
AACTGCTGCAGGCGCATGCCGAGCAATTGCACATCGCGCAGCTCGAAGCGCCCGATGCGGAATTGGCGCAATTGTGGGAACAACTCGAGTTTATCCACGCCGATACTAAATGGGTGTGGACGCGTTGAGCTGGCGCGCGATCGATATCGCGCCGCGCGTGCTCGCATGGTTCGATCATCACGGCCGCAAAACTTTGCCGTGGCAGCACGATATTTCGCCGTATCGCGTCTGGGTTTCGGAAATCATGCTGCAGCAGACGCAGGTGCAAACGGTGATTCCGTATTACCAGCGTTTCATGGCCGCGCTGCCGAGCGTGCGCGATCTCGCCGCTGCAAACTCCGATCAGGTCATGCATTTGTGGACGGGGCTCGGCTATTACAGCCGCGCGCGCAATCTGCAGCGCACCGCGCAAATTATTTGCGAGCGATACGGTGGCGAATTTCCCGATGATGTCGAACGCCTGAGCGAATTACCGGGCATCGGTCGCTCGACGGCCGGCGCCATCGTCGCGATCGCGTTTCGCAAGCGCGCGGCGATTCTCGATGGCAACGTCAAGCGCGTGCTCGCGCGGTTTCATGCAATCGATGGTTACCCCGGCGCGACCACAGTGAATAAAGCATTGTGGGATTGCACCGAATTTCATACGCCGCAAAATCGCGTCGAAGCATACACGCAGGCGATGATGGATCTCGGCGCGACGCTGTGCACGCGCACCAAACCGACTTGCGCTATTTGCCCATTGCACGCGGATTGCAATGCGCACCTAATGGGGCAAACAGCGCGATTTCCCGGTAAAAAGCCGCAAAAAACGCTGCCGATAAAAAATACGCAAATGCTGATCATCAGCGCGGCTCAAGGCGAAGTGTTATTGGAGAAACGTCCGCCGACCGGCATTTGGTCCGGGCTCTGGGTTTTTCCGCAGATCGCGATCGATGCCGATCCGATCGCGTACTGCGCCGATCAGCTCCAGCTCGAAACCGAAATGATCGAGCGCTGGAACGGTTATCGCCACACGTTCAGCCATTACCATCTCGACATCGAACCGGTGCGCCTGCGCCTGCGCAATCAACAACACGCGGTCATGGAGGCCGAGCGCCACCTCTGGTATAACCTGCGCGCACCGGCTGAAATCGGATTGGCGGCGCCGGTAGTTAAATTGCTGCAAAAACTCGCATGAGGTGCAATCGCAATGGCGCGTATGGTGTTCTGTAAAAAATATCAGCGAGAAATGGAAGGGCTCAATGCGCCGCCGTATCCCGGTGCAAAAGGTCAGGAAATTTTCGAACACGTCTCCAAGCAGGCTTGGCTTGAATGGCAGGAGCAGCAAACGCAGTTGATCAATGAAAAGCGCCTGTCGCTGATGGACCCGGCCGCGCGCAAATTCCTGCAGCAGGAAATGGACAAATTCCTCGCCGGCGAAGACTTCGCAAAAGCCGAAGGATACGTGCCGCCGCCCACAAAATAACCGCGCCGCTTTCAGCTTGACTCGCGCGGATCATAACGGTTTAATACGCGCCTCGCGCGCAACCCCCGGCGCAATTCCCGCACGCCCAGGTAGCTCAGTCGGTAGAGCAGAGGACTGAAAATCCTCGTGTCGGCAGTTCGATTCTGCCCCTGGGCACCAT